>PMDG01000026.1 GCA_003154375.1 Candidatus Peregrinibacteria bacterium
CCCATTTTGTTCTCCACCAAATAGTCGCATTCCCGCGCTTTCGCGAGCTCCATTCGCATGCTTACGATTCGGTGTTTAAGCTCTTCCTCCGAGATCGGCGCACGCTTGATGATCCGGTCGACCAGCTCCTGCTGGTTGGGCACGGTGATGAAGATGGAAACCAGGTTTTTGGGATCAATGTGTTTGCGGATTTCCTCGAATCCCTGGATGTCCACCTCGCGGACAATGGTTTTTCCCTCGGCGAGCCCATCCATGATCGGTTTCTTGGGGATGCCGTAATAATTGATCTCGTGAACCAAGGCGTGTTCCAAGAATTCGCTTTTTTTGATGCCTGCTTCAAACTCCATTTTTGTGATGTAATGATAGGTCACGCCATCCTTTTCGCCAGGGCGCTTTTCGCGAGTGGTGGCGGACACGGGGAATAGAAAATCGGGGTGCTTGGCTCGGAGTTTTTCAAGCACTGATCCCTTGCCGGAACCCGATGGGCCAAGAATGAGAAAGAGTTTTCCTTTCATAAGTTAGATTTATGAATGGATTTTAGCGTAATTGAGAGGGGATAGGAAATTGACTTTTGGCATGAACCGTGCTATAATTTACAGATTTATTGATCTTTGAAAATTCGCGGGTAGAAGTGAGAAACCAGAGGAAATTGGCATTTCACATTTCAGATTTGGCATTCGTCGGAATCCAAAAATGCGAAATCAGAAATCCGAAATGCAAAATTATTTCAATTGGTTTCTCCCTGCTTTCTACCCTCCACCCCTTCGGGGCGTGGTAAAAAGCCAGTCTCCGTTCAATCTTCGGATTGGGCTAGAGGCCAAAAACCAATACAAAACAAAACAAAAACAAAATCACCCCTATTTTCGCCACGGCGAATTCCGGGGAAACCGCGACTCGGCAGCGGGATAAAAGAGTGCTGAAAATAGAAACAGGGAGATTCCGAGATTCCTTCGGGAGTCGAGGAGCCGACCCGTTCCTAAATTAGGTCACATTCCCGAAAGGGGGTAAAAGCCTATTGGATCGCGTGTCGTTAGGGCGTCATTTGTCACCTCTGAGGTTTATCCAATTTATTGGATCCACATGTGCAAAATCAATGGCGCCCTTTGCTAATGCCCGGAAAACCTTTGCAAAGGTTTTCCGCCTTTCCAAAGCACATGGAACGCCTCTCGGAAGGCTCGCTCAGCTTCGGCTTTATTTGCCTTGGGGCCCGTCGGAGACCACCCAAGGCAAATAAAGCCTACGCCCGCTCACCTTCCTCGATGCTACTTATTTTAATGGGTGATGGTTGGGTTGGCGGTTTATTGTCGTGAGTTTTCGCTGATGGCTAATCGCTAATCGTTAATCGCTAAAATTATGGTAAAATGCACAGGGTAAAATCATTCCATGACCGTTCGAGATATTGTCCGCAAGGCGTGGCAAGTGACCCAGGTGCATCTGAAAAAGCTCATCTGGTACGGCACCGTGCCCGCTTTTTTCAGCACGCTCGTCAGCACCGTCTATCTGGCCTACCAATATCACGCATTCCAAACCTCGACCCTTTTCACTGGCAAAAATCCGGACATCGGGAATAGCATCCGCCAAGTCTGGGGTCTGGTTTCCGACCACCCGAAATTGGCTGTTTTTTTGGCAGTGACGGCGGCACTCGTTTTTGCGGGATACACCGTTTTGCCCCCAATTTTTCACGGGGCGCTGATTCACGCCCTCATCAGGATCAAGAATTATGAACCCATCTCCGGATCGTTCGAGATCGGACTACGGCGTTTCTTCCCCATGTTTGAGTTTGCGGTCATCAGCGGATCGTTCAGTATTATTTCCATTGTCACCGAGGGGTCATTCGTTCTCCGCTGGTGGGGGGTAAATGTGTTTTTCTTCGTTCTGCCCATTTTCATTTTTATCGCCATGGTCGGGCTGATCGCCAGTTTTCTGTTCACCTATGCCGAATTTTTCATTGTCATCGATAACAAACGGGTCATCAAATCCATCGGCGAAAGCGTGATACTGGTGATCTCGAATCTCAGGAAAACCATCTTGGTTTTCATTCTCATGCTATTGATCAGCGCCCGCATCATCCTCAATGTGATTTTGGTGTTGTTGATCCCGATGGGGGTGGTGGCGCTCGGTGGATACCTGGCCTCGATTTTCATCAGCACCGTGGGCATTGTCCTGATCACCATTTTTTGTATCGCGGCTTTCATGGTCACCTCGTACCTCATGGGCCTGTTCAACGTTTTTTCCACGGCCGTTTGGGTCTACACCTACGCGCTGTTGGCGCATAAGGAAAACGTGCCGATCAAGGATGTCGATCTGACCCATAACTAGTCTCAAGTCTCAAGCGCGAGTCGCAAGGGCATTTGATCCCCTTGAGACTTGAGACTCACGCTTGAGACTTTTGGTCATATACGTCTCCTCCAGCTTATACCCCAATTTTTTGTAGTATTCCCTCGTTCCGATGGCTGCGATCACGGCTATTTTTGAATATCCGGCTTTTTTCGCGATCCGCTCGGCCTCCGCCATTAGCCGTTTTCCCAGCCCGAGATGCTGGGTCTTGGAATCGAGCCCTTTTTCCTCGAGCGACTTTTGTCGTCCGTAAACATGAAGCTCTCGCACCAATGCCACTCCATCAAGCGTCTTAAAAGCCATCTTTGCCTTTTTGCCTGGCAGCCGTAGGCGGCAAAGCCCCACAATTTTGTCCAATTTCGGCTCCTCGAAGGTGATGAAAAATTCTTTCCCACCATTGGCCTTATACTGCTGAATCCTGATTTCTGTGTCCTGAATCCTGAAATTTAAGTCTCCGATTTCCCGACATCGTACGCATCGGCAAACAACTCCCTTGTTCTGCATCAGTTGGCGCAAATTGGTCTTTTTGTTCCCCGACAAAACACTTTCTTCGGGAATGTCCCGGATGATGCGGATCACCCGGCAATATTCGGGGATATGTTTTTTGATGCCGATGAGAANNTCAGATAATCAGGTCTTAAACCTTCATTGTCGAACAGGTCTTTCCCCGATTTGAGGTCCGATTTCAGAGTTGCCATGGGCAGGTTGGGCATCAAATGGTGGCAAACCTTGAGTCCTGCGTCCCGTAGGAGTTGGGTCGCATGAATCGATGTCGCGAGCCCATGCCCACGTTGGCAAAACTTGTTTACCCTATCATCGGTCGTTTGGATTCCCAGCTCCACCCCAGTCACGCCATAGCTCCTGAGTTTTCGGATTTCCTCCAAATCAACCCAATCCGGCCGTGTCTCGATCCACAAACCAACGCATCGGCATTTAGCCTTTTCATTGTTTTCTATCAGTTTGGCTAAATGCAATTTCGAATTTCGAATTTCGAAAATTTTTCGGATTTTGAGAATTCGGATTTCGAACTTTTGGTGGTTGGTCCTTCATTCAGCGCCCGATATATCCCGGCGAGGAACTCCAGCCTATAACCTTCTGGAACCGATCCCCATGTGCCTCCAGCGATGCGGACATCCACCTTGCTCACATCGTGCCCTTGGGCAACGAGTCCGCTCAGGCGGGCCTTCACCTGACGATAGGCGTCAAATTCATTTTGCACCGCGCGCATCATGGCGGGTTCGTTCGAGAGATAGCTTTTGGGCATCCCCTTTTCCGTGGGGCAGAAGATGCATCGCCCCGGGCATCCCAAATCTTTTGTCAGAACCGTCACATTGGCAATTCCCGACATCGTGCGGACCTTCCGTTTCTGGATCGCCCCGAGGAGATCGGGGTTTGATTTTATTTTCTTCTCGGACAAAAGATCTCGGTAGGCTTGGATGAGCTCTAGATTCCGAGGCAAAAGGCCGCCGTTTTTTTCCGTGAGCGCATTGCGGACTTTCCGAAGTTTTTTCACATCCAAAATGGGCTCTTTTTGGAGCGCCAAAATGATTTTCCTGGAGAGCGGAAGCAATGATTTGCGGACGGAATAGGCGGCCAAAAGAAAAAGGCTAGGGAATTCAATAAGGCTATTCTCAATGCTTTGCTAGTTTTTCGCAATCATTTCGTTGGGCATCACCCAGTACCATTGGCCGTAGTCTGTTAGGAGGAATGAGACGTTCCCGTTGGAGCAAAGGTGTCCGCTTGTGTAGGCCTTAAGATTGCCTCTCGACAAGGGCTTAAGGGCTATTTTTAGATCGGGTTGAGTGACAACGTAGGAAAAACTCACCGCCTTTCCGCTTCGATAGTAGCTTGAGAAATCGGCCTCGGGGCAAAGCTGCTTGTAGACCATTTGCCGAAATTCGGACAGGAGTCTTTCTCGTTCTGAGCGAGCGAGATAGAGTTTACGATCCTGGGTCATCGGAAGAAAAACGTTGTAATGGATATAGTCTTTGTACGAGGCATAATACACATTTGAGAAAAGGACGACCGAAACAAAGATGACCGAGGACATGAGAAAGTAGAGGTATTTGTGGGCCTTTTTGATCAGGTCGTCATCCAACAGCTCTCGGGTGGTGACAAGATAGACCAGCAACATGGTCAAAAAGACTTCCAAGGCGAATACGCGCACCTCCGCGACCGCGGAAAGGAGCACATCGAAAATCTTTGAGTAGCGGACCATGGCTAAGATGAGCGAGGCGATCAGCAGGCAGATGACTAATTCGATTCGGCGATTGCGCTCAAGCGTTGGAAAATCCTTTTTTTTGACGTAAAATCCCCAGTATCGAAAAATGACAATGTTCAAAGACAGGGCGACGACCATCTCCAATAGGGCATAGGCTAGGAAAAAGCCCACAAAGAAGGCAAAGGATGGAAGGATGATTTCAAATAGGTCTGAACTCATAGGCGCCCCACAATCAATGGCCCCATTCTAGGCGAAGTGCGGTTGGGGCGCAAATATGAGATTCCTGTTGTGGGGCCGGTGGTGGAACCCATAGTGGCACCAATGGTGGTCCACGATGGGTGCAACAATGGGTGCCACGCGGAGCGGTGTCACGATTGAAATTATTTCTTTTCCATCAGCGTTTTGACCTTTTCGCGAACTTCGGCCGGGAGCAGGCTGGAAGGCATGATTTTCCGTGAGACCTCCTTGTCTTTGGCTTGCCTTGCGTTCGGGTACGGATTGTCGACATCCACAGTTTCCACCAAGGTTACTTCGCCAGTGGTGCGATCAAGGAAATACTGCTCGGTGGTGGTGGTTTCGATCCACCCCCTTTCCCTAGTGTTTGAATCGGTGTGGATGAGCTCCAGATTTTCGTTGTTTTCGTTGGGAGCCATAGGGTTCGGATTAAGGCTAATGGGTCTGCACGCCTTTGGGCGATGGATTATGTTTATACTCCGATTTGCATCAGATCTGAAGTCTATTTTCTCAGGTGTTTTTCCCTTCCAAGCCTAAAATCGACCCAGGTGGCGGGTTTTCCGTCAATAAGCCCATCCACGTATGGCGATTCCCCGATTTCCTCGAACCCCAGCTTCTCCAACGTTTTTAGGCTTGCATAATTTTGTTTTAACGCTCGAGCGGTCATGAACTTGAAATCGGATTTTTCAAAAGCCCAATCCAATACGGCCCGGAGCACTTGGTGTCCGATGCCTTTGCCCCAATGGTGCTTCTCGCCAATCAAGATCACAAGGCTACCCGCCTTGGCCCCAAGCGCCTCGCTTGTTTCCTGGATTTTGTTGATCGCAACTGCGCCGATGACCCTGTTATCCAGTTCGATCATCCAGTTATACTCATTGTCGGCCTCAATGATTTTCTTAAGCCTCTCCACCTCTTTTTCAAGGGAAGGGTTCGAGAAATCTCCTCCCAAATATTGGACAACCTCTGGGTTTCTCGTCCAGCTGAGACTAGCTTTTGCCAGATCCGTTTTCGGCTCAACCAATTTCAGCCGCCCTTTGGTGAAGCGCGGAATTTCGAGTTCGAGAAAATTGGGGTGTGATTTTGAGTATTCCAAATCCATTAGTTACGTTTCTGCCTAGCCTTCAAAATCAGTCCGATCACAAAAGAAACGATGGCCAACACCACGATGGCCCAGAATTTGCCTTGGGTGCCGATGAACAGGGCTGTGATTCCGAAAACCGCGGACATGGCGTAAATCATCCAAAGCACTTGCCGCTCCGAGAATCCGGATTGCAAAAGCCGGTGGTGCAAATGGACGGCCTTTCGGTATTTGTCCCATTCTCCGCCTTTCCAGGGCGCTTGGCGTTTGTATAATCGATAAATGATCACGTAAAGCGCATCCAGAATGGCGAAACCTAAAATCAAGAAGGCGGTCGCGATCTTCCCGCCGGAAAAGATGGCCAGCACGGAAAGGATCAGGCCGAAAAACATGGTTCCCGAATCGCCCATCAGGAATTTGGGCGGGTAAAAATCGAACAGCCAGAACGCCAAGGCGATCATGGCCACAATGAGGGCGATCATGGCCACCTCGGGCTGGTTCACAAAAGGCGTGATGCTCAGGAAGAACAAAGTCAGTCCGCCCAGAGTCGAGATCCCGCTGACCATTCCGGGGATCCCGTCCAGCCAGTTCATGGTGTTCACCACAAGCACGATCCAAGCGATGGTGAACAGAGAAGAGATCAAAAGAAGGGTTTGGCTGTAGGAGCCGATGCTGAGGTCGATCTGGATGTCGTCGAGTCGAATGGTCCCGCCGAACGGGCTCGAAATATGGGTGATGCCGATGCCCGCGACCACCATGATCACGGCCACGAGGATTTGGTTCATTAGGCGAACCCAAGGCGAAAGGCTGATTCGGTCATCGATGAAGCTGACCACCACCAAAACTCCACCGCCCAGCAGAAGCCCGATCAGTTTGACCGTAGGCTCGAAGAAAAAAAGGCAGAGAATCAAAAATACCAAATACAGCAAAATGCCGCCCGGATACGGGATGGGCGCCCGAGTGAGGCCATACTTGTGCGGCCGATCCATCAGGCCCAGTTTCGGATAAACCTTGGTCCCGATCCAAAGGACGAGGAATGTGAGAGCAAAAGCCGACAGTCCAGGGATCAGATATTGCATTATTTTAGGACTATGGACTAAGAACTAAGGACTAAGCCGCGCCTCACTTAGTTCATAATCCCTAGTCCTTAGTCCTTGGTTAATAGTCGATATTCCCCACCGAATTCACTGGCGTAATTTTCACTCCGGCAGGCCTGAAGAGATTCGTCATGAGATAGGCGGAATAGAGGATGAGGATCACGGCGATGAGCCCGAAGGTCCAAGCCAGGCTTTTGAAGCTCCGGCTGATGTATCCGAATTTTACGGTGTGCTGGATGGCCATAATGCTCATGATGATGAACGTGGCCAATGCGATCAGATAGGTGATGAGGACAATGAGGTTGACCATAGGCGAAAATGTTCGTGGACACTATAGCACAAACGACGAAATGACCAATGATCAATGACCAATTTCCAAAGAATTTTTAATTATGAATTTTTAATGTACAAATCCGAATTTTAAAAGTCTTTTCATTCAGAGCGAACACAGTGAAGCGAAGAATCTCCTAAATTCTGCCATGGAGGCGGATCGGAAATCTCCTTGCCTTCCTCTTTATCAAGAGGAACCCCCTAAACTTATTACAGGGGGTCTCCCTTGATAAAGGGAGAGCAAGTGGGATTAAAAAACAAACAAAAAATCCATCCAACTGACACTGATGAAATTAGGGGTGTGAGCACTCACGTTTTTGGATCTGGCTTTAGAGGTGATTTTATGCTATAATAATTAGATTAAATTTTAATGAACATTGACCAGTTCATATCACAGCTTGAGTCCAGCGACGCCTACCGCAACAACGGTGAGGTTAGGAAACTTGTGTCCGAACATCGTCAGGCCCTGATCGATCTGGCCCACGGCGACGATGGAGAGGCGTTCAAGGCGGAGCTGATGAAGTTCAACGATCGGCTCGATATCGCCCTGAAACCCTCCGCGGTCCCTTCCGCCGGGTCCGCCCCTGAGGCGAGCGAACTTATAGAGAAGCTGGGACTCCTAAAGCAGTACCGCGAGCGCCTCAAGACCCTCGGCTTATACGGATTCATCGGCAAGCAGGGCGAAACCAAAAAAGGAGATGTTCCGCGCCCCACGTTCGAGAAAGCCATGGCCGTTTTTACCCCCGAGATGCTCGAGCTCGCCACCACATTTCAGGAGCCGACCCTGCTTTTGGTGCCCGAGACCAGCTTCGCGGCCAAGGTGGCCGCCATCGATGCGCACAAGACGATGGAGGACCAGGTTGGAACCATTGTAGTCGACCTGTACACGGAATTCGACTCTGGCTCCGAAAAGATCAAAGGCTGGAAGGTGGTCATTGTGGAAGGGGCGAAGGAGATGAAACTCAAGGAAGGCGATGATGTGAAGCTCGAATTAAAGGAGCGCATCGAAAACCGAAAGTCCGCCCGCAAGCCCAGAGAGAGAGGCATAGGGCGCCATGCCTACGCCCTGCTCATGATGGAGTCTTTGAGGAAAGGCGAGCCGATCGATAAGGGCGCCTTCACTCTGTTGGTCGACGACCCCGACCTGACGGCTTATGACGCACCGTACGCGCGCTGGGACGATGGTAATGGGCAGGTGGTCTTCTATTCTGACGATTCTGAAGCTGAAAATGACCGTGCCCGTTTCCGTTCCTCCGTGGGCAGCGAGGTGCCCTTGAGCGCCACGGAATCCTCGGAAACCGTTGAAAAATTCAATCTCGAAAGGGAGTACCACAAACGCGTGCTGACCTTGGATGCCTTTGGGTTTATCAATGTCAAGGTTGCCAAAGGCTCCGATATCAAGGGGGTCGACGGTCTTCCATACAGAATCCCAACCCTGAGCCAGATCAAGGCTCGGCTGACCCCTGAAAAGATGAAACTGATCGAAAAGCACATCAAAAACCCCATGCTCCTCGTCGTTCCGTTCGCCATGCCGCTCAGGACCATTGCCGAGAAGGTCGGGCAAAATATCGGAACGCTGGACCAGAACCCCATTTACACCAAAAACTACGACATCGATTCCGACCTTCCGGACCGCGCCGTGGACGAGGAACAGCTCGTCTACTTCCCCGAAAAATTCGACAAGTCCCCCTACGGCGGCCTCACGAAATCCGAGATTCTTTCCGACCCGGAAAGTCCTTTTCCCGGCTGGCAGGTGCTGGTGGTCGACGGGACCGAGACCACGCCAGAGGACACCCGAAACAAATCCGCCATCGACCTGAAAGCCGAGTTCGACGCCGCGGGCCTTTCGGGCCTCACCCCCGAGGAGTGGCTCCTGCTTCACGCCGAGGGCGCGTTTTCGGGAAAGCCTTTCGATGACTGGAAAAAAAACAGCCAAACCTGGAACCTGGCCTCTTATCTGAAAAAAGCCGACAGCGTCCCGGCCTCGAACTGGTTCCCCGGGGATTCGCAGGTGAACCTGGGCTTGCACTGGCCTTACGGCTCGGATGGGGACCTTGGTTCGCGTCGCGCGGTGAGGCTTTGACGAGCTTTGAACTTAATTTTGTTTGTATTTTTTCTAAAAAAATGGAAATCCAAAAAACTGCTGAAACCATCGCCGAACTGCTCAAGGACCCTGAGGTGGTGGAATTTTTCTCGGAGGCCGAGCTTAAGGAAGTGGGTGAGGAAATGGTCGCCGCCATGAAGGAGGTGCTGGGCGATTTGACCTTGGAGAAAATTGAATTCGCGATCGACGACGACATGTATTTTAATACCGTCGAAAACTTCGTCCATTTGGGCATGGGGCTGGTGAAACGCGTTCTCAAAACCTTCCGCGAGCTGGAAAATATCAGCGGTTCTGCCAAGGGTCTGAGTCCATTCTTGCGGGGCGCCTTGCGAAAGGCCGTGACTTTGTCTTTGAAGGGCGATGCCGCCCACGAGGCGGGCCACCGGGTCATCGACCTGAATCCCATCAAGGATTTGGGGCTCAAGCCCGAAGTGTGGGGCCAGCTTGGGCTCAGTTCGCTGAACAACTCTTTCATCGATTGCCGAAACGACGACCGCATCATGGCGCTGTACCCGAAACTAAAGCCTGAAATGGATGCTGCCCTTGAATTTTCGTTTGGCCCTGGGGGTCGTCTCGATTGGCCCTACAAGGCCAAGGATGCCATGCTCAAGCAGGGCTATCTCCCGCTTTTTGCGCAGTTCGATTCCGAGGTCATCCGTCAGTGGGCCTATGGCGCACCCTACCCCACCACGGACCCCCGCGTCCGTGAGGTTTTGAAAAAACACGAGGGCGATATCCGTTTTATGGCGAAAGACCCCACATGCGTTCCCAAAAAAAAGCCATCGCTTTTGGAGAGGAAGGCCAAGGCTCGCAAGGTGTATAGAAGGGTGGAGGAGATCTTCAAAGGCGATTACCAGAAATTATTGGAGCGTGACCGCCAGAATCAGGCGGTTCATCAGGCCATCACCATCGTGGGTTTGCATTCGGCTGGGGTTCCGCTGCACCCGAAAATGAAGAACCTGTTGGATTCAAAGTTGCCCCAAATGCCCCCCGAGCTCGCCGAGGAAATGCAAAAAAAATTGGCAACCCAGCGCGAGGAAAAGGAGGCTTACGAAAAAGAGCATAAGCCCGTCGAGAAAATCCAGGCCGAGGTGGGCAAGGCCATTGAAAAAACATTGTCTGCGGGGCCCGAGAAGCCAGTCCTGCCGTCTGGATCCAAGGAGGCTGAAGGGAAAGGCCCCAGCCCTTTTGAGCTTATCGGCCCCGCGGTTCTGGTCGAGGGGCTTTCTGAGCCGTTGCGCGAATATTTGATCAAGCTGTTCGAGGAAATGCAGGAAACGATGAAGGACGAGATCATGCAACAAATGTTGTCGGAAATGCTTCAGGAATTACTCAAGGATCCGGAAAAATTCTTGAAAGAGATCGAGGATGCGCTGAATGCGAAACTCCGGCCCCACACCAAGCCTCCTACATCGCCCACTCATCAGGAGATGGAGGCCGAGCAGAAGCAAGAGCCGAAGCAGGAAAACCCCAATGATTCCACGTTGATCGAGCAAGGCGGAAAGCCGAGCATGATGTCGGCCGCCGAAATCGCCCGCGTCATCCCGCGCGAATTGGAGGAAGCGGAGCGTTGGCTGGAACACAACATCGACATCGACGAGCGAATTGAAGCGTGGAAAGAGGCCATTCGGACCGAATCGCGAAGGGGCCGAAAACCCACCAAAAAGCCCACGGCCAAGGTGCGCCTGCCCGCCATGATGCGGGACCGGTTGCGCAAACAGCTGGGCGTGAAGCAAGAGGGAAAGATTTTCGAGAAACAGGTTCCCAAGCAGGAGAAGATCACGGTTTCTATTTTGTGGCGCACCCAGGCGGTAAGCCTTAAGGAGGCGCTTCGCCTTTTCCTGTTTCTTCAAAAGATCCGCGAAACGCCCGAGGTTAAACGCTTTTTGGATCTCGAGATTCTGGTGTCCCAAAAAGTTCCCGGGATTTCCGAAAAGGACGATCGCGCCCCCATCCCCGTGGTGGTCTCGTTCAACCAAGATCCTGATCGCGATTACGACGAGATCATGCACAACATGCTGGCACTGAACAAGGCGGGCAGCAGCGATTCGGGACTCAGCATTGTGGAGGATGCCACAGCTCTCGAAGTCCAACGCCGAAGGCTTTTGGATCGCAACCGCGGTTCCGGAAACCGTTTCGCCATCGACCTGTGGGACGAGGCCGCCATCCAGCATGATTCCAAAAATCCCATGCAGGCGGTTTACGACCAGATCGACAAGACGCAGGAGGAGCTGGACGGCAAAGCCTTCTGTTTTGTTTTGAAGTCGAATGGCGCCTCTCCGAATTCCCCTGGCAACCATTACGGCAAGGATCACTGGCTAGAGGCGCGCTCCACCAAGGAATTGATCGAGCGGTTGGATCTGGTGATCTTGAGCATGCTTACTTACAAAGACGGCTACGCCACCCACGTGAAAGAGGAAATGGAGGATAAAAATTAGGCTGTTTCCAAAATTCATAATTCATAATTCTTAATTCTTAATTGTCGCAGTGAACATCGACCAATTCATATCAAAGCTTGAGTCCAGCGACGCCTACCGGAACAACGGTGAGGTGAAAAAGCTCGTGGACGAGAGCCGCCAAACCCTGATCGATCTTGCCCACGGCAATGATGGCGATGCGTTCAAGGCGGAGTTGATGAAATTCAATGCTCGGCTCGATGAGTGCCTGAATCCAGGTATCACCGAATCAAGGAAGGCCGATCTTGTCGGAAGGCTAGGCCTGGAAAAGCAATACGACGAATGCTTGTTAACACTCAGCGAATTTGGTTTTTCTCTTTCGGAAAACTTAGAAGGCAACGCCCCCGTGCCCTTTTTTGAGGGGGTTGTGAAAACCTTCACCCCCGAGCAGCTCGAGCTCGCCGTCACGTTTCAGGAGCCCACTTTGCTTTTGGTGCCCGAAACCAGCTTCGCGGCCAAGGTGGAGGTCATCGACACCAATAAAACGATGGAGGGGCAGACTGATACCCTTGTAGAGGACCCGTACAAGGAATCTGATTCCGGTTCCGAAAAGGTCACGGGCTGGAAAGCCGTGATCGTGGACGGGGCGAGGGAAATGAAAATCAAGGAGGGGGATGATGTTGAGCTCGAGCTTTTGGATCGTGTAAAAAACCGCATGGACGCCCGCCGGCAAGGGGAAAAGGGCATGGACCGCCACGCCTACGCCATGCTCATGATGGAGTCATTGAGTAGAGGGGAACCGATCGACAAGGGCGAGCATATGACCCTGTTGGACGACGATCCTGCCGTGTCCTCACTCCATGTTCCGTGTGTGGATTGGAATGCAGATGAGAAAAGGGCGGATTTCCGTGATATGCAAAACTTTGAATATGGTTATGTCCGCTTCCGCTCATCCGTGGGCGGCGATGTTTTGCTGAACGCCGTGGATTCCTCGGAAGCTGAGCCTGGAACTTACACGGTGGAGGTAAATTACGACCTTCCTCTCAATGAGGCGATTGCGGCAGGGAAATACGATGAGGCGGATGGCAATATCTCTGCCCATAATTTTCCTCCTCAGAAGAAAAAGAAGGAGGCTGTCGATATCAGGATCATCGATTTGGGCTTGGATAAGGACGCACCAACTTTTATGGGTAGTTATTCATATCCGGTTTCGGAGGAGTTGGAAAAGCAAGGGTTCCGCCCAGCAACGTTGTCTGAACTCCTCGCCTTGGGGGCGGCTTACCCCGACCTTCAGCGGAAGTCCCCGATCGTCGCTTATGGTTCCGAATTTTGGACCATGGATAAGGCGATGTTCGTCCCGTACCTTTGGGACGATGGGGGCAAGCGGTGCCTCGGTTGGACCTATGGCAATTTCTGGCAAAAGGACTACGGTTACCGTTTCGCCGTCGTTCGAAAGTGACCCCTGAAAACTCATAATTCTTAATTGTCGCAGTGAACATCGACCAATTCATATCAAAGCTTGAGACCAGCGACGCCTACCGCAATAACGGTGAGGTACGCAAACTCGTGGACCAGAGTCGACAGGTCTTGATCGACCTTGCCCACGGCAACGACGGCGATGCGTTCAAGGCGGAGCTGATGAAGTTCAATGATCGGCTCGATGAGTGCCTGAACCCGGGCGGGGCCGAGGCCAGAAGGACAGAGCTCGTCCGAAAAATAGGCCTACGCGAACAATATTCCGAACGGCTCAAAGTCCTCAAACACTTCCACTTTCTCACGAAAAAACTCGGAACCAGGACGGGCGACGCCCCCACCCCCTCTTTCTATGAAGTCGCCAAAACCTTCTCGCTCGAGATGCTCGAGCTCGCCGACACATTCCAGGAGCCTACGTTGCTTCTGGTTCCCGAGACTTATTTTTATGCAAAGACACGAGCCGTGGATGTCTATACGACCATAAAAAATCAAGGAAGAATTTCTGTGGATGAAATTTACAATGAGGCGAAGCTATTCTCCGAATCGGATCCCGATTTTCGAAAGACCGCAGGCTGGCGAGCGTGCCTAGTGGAGGGGGCGCATGACATGAAAGTCAAAGAAGACGACAATGCGAATCTCTCTCTTGGGGAACGCTTGGAAAACCGCAAAGCTTCCCTTAGGCCGAATGAAAAAGGAATGGATCGAAACACTTACATCATGCTGATGATGGGGGCCATGAAGAAGGGGGAGCCCCTCGACCAGGATACCCATACTTTATTGGAGGACGATCCGGCACGATCGGTCGATAAAATTCCGGAGGTGTACTGGGATTACGACTATAATTTTGTCAATTTTGGTTGGGATGACCCCAGTGAGGTTCGGGAAAAAGCCCGTTTCCGTTCCTCCGTGGGGGGCGATGTCCTTCTGAGCGCTGCGGAATCCGCGGAAGCCGAATCCGAAACCTACACGGTAGAGGTCGATTATGGTCTTCCCCTCGATGAGGCAATTGCGGCGGGAAAGTATGACACGGTGGACAACACCATCACCGCGGAAAATTTTCCTTCCGACAAGAAGTCAAAAGAAACATTCGGGATCACTCTTTTCGACTTCAAGAAGGGCATGACGACGGATGAGGTTCTTGCGGAATTCGACAAACTTGGCCTCCGCCCCGCCACATTGCCGGAGCTCCTTGCCCTAGGCGCGGCTCATCCGGAACTCCAGCGAGAATTTCTCATCATGGCTCTCGGTTCTATTTGGCAAGGCGCAGACGGCAGTAACAACGTTTCAATCCTCGGTGGAGGCGGCAACAAGCGGAACCTCGGCCTGACTTGGTTCAAACGCGACGACATTTGGGAATCCAGACTTCACTTTGCCGCCGTCCGCAAGTGATCGAAACAAATTCGTAATTCGTAACTCGTAATTCGTAATTTAGAAAAAGTGAACATCGACCAATTCATATCAAAGCTAGAGACCAGCGATGCCTACCGCAATAACGGTGAGGTGCGAAAGCTTGTGGACCAGAGCCGACAGGTCTTGATCGATTTGGCCCACGGCAATGACGGTGATGCGTTCAAGGCGGAATTGATGAAATTCAATGATCGGCTCGATGAATGCCTGAGTCCGACCCCCCATGGTTCTGCCGAGATTGCCGAAGGCATGAAACCCATCATCGTAACCCTCAAATCCCGCTTCGAATCGCACCTTGATTGGCATGAAGGGATCGAATGGGCCGAAGTGGAGCAATCGCTCAAGGCAAACCCCGAAACCTTATCCTCGCTCCAAAAGATGGAGGAGACCGGCGGCGAGCCGGATTTGCTCATGGTCGAGGAGAACGGCGATTTCGTGTTCTGCGACTGCTCGGACGAATCGCCAAAAGGTCGCAGGAATCTTGACTACAGTCTATTTCTAGCCGACGAGGTGGATATCCAGGACGTGGAATTGATAGACGAGGCCAACTACCGCCTCCTACAAGCCCGAAAGCCCGTAGACCGCAATTCTTGGAGTTGGATTAAGACACCCCAGAACGCTTTGCCTTCCGGCTACGCCCTGCGCGGTATTGGGGGTGATAAAGGCTTTATGGACATTTCCAAGGTCAACGCCAACTATTTCGACGAGGACGGTGGCTGGCGCGGTGTGCTGAAGGTCAAAAAAGTGACCCCAGAAGTTTCGCCCGAGGCCAAATTGCTCCAAATCCTCAAGACTCGCTTCGAAGCCCATCCCGAGCGTCACAAGGGGGTCGATTGGGCCGAGGTCGAAAAGTCGCTCAAGGCTAACCCCGAAAAACTGGCCAGCCTCAAGAAAATGGAGGAGGCCGGTGGTGACCCCGATGTGTTTATGGCGGGAGACGGTTTCTTTGTGTTCTGCGACTGTTCTGCGCCACTACCCGCTGATAGATTCAAACTGGTTTATGCCGAGTCGGCCGAAATGGCCCGGAAGCTTGGCGCAGAGCTGATTGACATGGCCCAGTATCGCCATCTGCAGACACTTGGAGCTTTCGATACGGATCGCATGTGCTGGCTGAAGACGCCCGAAGACATTCTTGAGACCGGCTACGCCCTTTACGGCTATTGGCTTCCTGACGGTGCAACCATCCTTCGGACGGAGGCCACGTACTGTAATCTCGGCTGGCGCGGCGTTCTAAAAGTTCCCAAGGTCTGAGCCCTGTTGTTTTCGCTAATAGTTAATAGCTAATCGTTAATCGCTATAAAGTGAACATCGACCAATTCATATCAAAGCTCGAGACCAGCGACGCCTACCGCAATAACGGTGAGGTGCGAAAGCTCGTGGACGAGAGCCGCCAAACCCTAATCGATCTTGCCCACGGCAATGACGGTGATGCGTTCAAGGCGGAATTGATGAAATTCAATGATCGGCTCGATGAATGCCTGAGCCCGAAGGCGTTCGTGCCCATTTCGCCCGAGGTCGAGAAGCTCGCCGAGAAGCTGAAATTGCGCGAGCAATATTCTGAGAACCGAGGCACGCTCGACCATTTTGGCTTCATCGACGAGAATGGAGGGGTTGTGGTGGGCGATGCCCTTTTGCCGACATACGAACAGGTGATCGGGACCTTCACGCCCAGTCAGTTGGAGCTGGCGGCCACGTTTCAGGAACCGACCCTGCTTTTGGTGCCCAAGACCAGTTTCGCTGCCAAAGTTGCGGCCATCGATGCGCATAGGACGATGGAGGGGCAGATGGAAACTGATGTGGGCTCGATATTTTCCGTGGCCGATTCCGATTCGAATCGAATTGCCGGTTGGCGGGCGGTTATCGTGAACGGGAAAAGGGATTGGGATTATGACTGGGGGGCCGAAGATAAGGAAATGCACTTTAACGAGGAGATGTCGCGCCGAAAAGCTTTGTTGCGTCCTGGCGAAAAGGACATTGATCGAGATTCTTACGCCATGCTCATGATGAAGGGGATCCAAAAAGGCGATCCAATCGATCAAAATGGTTTTACAATTTTTCCCGATGACCCTGCCGTGTCGTTCGAATATTTCCCTAGCGGAGAATGGACCCAGGCTGAGGATGAAGATCCTCCAGGCCCAAGGGTTGGTTTTTTTGGCCAGTCTCATCAATTTTTCTGGGAGGGGGGTCGTTTCCGCTCCTCCGTGGGTGGCGATGTATTGCTGAATGCCGTGGAATCCTCGGAGGCCTCCCTCGAAACTTACACGGTGGAGGTCGACTATGATCTGTCTCTCGAAGAGGCGATAAAAGCGGGGAAATATGACCATGTGGGCACAGACTTCACATTAGATAAGTATCCCTCTGTCCAGAAGGGGAAAGGGCCAGTCGAGATGTTTTTTGTCAAAGTCGAAAAGCAGTTGGTAACCGATGAGGTCGTCATGGAACTTGAAAAACGAGGCCTCCGCCCCGCCACAGTGCCGGAGCTCCTTGCCCTTGGCGCGGCTAAGCCGGAACTCCAGCGGGAATCCCAAATCATGATCATCGGTTCGTTGGGCCCAGAAGGCGTTATCCTCATCCCGTACCTTGGCGAGGAAGATGGTAGGCGCTTTCTCGACAAGACCTGGGTCACTCCCGATAGAAGGTGGGACTCTGCACGTCGCTTCCTCGCCGTCCGCAAATGAACCCAATGTAAATTCGTAATTCGTAATTTGAAATTCGTAATTTAGTAAAAGTGAACATCGACCAATTCATATCAAAGCTCGAGACCAGCGACGCCTACCGCAATAACGGTGAGGTGAAGAAACTTGTGGACCAGAGCCGACAGGTCTTGATCGACCTTGCCCACGGGAACGATGGTGATGCGTTCAAGGCGGAGCTGATGAAGTTCAATGATCGGCTCGATGAGTGCCTGAATCCGAAAGCAGTCGCCACTATTTCCCCCGAGGCTTCGAAGCTCATTGAAAAATTAAAATTACGGAAGCAATACGCCGAAAATTTGTTAATCCTAGAAGATTTTGGTTATCCCTTCGACCCTGAAGAGAAAAATGAGGACGAAGCCCCAGTCCCTTCTTACGGTCAGGTGATCGGGTCCTTCACGCCAGAGCAGTTGGAGCTGGCTTCCACATTCCTGAAGCCCACATTGCTCCTCGTGCCTGAGAATTCTTTTCAGTCCAAGATCGACGCCCTCGATGTTAATCTGATGGAAGGTCAAATAGAAACCCAAGCGTCTGCGGATTTTTTCAAAACCGATTCCAGTTCCAGCCGAATCGTTGGGTGGCGGGCGACCATAGTGAATGGAGAGCCGGATTGGGAATACAACTGGGGCTATGAGGCGGATCAGCACTTTGGGACTGAGGTGGAACTTTGGAAAAAAAATCGGGAGCCCGGGATCAAGAGCATCGATCGCAATGCCTACGCGATGCTCATGATGAAGGGCCTGCAAAATGGACAACCTATCGACCAGTACGGCTGTACCCTATTGGCCGACGATCCAGTGTTGTCCAAATCTCACGTGCCGACCGCGCAATGGTTGCCGATCGGAGGTGGTTTTCCAGGATCAAGAGTTTCATTTTTTAAAAAGTCAGCACACGACTTTGATCCCTCAGCGCATATTCGATTCTCCGTGGGGGGTGATGTGGTGCTGAACAAAGTTGGCGAAAAAAAGTCGATTGAAAAAGAGAACCCTCTGCTCGCAATCCTCAAGGCCCGCTTCGAGTTGCACCCCGACTGGCACGAAGGGGTCGAATGGGCCGACGTGGAACAATCGCTCAAGGCTAACCCCGAGAAGCTGGTATCGCTCCAAAAAATGGAGGACACAGGCGGGGAGCCGGACCTGCTTTGGATGGCGTACAACGACTATTATTTCGGTGACAGTTCAGAAGAGACGCCCCGTGGTCGCGTGAATATGGCCTATTCCCGAGAGGCCCAAATGGCGTTGCCAAAGGGCGAGCACTGCAAAGGGAATGTTGAGGACTCGGCATTGGAAATGGGGGTGGATGTGATGGATGAAATAGAGTACGAACTCCTCCAAGGCCTAAAGGCTGTGGACAAGCATGGCCAAAGGAGTTGGCTAAAGACCTTCCATACTGACCTTGGGGACGGCCAAGCCTTGGTTGGCAAACTTGGCGTTAAGATCGAAATTGAAAAGCGCGACCCCCGGTTCCATCGCGATTTTTTGGGCTGGCGCGGGGTGTTGAGGGTGCCGATGGCCAAGGAAGAGTCGCCCCAGGTCAAATTGCTCCAAACCCTCAAGGCCCGCTTTATGAAAAGTCACCCCTGGGCCTATTGGTCTGAGGTCGAAAAAAGCCTTCTGGCACACCCCGAAAAACTGGCCATCCTCCAGAAGATGGAGGACACCGGCGGGGAGCCTGAGCTGCTCGACATCGAAGGCGATCAGTTTATCTTTGCCGACTGTTCCGATGAGTCGCCTTCGGGCCGCCGGAATTTTAACTACCATCAGTCCGCGGAGCAGGCCAGGGATATGGGTGTCGAGATGATGAAAGAGGCGCAGTACCGGCTCCTGCAGGAACGAAAACCCGTCGACCAAGACTCATGGAGCTGGCTTGAGACGCCCCAGAAGATTTTAGATACTGGCTTCGCCTTGCGCGGCGACCGTGGTGACGAGGGCGTGAACGTCGTCGAGCGTGATGCCGACTTTCGGTACCCGTTCGAGGGCTGGCGCGGCATGCTGAAGGTCCCCAAAGTCTGATTTTTACTATTTGTTATTCATAACTCATAATTCATAATTCTTAATTGTCGTTGTGAACATCGACCAATTCATATCAAAGCTAGAGACCAGCGACGCCTACCGCAACAACGGTCGTGTGAAGAAACTCGTGTCTGAAAGCCGACAGGCCTTGGTCGACCTTGCTAGTGGTGGCGACCGCGACGCTTTCATGGCCGAATTTGTGAAATTCAAGGATCGGCTGGATGAATGCCTGAACAAGGGCGCGGCCGAGGCTAGGAAAGCCGAGATCTTTGAGGAGCTGGGGTTTTATAAACAGTACAACGAACACCTCAAGACCCTAATGGAGTTCGGCTTGTACGGGGGCAGGGAAGGCGAAGCCCTTCCGCCTTTGTTTACGGAAATCATCGAAACTTTTACCCTCGAGCAGCTCGAGCTCGCAACCACATTCCAGGAGCCCACGCTGCTCCTCGTGCCTGAGAACAGTTTCGAGTCCAAGGTGAAGGCAATGGACAACCATAAGATAATTGAGTGGCAACATAACGTGTTTTTGGATGACGTCTTCAGTAAAGGCGATTCGAGCTCAGAAAAAATCACGGGTTGGAAAGCCATTATCGTGGAAGGGGCAGAGGAAATGGGCCCCAAAGAGGGAGATGACGAAAAGACCGAATTGCCAGATCGAGTCAAAAATCGAAAGGCAATGCGGAGGCCAGGTGAAAAGGGCATGGATCGCCACGCTTATTCTATGTTGATGATGGAATCGATCGAAAACAGAAAACCCATCGATATGAAAACCGTCACCCCTTTGGACGATGATTTTGCCTCCACGGATTCCAAAACTCTCCAGGCACACTGGTACGATGGGGCTGGGCGGGTGCATTTTGTCAAAGATAGCTTGGCCATAATTAATGGGCCTGTGCGCTTCCGTTCCTCCGTGGGTGGCGATGTGGTGCTGAACGCCGTGCTTACTCCCGACCAGAAAAAGGTTTTGGATTCTCTTGAGGTGCCCGAAGGCGTCGATTTGGCCGAAGTCAAAAAGGCCCTGAAAGCCCGGCCAGCGCTTTTGGAAAGTCTGACCAAAATGACAAACACCGGGGGCAAACCGAGAATCATCGAAGTCCAAGAGGATGCCTATATCTTCGCCGACTGCTCGGAGAGTTCCCCCCTTGGCCGACGATACCAGGATTACGCTGGCGCGGAGGAGATGGCCAAGAAATTCGGTGTGGAGATGATGAATATCGGTATGTATGGGGAATTGAGCGGAAAGTATAAATTCACTGAAAAAACAGGCGATTGGATTAGGACGCCCGACGAAAACAGAAGCGAAGGGATGGCACTCTCTACTAGTCCTATGAATGGCAAAGCTGGTTTGATTTTGGTCAGCGACAAAACAACTTCGAATCTCAGGGGTTGGCGCGGCGTGCTAAGGGTGCCGAAGGTTAGCTAGTTTTGGGTTAGTTTTGTCTTCAATCATTCTCCTCCTTGATAAGGAGGAGTGGCCGGAGGCCGAGGTGGTCCGACTGAGGGCAGTGACGTCACATCAGCCTATTCAGCGTACCGCCTCCGACTCGCTAAGGCTCGCTGGACTGACGCCTGCGCCCCACCTAACTCAGGCGGGGAAGGGTGAAATTCCTAGCCAAATCCTAGCGCAGTGGATGAAGCCTGTTTTCACCCTTGTTTTAAGAGACGTTTTCTGGTATAATAAAAAGATTAATTAATTAATCCTATGCAAACCGAAATATCCAAATTGGATTTCTTCCTGTCGCTTGCGCTCATGGACCAGCAATTCCCGCTGGTCGTGCTCGAGAGCGATGGGCAAAAAAAAGAGCTCCTAAGGGCCATTGCCGCCACAGGCAAAAAGTTCATGGAGACCGAGGATCCGATGGTCCTGTTCGAGGGCTCCGGCAGATTGGATTTAATTGTGCTGACGCCCGAAAACATCCAAAAGGCCCAAACCATTGTCGATTCCTTGCGCCAATACGGCTACTCCGAACAAGGAGGCAATCTACTGCAACGCCCTGAATTCCAAAAGGCCCTTTTTGTGGTCCACGAGGACACGCTCTCGGCGCTTTCCGAGTCGGCCCACAGCAACCTTTTGCTCACGTTTAATCCCAATTTTAGATTCAATCATTAATTTTCGATCTGCCCTTTATGAAAAAGCCTGAACTAAAAACGCCGGAAGTGGAGGTCGTCCAGACCTTCAACAGCGGAACCATCACCATCGAACGCGAATTCGATGAGGAATTGGATCGCGATGTGGAATATGTGAATATTCTGGGCGTTCGTGTGCGACGTCGCGATCCGGCGGTCGACAAGGATCCTCATGACAAAGAGAAGGCTTTGCCTGGTTACAATGGTTTGGTCACCGAGTTCAGGGATATGTCCTTTGGAGATGGCGAACTGGAATACCTCCAAGGTGTTTTGATGCGTTTTGCCATCGGACACCACAGCGCTTTCCTTGGCCCTTCCGGATTCGGAAAGACTCGGAATCTAAGATTTTTTGCCTACCTGCTCAACGTGCCGATCGAGGTGGTCAAATGCGTCAAAGGCATGGATGTGCGCGAAAGCTTTTTGTGGACCCCTGCCTACGACGAGAAGGGCAATCTTTTCGGCCGCCTTGGGCCGGAGGCCAAAATGATGCAACAGGGCGGAATCCTGGTGCTCGATGAAATCAACAATCTTTCGCCCGATGAGCGCGAAGCCATCACGGGGCCTGCGGAACTGCCGCACAACCCCCGCGTGTTCGGAACAACCCCGACCCTCAGGCTTCCTGATTTCCCTGGGGCCGAGGAGCGAATCGAGGCCTCGCCCGGATTCTTCATGGTCGGCACTGGAAACTTTGCCGATGAGCAACGTGAACGCCAATTGCATCCATTCGAGGAACATGAGGAACGACGTCTACGACCTTATTACCTCGGAACCTTGCCCGTAGGCACCATGGCCAGGCGCATGGCGGGTCGCTTTGTGAGCGATAGGGAAGGGTTCAATAAGAAGCCGAAAGTCACTCGCCCCCGCGAACATTATTACCCGGAGGCAATGATGGAGATCTCCGATCCCGTGATCGAGGTGATGACCGAATTCTTCGAGCAGGTCCACGCCGTGGCCCAGCGCGAGGTCTTGCCCGCAATCCCCCAATCCAAGCGACCTTACTTGACGGAGATTGGCGACCGTGGATTCGAGCATTTTTTGCGCTTTCAGGTGAAGAAGCACGACAAGTCGAATCCACCCGAGCGGTTGGAAGAGATTCTGGAATCCGCTCTCTTGGCCATGGAGTTCTACTACCTGAACGCATTCAGGGTGGATGCCACCATGAAGCGGCCCCAAGGCGTGAAGCTCCCACCCGAAATCGGGGTCAAGGAGGACCGCGTCAACATCCGCGACTATTTAAAGTGGCGTCTGAGGAATCTGCAAAAAGAGGCATTGTGGAAGAGCGTGGCCAACAAACCGTTGAATGTGCGCGACCGCTTGCGCCAAGCCATGGAAATCGAGAAATGGGAATTGGAACACGACAACGATGTCCAGAACATGATGGGAGGCGTTCTGGGCAAAATCGGGACTGCGCCATCCTCGGATGACGGTAAAAAAAAAGCCCCGATAGGCCCAAAGGCTGAGATCGCCAAGGCGATAGAGGAAGAGCTCGAAGAGTTCCCCACGGGTTCCGAGGGGGAGCATTTAAAGGCCGAAATGGTCAAAAAAATCAAAGGGGCGATTAAAAGTCTATTCGTCAATTTTCCAGATGGGAATAAGGAGGAAAACTATGAATTTGCCAAATCCCTAAACCAGCTCATCGAATCCAAATCGCTTCTTGAGCTAGTCAAGCTTTTTGACGAAAAGCCCACAGTTGAAAAAATTGACGAATTGTTGGCGGGGCCTTTGCCAGAAAAGGTGACGCAAAAGATTTTCAATGAGTTCTTGGAGCACGGAGGCTCCAGCAATAAGGGGGCAGGCAAGAAACCGTTAACTCTGACCGATTTGGACGGATTACTGACCAAGTGGAAAGGTGGCGCAGGAAATATGAGCGATTCGGAAATGGGGGATTTTGAAAAAGAGCTTGGCGAAGCCTTTGATACCGATGGTTTCCCCAATCCTGGAATCGATTGGACCAAGGATAATAAAAAAATCAAAGAGCTTCTCAGCCACGAGAATCAATTTCAGCAAGGATTAGAAAAAGACAAATTCGATAAGAATAGTCCAGAATTTAAAAAGACTCTGGAGAAAGGAATGAAATTATTGGATAAAGTCCTTGCAGAAACGGAATCCAAAAAAGAAGCGCTCGCCAAGAAGCTCGATCTCCTAGAGCAGTATGATACTAGGTATCAAACCCTAATTAAGTTCGGTTTCGTCGATGAGGCAAAAATCAAGGAGGGGAATGCCCATCCGCCAACGTACGAGAAAGTCATTGAGTCTTTTACCCCCGAAATGCTCGAGCTTGCGACCACGTTCCAAGAGCCAACCCTGCTTTTGGTGCCACAAAACAGCTTCGCATCCAAGGTACAAGCCTTGAATTCCAATACAGAAATCCAAAAGCATCTGGATGTGCTTTTGGACCATGTCTTCAAAACGGATGATCAGGGTTCTGAAAAGATCACAGGCTGGAAGGCCGTGATCGTGGACGGCGCCAAAAAAATGCCGCTCAAAGTTATGGATAACGCTGGCATGGAATTTGACAAGAGGCTTGATAACCGAAAAGCCACTCGTAAGCCCAACGAGAAAGGCATGGATCGCAACACCTACATGATGCTCATGATGGAATCCCTCCAAAATGGCGAGCCGATCGATTTTGAGGCCCCAACCCTGTTGGACAATGATCCGGCGCTATCTGGCCCGATCGTACCATACGCTTTTTGGAGCGGCGCTCGAGTCGCATTTGGCCTAGGCCAGTATGACGATATACTAGGAAAGGTGCGTTTCCGTTCCGTCGTGGGCGGAGATGTGATTCTTTGAGCAACTGTCTGAACTTTGATTAAGGTGATTAAACTGATGATTATGATTGTTAAATTCCAATAATTAATCCCGCAAATCCCGCTCATCTCGCAGTTCCCGCTTATCGCACAAATCGCACAACTCCCACAAATCGCAAAAAAATGAACATCGACCAGTTCATATCACAGCTTGAGTCCAGCGACGCCTACCGTAACAACGGTCGGGTGAGGAAGCTCGTGGACGATAGCCGACAGGTTTTGATCGATCTGGCCCACGGCGACGATGGCGACGCATTCAAGGCGGAATTGACGAAATTCAATAGCAGGCTCGATGAGTGCCTGAGTCCTGTCTCGCCTTCCCCGGTTGCCCCCGAAATCAAAAAGCCCCTTATCGAAATCCTGAAATCCCGCTTCGAGTCCCATCCCGAACGGCACGGGGTTATCGAATGGGCCGAAGTCGAGAAGGCCCTTTATGCCAAACCCGATAAGATGGCCGCGCTGAAAAAAATGGAGGAGTCCGGCGGCGAACCCGACGTCATAGGTTTCAATGCCTATTTAAACTCTTTCATGTTTGTAGATTGCGCCTACGAATTGCCAAGAGGGCGCAAGGGGCTTAATTTCAATGAGGCATCCGCGATGGCCCAGGAATTCGGAGCGGAGCTGATGGAGAGATGGCAATATCTTCACCTACAAGATTTGGGGAAATTCGATCTCCAGAAGCCTGAGGCGGATGACTACGGATTCCGAACGTGGTTGGAGACTTCTGCGAAGGATCTAAAATCCGGTAATGCAATGGTTGGCGTGCGCCGTGGGGATTCCGTATCAACCGAATGGTTCAATGCCAATAATAGCGGTCTCAAATACGGTCTCCGTTGCGCGCTAAAGGTGCCAAAAGTCTGATATTTTTTCGCTAATCGTTAATAGCTAATCGTTAATCGCTAATAGATGAACATCGAGCAGTTCATATCAAAGCTTGAGTCCAGCGACGCCTACCAGAACAACAAGGCGGTGCGTAGTCTCGTGTCCGAGAGCCGCCAAGTATTGATCGATCTTGCCGATGGTGGCGACCGTGATGCTTTTATGGCCGAATTTGTGAAATTCAAGGATCGGCTCGATGAGTGCCTGAATTCGGGCATCTCCAAATCCAACGTGGAAAAGGAAAAGATTTTCGAAAGCCTGAAATTCGATGAGCAGTACCTTGATCGGCTAAACACTTTGTCGGATTTTGGTTTTTTTGAGGTGGGCGGGTCATCCAAAGAGGGCGACGCCCTAATACCTGGGATGCTAGAGGTTTTTGATTCGTTTACTCCAGAGATGCTCAAGCTGGCTGTCACGTTCCAAGAGCCGACCCTACTTCTTGTCCCGGAATGCAGCTTCGCGGCCAAGGTGGAGGCCATCGATGCCCACAAATTTATGGAAGGCCAGATCGACACCTATCAAGACGACCTGTACAAGAAATCCGATTCGGGCTCCGAGAAGATCGCAGGCTGGAAGGCCGTGATCGTGGACGGGGCGAAGGAGATGAAACTCAAGGAGGGGGACGACCCGAATCAGAGGTTCGACAAACGGGTCGAAGCCAGAAAGGTTGCCCGAAGGCCAGGGGAGAAAGGCGTGGAACGCCACGCCTACGTCCTGCTCATGATGGAGTCGCTGAGGAAGGGCGAGCCGACAGAGATGGAGACTTATACTTTGTTGGACGACGATCCCGCCCTGTCGGCCTCTGGCGTGCCGGACGCGGACTGGGACGATGACAATCGGCAGGTGCACTTCGGTGCGTACGGTCCTGAACGTGTCAGTGACCTCGCTCGGTTCCGTTCCTCCGTGGGCGGCGATGTGTTGATGAACGCCGTGGAATCCTCCGAGTCCACAACCGAAACTTACACGGTGGAGGTCGACTATGATCTGACTCTCGCAGAGGTGATAAAGGCGGGGAAGTTTGAAAGCGTCAACTCGTCTATCAGGAGTCTTTTCTACTCTGACAAGGAGGGGAAGGAAACAGTCGTGATCGAGCTGGTCCACCTCGATAGCGATATCGGAACAGATGAGGCACTGGGCGAGCTGGACAAGAGGGGCTATCGCCCCGCCACTGTGTTTGAGTTGGCTGCCTTGGGCGCCGCTAAACCCGATTTGCAGAAAAATTTCCCCATTCTCTCCCTTGCTTCTAGCGCTCAGGCGCCGACTGGCAAGACCCTTTGGCCGATCCTCGACAAGAGGGACGGCGATCGAATTTTCAATTTGGTCTGGGGTAGTTTAAACGTCGGCGAGTGGACCGCGCACACCCGATTCGCAGCCGTCCGCAGGTAACCCAATGCAGATTAGTAATTCATAACTCATAATTCTTAATTCATAA
>PMDG01000078.1 GCA_003154375.1 Candidatus Peregrinibacteria bacterium
CTGGGGACTCGGGACTGGGGACTCGGGACTGGCCCCACCCCAACACCCCACACATTAAATCTTAATATTATACCAAAAAAACCCTCTCTTGTATAGAGTGAAATGTCTTAAAACAGCTCGATTAGATCGTCAGCATTCCAAAAGCGACCAATGCCCCAAAAATGGCACCAA
Organism: Candidatus Peregrinibacteria bacterium; assembly: GCA_003154375.1. Taxonomy (GTDB): domain Bacteria; phylum Patescibacteriota; class Gracilibacteria; order UM-FILTER-43-11; family UM-FILTER-43-11; genus FEN-1329. Next base: position 172 of record PMDG01000078.1, read on the forward strand.
CGATGACCTCGACAAGGGTATGGCCCAACGATTCCTCGAGATGAGAACCCTTTGCCAAGGTGTTCAGGATCTTGGCATGCTTGCCGACCTGCCCCCTCAGAAGCACCGCGTCGTACATCACCACCACGGCCACGACCGCGCTGATCATGAAAGCCGTGCTGCCGATCCCGTCTCGGTTCGCCACCGTCACCACCAGAGCCGAAACAAACGATGAATGGCCGCTTGGCATTCCACCCGGATTGATAAAACGGATTTTATGCCGTCGCCGAATCAGATCGACGGTCGCCTTGACCACCTCCGCCAAAAGAATGGCGGCAAACGGGATGACCAAGGGGTATTGATTGATGAATGCTGCCATGAGCGAATGTTTATTTTACAGAATCATTTTAGGGGAAATGATTGAAATAGCCAAATACGAAACCAATGGTGGAACCCGTTGTGGCACCGATTGTGGAACTTATGGTGGAACAATCATCTCACAACCACAATTGGTTCCACGATCGGTTCCACGCGAAGCGGCTCCACGATCGGGAGTCGTGTTGCCTCAACCCATCCCCTCTGATAAAATGATCGCAAATAAACCAGACTATGAAAAAAACAATCCAAACGGCGTTGGCAACCCTTGCGACAATCGGCATTGTCGGGATTTTATCGAGTTGCGGGGGAAGCTCGACCACTCCAGCCGTCTCCAGCCTGAAAGCTTATGATGGAGGGGATTTCACCCTTAACATCGACCCCTCTTGGAAGATCATCAACTCCTCCGATTTCTACACCGAAATCCCGAAGGAGACGGTAGTGGCCTTTACCACACCCGAGGCGTACAACGGATTTTTCATCAACGTGAACGTGGTCAAGGAAGATCTTAAACAAGCGGTTTCCTCGATCGACTATGGACGGGCCAACATCAACCTGAGCGGGCAGACTTTGACCGATTACCAAAAAGTGCAGGAGGCGACCATCACGGTCGGTGGACAGCCCGCCCTGTTGCATCTGTTTCAAGCCCGCCTGAGTCCGACTGAAAAACTGATGAGGTTTGTCCAGCTTTACGCGACCAAGGGGAACTTTGGCTACATCGTTTCGGGCGGAATGTTGCCGGACACGCCCAAGGAAACGCGCGACCTGGTGGGCGCAACGGTGACGAGTTTCAATTTGAAATAAATCAACATTGTAGGCGCGGAAACGCTTCCGCGCCTTCGGAAATATTATTCCCAATCATGATGAAAACAAAAATCACCAAAAAACAGGTCTTGGATTTTCTGAAGCAGCACAAACATGCCGGTATTTCCACGGTCACTCCCAAAGGATTGCCGGAGGCGGCAACGATCTACTACGGAGTCGATAAGCATTTCAACTTCTATTTTCCAACGGGCACCCTCTCGAGAAAATTCAAGAACATCCAAAAAAACCCGCATGTGGCCCTCGCTGTAACGGACACAAAAAAACTGATCACGGTCCAGATGGAAGGGGTGGCGAAAGTCGTCTATCTCACGAAAAAATCCATAAACGTAGTCCAGACTCTCACAAAAGCCCTATCGCCCGGCCTTCGTGAGACCTTGCAAAGCCTTTGGGATCCTGTGCCCCCTGTGATCAAAATGAAAAACGGGGACTTGGCGATCCTCCAAGTTGAAATCAAATGGGTCCGGTGGGCGGATTTCTCGTTGCCAGTAAAAGAGACCAACGGAGAGTACTATTTGGAAGTGAAAATATGAGTCCTGATAGGGGAACTAATTGGAGAACTGATAGGTGAACTGATTGGACGATTTCAATCCTTGTCCAATCAGTTGCCCAATGAGACCCCCGATCAGACCCCCAATTAGAACTTTTTTGGTCACACCGAAAGAAACATAGGAATATTTTTCAAATCCCAGAAATAAACTAGACAGCCATATTCAACTCCTTCACCACTTCGGCGATGGACCTTTCGGAAAGGTTGTGGGCCGCGCAGACCTCCCCCAGCGACTCGTGCGACTTGAGGCGGTCGATGTCAATCAGGACACCGTGCTCAAAAAGGATGTCCTTGGCCTTGGGGTTGGCCGCGAGGATATCCCGAACGGTCATGTCGGCATGAAGGTCGGCCATAAACGATGGGGTTAATGACGAAATGATTATACCTGATGGAGCCTGATGGGGGAACTCATTGGAGAATTAATGGGTGAACTGATTGGACGTTTTCAATCCCTGTCCAATCAGTTGCCCAATGAGACCCCCGATCAGACCCCCAATTAGAATTGACTTTTCAGCCCAAAAGACAACAATGGATACCGTGACGCACCTAACCCATCCAATGGCTGAATCACCCCTAGCGACAACCCCCATCGAAGAATCCGAGGAACCTCCACAACGACCCTTAGCCAAGCTGAAATTCAAAGGCGATAATGCCATTCTGGGCGAGTAGGAGGCCCGCGCTTCTTTGCCCTGTCCGCCAAATGCGGATTTTGGCAATTGAGCGTTATTTTAAGATGTAAAAGAACTTTTCATGAACACGAAAAACGGATTACGCATGGCTGAAAACGGCAACGGGAACTCCCTTGTCGGTCGCACCATTCTCGTGGTGAACACAGGATCTGTCAAAAAGCGGTTCATCGTCCAGAAACTCAAGAAAATGGGGCTCAAGGTCGTCATGCTGAACAAGGAGAAAAACTGGGCCCAACCCTATGTGGACCACTGGATCCTGGCCGACAACACGAATCATCTGGAGGCTATTCAGGCGGTCCAGCAATTCATGGCCCAGAACCCCCATATCAAGATCGACGGCGCGATAACCTTTTGGGAAGATGATGTGCTACTCACGTCTCGAATTGTCGACCGTTTTGGATGGATCGGTATTCCCTACAACATCGCCATCAAAGTCCGCAACAAGTTCATGTTCCGCGCTTTCTGCTCCGAAAACCATATCCCGGCCCCCCGCTTCCACATCGCAAAAGGGGTCGACGACCTCGAGGATGTCATGGCCAAGCTGGAATTCCCGCTGGTCATCAAACCGGCCTTTGGATCCAGCAGCGCATACGTGATGAAGGTCCACAATCGGCAAGAACTGATGGACACCTACCGCTTCATCACGTCGGCCATCTCGCCCAACGTGGAATCCGCGCTGACGGACGGCTTGGATCTTTTCATCGAGGAATACCTGGACGGCGACGAGGTGGACATCGATGTTCTTTTGCAAAACGGGAAGATCAAATTCACCTCGATCGCGGACAACTACAACAAGGACAAGGGCACCTTCTTCCAAGACAGCGGCCAGGCCATTCCCTCGAGCCTTCCGGAGAAAGCGCAGGAGGAATTGTTGGAACTGATGGAAGAGACGCTTGAAAGGCTCGGGATCCAAAACGGATTGATCCATTTCGAAGGCAAATACACCAACAAAGGCGCGTTCCCTATTGAAATCAACATGAGGATGGGTGGCGATTACGTCTATTCCTACACCAAGGACGCCTGGGGGGTGGATCTTATTGAATACGCGGTGAAGATCGCCTTGGGCGAATACATCAAGATCCCCCCGCTCGACCTCCCAAAGAAATATATCGTGGGCTGGGATCTGCACCCTGAAGACTCTGGCGTGTTGGTGGAACTGGATGTGGAAGAGACCTTGGAAAAGGAGAAATTCGTGGAAGAGGTCCAGTTCTACAAAGAGGTCGGCGACCCTGTCCTGGTTCCCCCGGAGGGGTTTGAGAATCTGGGGTGGCTCACGGTCTCCGGCGAAAACCTGCTCGATGCGCAGGACAACCTGGAAAAAGCCTTGGAACAAATTTCGTTCAAGGTCGTCGAGTTCGAAACCACCTCTTCGCTGGGCAAGACCGAACGCAAAGACCGCTTCTCTTCCGCTGTGCTCAACAAAAACCAACTCCTCCGTTTGGCCAAAATGGAGATCATCAAGAAGACCAATCTCGAAAATGTCAAAAACCTGCCGATCGGCCTGTTGTGCAACATCAACACGATCACCGATAACCCTGTGGAGGCGCAACTTGCGGCCACCCCGTTCGAAATCGAAAATACCCTGAAGCAAAAGGGATACAACGTCAGCGTGCTCAACGTTAACGACATCCCTACCGTGGTCGGGAAACTCCTCAAGGACGACATCGATCTGGTCTTCAACATCGGCATCGGGGAGAAATTCCACAACGCCCCCAAGTTCAAACCCCACATTGCCTCCCTTCTGGATTTGCTCCAGATCCCCTACACCGGTTCCAGCCCCTTTACCCTGTTCATGGCCTTCGACAAGATCCGGTTCAAGAAAATCCTTGCCTACCATGATATCCCGACCCCCAAATGGGACTACCTGTATTCCCTGGATGACGAGCTGGATGACGAGCTGGAGTTCCCTCTGATCGTAAAGCCCGCCACCGCGATCCATACGCTTGGCGTTTCCAACCATTCCGTGGTGACCACACCGGAAGCCCTCCGTCATCAATTGGAATTCGTCATCAAGGGGATGGGCATCCCCGCCCTGATCGAGGAATACATCGAGGGCGATGAATACGAAGCCTTTATTTTGGGCAATGACGAAGGCAATCTCCAAGTGCTTCCGCTCCGGCGCTCCATCTTCGACAACCTGCCCGCGAACCAATGGCACCTTTACACCTCGGACGCCAAGTACATCGAACCTGAGCAAAACAACCAGATCCTGAGGCAACTTCCGCCCAAAAATATCAGCAAAAAACTCCTTTCCCTTTTGACCGAGATCGCCTTGGACACCTACGCCATCTTCGGATGCAGGGACTACGGGAAGGTGAAAATCAAGACCGACAAAGACGGAAACCCCTATGTGCTCGAGCTCAATCCCAACCCCTCGCTCCATAAGGATTTCGGCTTCGCCTCGGCCGCCAAGCTGGTGGACATGGATTACGACTCCCTGCTTGAGGAAATCATTTACATGGCCATCGAACGCTACAAGAAGCAGCTTCTCCCCCCTATTCAAACCTCGTTCCTCTAATCCGCCCATGGACCACCTCGATCCCACCCCACTCCGCATCCAGGCCCGCGACACCGACAATGGGGTCCTCCTCTTGGTCGACGACCGACCGTTCCGCATCGAATATCCCGAAGGCCTGTGGGGCGAGACCCCGCCCTCCATCCGACAGACTCTTGTGGAGAGCCTGGCGTTCGGGAACACCCATTTTTTGCCCTTGATGCTGGGCAAGTCCAAGATCGACTACGATTTCGGGTTGCCGATTTTCGAAAGCCATCTTTTCAAAAACCAGCTTTACGACCTGCCCAGTTGCGAGAAGGCGGACGGGGCCGAACCTCTTTCCTATCTGAAACGTTTTTTCAACCTCGATCTCACGTTCAAAAACACACCTGGGGCATTGCCGGATTTTTCGCAGATCCCCCGCTTTACCTCCGAGCCGCCCACAGCCATCCTTCCATTCACCTTCGGCAAGGAAAGCCTGGCGACGTTTGCCCTATGCCAAGAATTGGGCATCCGGCCCATTTTGATGTATTCACAGGAACCCGCGCATCCGCACGAAGAGGAATACAAGGTGAAACAGCTCAAAAACTTCAGCCAAGAATTCAACGTTCCCGCCTACTTCATCCAAAACGAACCCGGCCTGTTCCGCTACGGCAAAGCCTTCGGCCTGAAGGAATCCACGGAGGTCGGATGGGGTTCCCAAACCACTCTTCTTGCCCTCATGGCCCTTCCACTCGTGTTCCGACACGGAGCTCGCCATATTTTGTTCGGGAGTGAATTCCTGAACAACGAATTCGAACTCCGCAACGGTTGGAAATCGCACAATTCCTTCGACCAAAGCAGTTTTTGGACCCGCCAACAAAGCAACATGATGCGCCTGATGACCAGAGGCCAATGCACCGTGCAAAGCAGCCTCGAACCCATCGAGGAGATCAACATCTTCCACCTGCTCCACCATCGTTACCCCGCCATCGGAAAATACCAATTCTCGTGCAGCGGCGAGCATCCGCTGTACAATGGAACCCAGTGGTGCCACGCCTGTTACAAGTGCGTCCGGATGTACCTGTTCGCCTTGTGTTGCGACATCGACCCGGCCTCGATCGGCTTCCAAAAAAACCTGCTCGAGCGCGAGGATCTGTTCTCGCATTACTTCGGCACGGAATTCAAGACCGGCGCCCTCCAGGATCTGGATTTCGCTTTCTATGCCTTGCTCAAGAAAGGGATTGATTCCCCCTTGGTGAAACGATTCAAGGCCGAAAAACTTCCCCATTTGAAACCGTGGGAATGGTATCGCTCCTATTACTCTTCCCTCCAGCCCGAGGAAAACCTGCCCCCAGCCCATCGCGACCGTTTGCTTTCCATTTTCCGCGAGGAGATCCGAGCCTTTGGCGACCTGCTCCCCTGAGCCAAAACAGTTGACAATTGACATGTGACAGTAAAACCTTTTGTCAATTGTCACAGGTCAATTGTAAAATGTTTCAAATCGTCTCTATGAAAAATTTTAAAATCGGCGCGTTCACGTGGGGAATCGACAGCCTCATGATTCCCGCCCCTGTCGGGTGCCATTTGATATTTCTGGTGGCTCGCGGAAGCGAAGAGGAGCGTTGGGTCCGCCAGTTTTTGGATCCGAAGGACTATCGGCTCTACGACCTGAAAAAAGGCCACCTGTGCGCCTTGGGATCCGAGGGCATCCTACGAAACTCCAATGTCACTGATGTCATGAAGCGGTCCGGCATACGCCACCTGTGGCTGACGGGCCGGTCTTCCCGATTCATCGAGGCGTGGGGCAAGAAAAACCGGATCCGCCCCCTTTCGACCGACCTCAAGACCCAACAACAATTCGAGGACAAGCTGTGGTTCGACGCCTTTTTGACAAAACACGGCCTGCCCAAGCCCCCCAGTGAACAGGTCAACTTCCCCAAAAAACCCATCGCCCTGAAGGGACCTGTGGTGATCCAGAAACCCAAATCCCTCGGAGGTCAGGGCACCTTTTTCCTCAAGGACGGCAAAGATGCCCAAGCACTCCTTGATTCCGGAAAGCTCAAGCCTGGACGCAATTATCTTGTCCGTGCCATGGCGCCTGGCAAAACCTATGGGATCACGGTCCTGGTGGCCTCCGAATCCGTTTCCCTTTCGGCCTTGCGGGAGCAATGCTTCTCCGAAAACTACACGACCAACGAAGGGCACTTCATGGGGATCCAGTGGACCCCAAGCATTGAGCTCAGCCCCTCCATCCAGAATCGGATCAATTCCGTCTTCCGCGCGACTGGCGAGGCCCTTCGTTCCCAAGGCTTCTTCGGCTACGCCAACATCGATTTTGTCGTGTCCCCCGACCAACGCGACCTGTTTCTGATCGAATGCAACCCCCGCCTTTCGGATGCCACGGCCCAGCTGTTCCGATTCCCAGCCCTTTCCACGGATCCCGAGATCGGAACCCGATTCGTCCGGGACATGGCCCTGAACAAACCCCTGCGTCGCCGATTCCAATTTTATCCGATTCCCGAAACCGATTTCACGGGCGGCTTTGTCCGAATCGATATTTTCCCCTCACGTGAGCACCCCCACACCGTGGGGCCTACTTTCCCCAGCGGCCTCTATCACCTTGAAGGCGATCGCATCCGGTGGGTCGATGCCGACCCTCGGAAGATCACCGTGGGAGGAAAACAATTTTTGATCGTCTCGGTTGCCCAGACCGGGGAGCGGTTCACGGTTTCTGAAACCATGGCCTACCTGCTGTGCAACTTTCCCCTGTTCAATGCCCAAGGCCGGATGAACGCCGATGCGCATCTCCTCCTCAATCATTTCAAATATTAAATGAATTTTTAAACTGCAAATTTTTTAAACTGCAAAATAATTTTTAAAACAAGTTTAAACATTAAAAATTCGCAAGTTTATTTAAAAATTTTCAGTTTTACAGTTTAAAAATTTCCCCCACTTATGCTTTTCAAAAATTCCGCCACTGCAAAAAGACGGGTCCTGCGACTCCTCGACGAAACCCCCACCCTCGTGCGGGGAAACTTGGATTTTTTGGTGGAACGGATGCTCGGCAAACGAGATCGCCTGCTCAATGCCGCCGAGCATTACGGCACCCCCGCCTATCTCTTCGATCGCGAGGAGATGGACCAAAGCATCACGACATTCAAAACCGCGTTCCACACCGCGATGCCACAGTGCAAAATCTTCTATGCCATCAAATCGAACCCCCATCCGCTCCTCGTGAAAAACGCCGTGCGACACGGCCTTGGGCTGGATGCCTCCAGCGGACGGGAACTCCAATTGGCGCTCGACCTTGGGGCAAAAGACATCCTCTTCACTGGCCCGGGCAAGACCAATGCCGAACTTGAGCTGGCGCTGGCCCACGCTGATCGCGTGACCCTGAACCTGGATAGCGTCCGAGAATTGGAGAAAGTCGGGGACTTGGCCCAGCGTAAAAACGTCCTGATCCGCGCAGGCATCCGAATCTTCACCAAATACCACGGCAAATGGACCAAGTTCGGCATCCCTGCCGAGACCCTAAAATCATTTTGGGACAGGGCCTCGGCCTTTCCCAACGTCCAGCTCCAAGGCATCCAAGTCCACATGAGCTGGAACAGCGACACCCGCCCCTACGCCAACATCATCCGGGTGATCGCCGACCAGTTGAAGACGTTTTCAAAGGCCCAACGGGATTCCATCCGCTTTATCGACCTTGGGGGCGGGTTTTTGCCCCATCGCACGGAAGGCCTCTTCCCCTCAACCCTTCCCCAAGGGCAGATCCTCACCATCGCGGATTCGCATTACCAGAAGGAGACCTTATTCAAGGACCGCTATTACCTTTCGGAATCACTCTCGCTTGAGGATTACGCCAAAGGCATCGCCCAAGCGGCAAAACGGTATTTACTTCCCCTTACAAACTGCGCCCTCTATTTCGAACCCGGACGCATCCTCAGCAACAACGCCATGCATGTGGCGCTCAGAGTGATGGATGTGAAAAGCCCCACACTCGCCATCGCGGACGGCGGTATCAACATGATCGGTTTCGATCGATTCGAAAGCGATTATTTTCCCCTGATCAATCTCACCCACCCCGCCCGCAAGGAAATCCCGTTTCACGTCTTTGGATCGCTCTGCACCCCGCATGATTTGTGGGGAACCCATTGCTTCGCCACCCAAGTGACCGAGGGGGACATCCTGACCATTCCCTACCAAGGCGCGTATACCCTGACCCTGTCCCAACCCCACTTCATAAAGCCAGTTCCAGATGTGTTTCCAATTAATTAATAATATGACATAATAATACTCATATTATTATGTCATCAATCTCAATCCATGCCCCTCGACCATCAGGAAACCCAAGGGCAATCATCACTCGAACCGAATGAGACGGCAAGCATCACCCCGTCCACGTATGAAAAAGAGCCCGTGGCGTCCTCACCCTCCGATCGGAATCGCCCTCCTGTCTTAAATGAAATTCTCCAACTTAAGAATCGAGCCAAAAACGCCGAAAAACTCCTTCTTGGATTCGGCGAACTCAAACCCCATGAGGGCGTGCTCATTTTCAACGATCCTTCGGGCATGGAGCCGGCCGTGCTCCAAGTCCTCAAATGCGCGCTCGCGGACCTTGGGAACCCCTACACCGTCCTTGATGTGAGTGATGCGACCACCGAACCCGAGACTGTGCCCCCTCACCTCAAAAACCATTCCTTTATCTGGAGTTCCTGGGGTATGGACGAGGCCAAACTCCCCATTGGAGACCTCATCCTAAAACTCAAAGAAAGCGGTTGCCGCATGGCCTATTGCCCTGGCTTTAAAGCAGACAGTTTGGATGAAGGGGGTGCCGCCACCGAGGATCGCCATGAGCTCGAAACCCGCCTCGACCGCATGGAAACCCGGCTAAAAAATAGCGTTGGCCTTCGCATCCAAACCTCCTACGGGACCGACCTCAAGATGGCACTCAAGCAGGGGAAACGGAGCTGGTTCAAAGAACTGGGTAACATAGCCCTGGGAGGCGAATGGGGAAATTTCCCCAGCGGCGAAGTTTTCACTACACCTGACGAAGAAAAGGTGGAGGGGACTTTGGTCCTACCCTTTCTGCACCGGGACATCATCCAAGGCCAAGGGGTTGATGAATTCGTGCATCTCACTATTCGAGGCGGGAAAATCGCCAAAATCGATGGTGGGAAAGCCGCCGATGCTTATCGTGAATTCCTGAAAAAACGGTCAACCCATGAGACCGATCCCCTCAGTGTGATCAATTGCGCAGAAATCGCCTTCGGGGCCAATTCAAAGGCCCGGACCACCGTCGTCAATCCCGAAGGACACTACTCCGAAGTCGGCATCCCGACACTCGAGGCTGAAAAACGTCTGGGGACGATCCACATTGCCTTCGGAAATTCGCAACACGGCTCAGAAGGTACCGATGGCCACACCTACGGCAACACGCATGTCGATTTCGTCATCCCACGCCAAGGACTGACTGTTACTTCCTATGAAAACGCTGAAGATTTCCGACGGCAAAAAAATGGCCGTCGCTTAATAGACCAAGGCGACCTGGGAGGGCTTTTTGGCTAATTCCCACGGGCTCCTGACCAATACACGACCCCCATTCCATGATCAAGCGCGCAGACGTCAAAACCCATCGGATGCACTTCCGCACCCCCTTCAAGATCGCCTACGAGGAAGTTGAAACCGCGGACGTGGTGACCGTGACCCTGACCGATGAATTCGGCCATGTGGGCCTGGGCAGCGCGGCCCCGGATCCCGAGGTCACGGGGGAAACCGCGCAAAAAGATGCCGAGATCCTGGCGCAAAAATTAACTCCAGACCTGCTCTCGTTTTCCCTTTCGGACTGGCCCACATGGCATGAGCGGATCGAACTAGCCCTCCAAGGGTTCCCGTCTGCCCAGTCTGCGGCGGAGGAAGCCGTGCTGAACCTCCGCGCCCAAAGCGAGGGGGTTTCGATGGGCACCTATTTCGGACACTTCCGCGACCTTTGCCCCATCATGATCACGATCGGGATTAAAGGGCCGGCAGAGACCGCCCGTGAGGTCCAAACCCGGCTCCAAGAAGGATACCGCGTGATCAAACTGAAGATCGGATTGGACGCCCCAAAGGATCTCGAAAGAATTTTGGCCGCACGACGCCTCATCCCCCCAGGTTGCTCGTTGGTCTTGGATGCCAACCAAGGCTATTCCTTCCACGATGCGGAATGGCTGGTCCATAAACTGGATGGCGTGGATATCGCCGCCTTGGAGCAGCCTGTGGCCGCCGAGGACCTGGAAGGGCTCAAAAATCTGCATCATTCCACACGGATTCCGATCATCGCCGACGAGGCGGCAACCTCTGTTGAAAAAACCCTTCATATCTTGCAAGGCGATTACGCCTCAGGTGTGAACATCAAACTCATGAAATGCGGCGGCCCCTTCAACTTCATTCGACTCTTCCACATGGCGAAGAATCTGGACAAGCTGGTCATGATCGGCTGCATGTACGAATCGAACCTGTCCATCACCACAGGCGCACACTTGGCCCTGGCCCTGCCCTTGGATTTCGCAGATTTGGACAGCGGCCATCTCGATTTCGCCGACGACCCGGTCCTCGGCGGTGCAATCGTGGAAAACGGCTCCATCCGCATCGGATCACCCCTCAAAATGAATTTTTAAACTGCAAATTTTTTAAACTGCAAAATAAACTGATAATTTTTAATGTTTAAACATTCCAGGGTTTAAAAATTATTTAAAAATTTTCAGTTTTGCGGTTTAAAAATTTCTTATTACGATTGGCTTTTTTTGCCACGTGCTTTCGCCAGAACGATTTCATGAAGTCCAGGATCTTGGAGATGAGCGACTCCATCTCGTCGTCGAAAAAATCCAGGCCAGGCTCCGCATTGACCTCCAGCACCAACCACTTCCCGTCTTTTTTCAAAAGGTCGACGCCGCAAATGTTGATCCGAGTCGCCCGAAACACTTTTTTCAGAATATTTCGGAGTTTCGCGTCCACCCTGAATTTGGCGCACTCCTTCTGGAAGACGCCCGTGTGCTTCCAATTGTTCGAGGTCTTGATCGCGGTTTGCACGACCTTGCCGTCGATCATGGTGACCCGATAGGAATCGGATTTGACGTATTCCTGGGCAATGAGCGGGATCTTGTCCGGGTCCCTGTTCCAAATGGACCTCACGATCTTGACCGCTTCCTCGAGCGTGTTCGCCTTTTCGACAAACATCCCGCACGTGCCGTAGATCCGTTTGATAATCACAGGCCATTTGCCGAATTCCTTGAGCTCAGCCCGTGCCATGGCCAAGTTGCTGGGCAATAGGATAGTCATCGGTGTCGGGATCCCGTTCTCACGACACTTCACGTGGAACATCCATTTGTCCTCTGTATAATAATACAGTCGTGAGGCGTCTATCACCTTCTTGCCATACTCCTCGACCGTCTTCAGAGGCTCCAACACGAACTCCTCGGATGCATTGTTGTAGATCAGATCGCAACGCTTGATCTGCCTCTCGAACTCCTCCTCGTTGAACTTCTTGGAAAGGTTGATCATCACCATGTCGATCCCCTTCTTCCTGCCCAATTTCGAATACAGCTTCTCCACCTTGCTGGGCCTTGCCCCGGTGTAAAACAACCCAACGACCAAATTTTTCTTTTTCCGATGCATTTTTGGGTCAAAAGAAATTAATCTGATTATTATATCATAATTTGCCTACTATTTCAATCAATGCCCTTTTGGCAACCCTGTGGAAAAATGATATATTTAAGGGTGATCCCTCAGCCTTATAATAATACCAATGAATCCCAACGGCAAAAAAACCAAAACCCAGCGAAGGCATCCCATCATCGCGATCGCGGCCATTCGCTACTTCGACATCGTAAAATCCCACAACCTACCCAAGATCAAACTCTACATCCAGAAGGCTAAAAAGCTGGGGGCCGATATCGTGTGCTTTCCCGAATCCTGCATCGTCAAAAAGGGAAGCCTGCTTTTAAACGACCGACTGATTCTCGAGATCCGCGAAGAGTGCAAAAAAAACTCCATCTGGTGCATTGTGACGGAAAATGTCACCACGAAAACGAAAAAAACCTACAACACGTCCCTTCTTATCGGGCGGGACGGGAAAATCAAGGGGCATTACGAAAAAATCAACCTCTCGGGCGATACTGCCATCGCAGGCAACAAAATCAAGGTCTTCAAAACCGATTTCGGCAAGATCGGCATCACCATTTGTTGGGATCTGACATTCTCCTCCCTATTCCAAGAAATGAAGAGGATGGGGGCGGAAATCATTTTCTGCCCGGCCCAATGGAACTATGAGACCCCTTCGCATGAGCACTCCCACAAGAAACGGGAATTGGAGATCCTAAGGGCCATGACCTTGGCGCGCGCCCATGAAAACATCCTATTTGTCGCACTCTGCAACCCGATCATGCCCAACAAAACCCAAGTTTCCTATTCCGCCATTTCCGACCCCCACCATATTCTTAAAGAACTAATCGACAAAGAAGGGATTATCACTGCTAAAATCGACTTGGGCGAAATCCAGAAATTCAGAAAGTATTATCGCAAGGAATAGGGATGCCCCCAGACTCTGCACCTTCCGAGGAATACACCACGAGGCAATCGCATTCAGTACGATCCACCACCTCTAACCCGTTCCGCCTGAAATCAGGGCCGCTTCAGGATTCGACATTTTACCCTTGAGACATTTGACGCTTTGTTGACATTCGATCTGTTAGCTTAATATAGGGTGTAGGTTGGTTTTCATTGTTTTTTCCCAACCTACCCCCATAAACTAAATTACGAATTTCAAATTACGAATTAAGAATTCAAAAACTCATAATTCATAATTCTCAATTCTTAATTGTATTTTATGAAAATTCTTGTAGTCGAAGACGAGCAGGCCATCGCCAAGAATATCGCCGAATACCTTCGGGGGCATGATTTCACTGTGGATATCGCGTTTGATGGAACCACTGGCTGGGAAAAAATCCGAAAGACCAAATACGACGTGATCCTGCTCGACTGGATGCTTCCCGGCATGGACGGGCTCCAGATCCTCGCCATGACCCGTCGCGAATTCCCGGACCGCGCCATCCTGATGCTCACGGCCAAGGACACCTTGGACGACAAGGTTTCAGGCCTGAACGTCGGCGCGGACGATTATGTGGTGAAACCCTTTCAGCTCAAAGAGGTGCTCGCTCGCATCCAAGCGATCCTTAGGCGACGCGCCAAGGCCCAACCCAAACGCCTGATTCTCAAAATCGCGGATCTCTCCCTCGATCCCCAAACCCAAATCGTGAAACGGGGCGGAAAAGACGTCAAGCTGACCAAGAAACTGTTCCAGATCCTCGAATTCCTGATGCGGAATCCCGAACGCGTGATCTCGAAATCGGAATTGGAGGAAACCCTGTGGGATTCCGAGGCCGAACTGTGGAGCGACGTGGTTCGTTCCCACATCCAAAAACTCCGCGAAAAGGTGGACAAGGGGTATGATAAGCCGCTGATCCATACCATTCATGGAACGGGGTATAAACTTTCCGCAAATATTGATAACTGAGACCTACAGTGCAACAGTGCTACAGTGCAACAGCACAAAATTTGTAGCACCGTAGGTCTGTAGCACTGTAGCACTTTAAGATGAAGCACAATCTATCTATCCGTTGGCGGCTCGCGTTCCAATTCTCGATCACTCTCCTTTTCATCCTGTGTATTTCGGGGGGGCTGGTCTTTTCGCTGTTTGTCCAAAAGGCCCAAAGCAACATCGACAATCTGTTGTTCGTCCAATACAAGAATATCCAAAACAGCCTTCAGGAACAGGTGAGACTTTCCAAAGACACCGACCTTAGGGACGAGACTTTCCAGGAGATCTACGCGCAAAAGCAGATCGACCTAGTCTCCGTTATCATCAATAGGCAAGGAAGGGTCATTGAGAAAACATCCAAAGGAAAGGTGGTGCTCGATTGGAAGGCCGGCTATTCGAACGGACTCGTGGACAGCCAACCGTACCGCTTTTACATGGAGGAGGAAAACGGGATGAAGGTGATCGTGGGTGAAAATTTGGAATCGTTCGAAAAGAACATCCGTGGCCTTGCCCTCATTCTCCTTGCGGTGTTCGGGGCCATGTTCGTGCTTTCCTTTTCCCTGAGCGCCCTGTTTGCCAAACGGGCTCTGGCGCCCTTGCGCCTTCTGCATGACAAGGTCCGGGGCATTCATCCCAATAACCTTCCCAACGCCTCACTCGCCAGCGCCTACAAGAGCGGGGACGAAATCGGGCAGCTCGCTTTCACGTTTGATGAATTCCTCTCAAATCTGGGCCAGGCATTCGAACGCGAAAAGCAG
>PMDG01000030.1 GCA_003154375.1 Candidatus Peregrinibacteria bacterium
CCGCACAATGCCCATTGTCCAACGTTTGTGGGCCAAGGCCACTAAGGCACTCTAGCTATTGCTCTCTGAGACCAAGAGTGGTATAATATTAAGATTTAAAAAAGTTTAAACAGCGCTAACACAAACAAAAATGAACCTCGATTTCACAAAAATCCTGGACCTGGCGATCAACCGCAACGCCTCGGATATCCATTTCCAGACGGGCAAAAAGCCTGTGATCCGTGTGGCAGGACAGCTGTTGCTGGTGGAAGATGCGGAGGTGTTCCAGCTGATGGAGGGAACCTCCGAGTTCAAGGAGTACATGAATGAGGAGCAATACAATTATTACGTCAAAAACGGAAGCACCGATTTCGCTTTCGGATACTCAGATGATTATCGCTTCCGCGGAAATGTGTATCGCCAGCAGGGCGGGGTGTCCATGAGCCTTCGTTTGATTCGCAACCGGATCCTGGATTTCGAACAGCTCAGCCTTCCGCCTTTTTTTCGCCAGATGGCGGAAAACTACAAGCAGGGATTTTTCCTGGTGGTCGGACCGACGGGCCAGGGGAAGTCCACGAGCCTTGCGGCAATCCTGAACCATATCAACCACAATCAGGAACAGCACATCATCACTATCGAGGATCCCATCGAGTACATCATCAAGAATGAAAAATCCATCATCGAGCAGCGTGAGATCGGCACGCACGCCTCAACCTTTCAGGATGCCCTCCGCGCCTCGCTTCGCCAGGACCCGGATGTGATCATGATTGGGGAAATGCGCGACTACGAAACGATCCAGACCGCCATCACGTTGGCCGAAACGGGTCATCTGGTGTTCTCTACCTTGCACACCAATAATTCGGCCCAGACTATAGACCGCATTATCGATACCTTCCCGGAGCACAAGCAGAAGCAGGTCCGCATCCAGTTGGCAAGCACGCTCACGGGCGTTGTTTCCCAGCGTTTGGTTCCTGGGCTTGATGGAAAACTGCTGTTCGCCTACGAGCAGCTGTTGGTGTCGGATGCCGTTCGAAACATTATCCGCAGCGAAAAGAGCGAGCAGATTTACAACGCCCTTCAAACGGGTGACCAAACGGGCATGGTCCGTCTGGAGCAGTGTCTCGCCCAGATGGTGAAGCAGAAGAAAATCAGCAAGGAAATGGCGCTGAATTTCGCAGTCAATCGCGAGCTGATCGACGTGTTTATGAATTACTAAACCGAATCGTGGACCGAATAGTTGACCGAATGGTGGTCCGAATGGTGGACACAACGATTCGGCCCACAATACGGCCAACAATACGAAATCAATATCCTCAAATATGGAATCCATCAAAACGACATCAAAGGTTCGCAACATACTGATCGTGGACAGCGACAAGGAGTTGATCCGCAACCTGAAAGACTATTTGGATCACCATGAGATCCAGGTCAAATACAACCTGAATTTTGTGTTCGCAAACAATTGCAAAGAAGCCTTGCGGAAGATGTCCGAAATGGAAATCGACCTCGTTACGCTTGAAATCCTTTTGCCGATCATCAACGGCTATTACCTCTTGAAGGAGATCAAGAAGGAAAAACGCAAAATTCCCGTGATCGTCTACACCCGCCTGAAAGGGCCTCAGGATTTGGCTCGTTTGGCCTCACTCGAGGTCGACAATATCTTCATCAAGCAGCTGATGAAAATGGAGGATCTGGTCCAAGTCATCATTGGTTATGGCAACCAGAAGGCGGAGCTCGACAAGGTGCTTTTGGAACTTCAGAGCCAGATCAAATCGCTTGCCGACACCGATAGCCAGGCCCAGCTAAAAGTCATCCAGTGCCCCCGTTGCCACATGATTTTGAGTCGCGATGCCTATTTTTGTCCCAATTGCGGACAAAAAATTGTGAAAGCCTCTCAGGTTTTGTCTGTAAAAACGGAATCCGAATCCGCGTAACCCCCAATCTAAGCCGTTTATCCGCTTATGAATATCGAAGCCAAAAAACTCGTCGAAGGGCTCAGGGTGAGAAAGGTTGATGCCCCCACCCTCAAAGCCCTCACCGAAGAGGCAGAGGCTACCAAAACCCCGCTCTATGACGTGGTCCAGAAGCGGCATATCCTTTCGGATGAGGAATTGGGAAAATTGACGGCTGAGATTATCGGCTATCCCTATATCAACGTTTCCAAAATCGAGATCCCGAATGAGGTGCTCGAAATCGTTCCGGAATACATTGCGCTCAACCAAGGCGTCATCACCTTCGGTCTGGACGAATTCAATAACCGGGTGAAGATCGCCACGGTGAATCCGTTTGATTTGGAGATGATCCATGATCTGGAGAAGAAAACGGGGCGCGAGGCCGAGGTGTTTTACACCACCAAGTCGAACATCAAGGCGATCATCGGCAAGTACAACCAAGAGCTAAAGAACATCTTCCTGAACATGCTGCCTCCGGGTCTCCGATATACAAAGGAGCCTATGCCAGGAGAAAAGGAGAAGATGTTCACGGATAACGAGAAACTGGTTGCAGAAGCGGCAGAGGAGGAAATTCCGATCGTCCAGATTTTCGAGGCGCTCTTGTTGTACGCCTACCGCCATCAGGCCTCCGATATCCATATCGAGGCCGGTCGGCAGAACACGGTCATCCGTTACCGCATCGATGGCGTGCTCCACAAGGTCGTCAGTTTCCCCAAGATTGTCCATGAACCCTTGATTACTCGTTGCAAGATTTTGGCAGGGCTTCGCATCGACGAGACCCGCGCCGCGCAGGATGGCCGTATCAATATGAAGCTCGACAACGACAACATCGCGTTCCGTGTGTCCATCCTCCCCACCCACTTTGGCGAGAAAGCGGTGCTTCGTATATTGGTGGAACTGGAGGATTCCGTGAACTTGCTCGAGTCGGGCCTCAATGAGGAGGATTACAAGAAAGTGATCGTGAATTCCACCAAACCCTACGGCATGATGATCGTCACCGGTCCTACGGGTTCGGGAAAAACGACCACGCTCTACAATATTATAAAATTGCTGAATTCCGAGGGGGTCAACATCTCCACCATCGAGGATCCGATCGAATATGGCATCGAGGGGGTTAACCAGGTTCAGGTGAACCATGCGACCAACCTGACTTTCGCGAACGGTCTTCGCGCTCTTTTGCGCCAAGATCCCGATTGTATCCTGGTCGGAGAAATCCGTGACAAGGAAACGGCCCAGATCGGTGTCGAATCGGCCATGACCGGCCATATGGTGTTCTCCACTTTGCATGCCAACTCAACGGCTGTGGGTATCCCTCGTTTAATCGAGATGGGCATCGAGCCCTTCTTGCTCACCGCGGCCGTGAATTCGCTCATTGCCCAGCGTCTGGTGCGCAAGTTGTGTCCGCATTGTTTGCAGAGCTACACCTTTTCCTCCGAGATGCTGAGCCTGATCTACAACAGCAAGAACATCGTGGATCTGATTCGCAGGATCGGCCTCAAGGCCTACAACCAGGAGGAGCTCGACAGGCTCGGCTTCAAGGATGAGTTTGTGTTCTATAAGGGGTTGGGTTGCCGCGCCTGTGGGTACACCGGCTACAAAGGACGCATCGGATTGTTTGAGGTCCTGGAGATGAACGAGGACATCAAGGCCGCTATGCTCAAAGGCGCCAGCTCCGACGAGATCGAGGAGATCGCCGTGAAAAACGGCATGACCCTCATGCTTGAGGACGGCATCCGAAAAGCCTTGTCCGGCATCACCAGCCTTGAGGAAGTGATCCGTGTCATCAAAGCGTAACCATTTGGCACTTAAGCACTTACCCCTTAAGCACTTATAGAATTAATCATCCCATCGTAAATTGAACTTCAGCTTTTTGAAACCAAAGGCCAAGGCGGTCGAGGTCCTATCAGGACCCAAGACCACTACCCTCTCGGGGCTTGATGCCGTCGGGCGACCTGTGTCGATCGATGAGAAGCAGGAAAACCCAACCCCAAAAAAGTCCGATGCTAAGCGGAAAAAGGGGTTTATCGAAAGGCTGAATCAAATCGGCACCGTTTCGCAAACGGAAGTGGTCGAGTTCACCCGTCACCTGGCCGTGATGCTGGGGGCCGGGGTGACCATTTTCGAGGCAATCGTTTTTTTGAAGGACCAGATGCGCAACAAGGTCTTTAGGTCACGCCTTGAAAGCGTGATCGAAAGCCTGAACAACGGGCAGCCCTTGTCGGTCGCCATGCACAAATTCCCCAAGGTTTTCGCTCCGATCTACGTCAACATCATCCGGGTGGGCGAGTCGTCCGGCACCCTTTCCCAGACCATGTTGGACCTGGCGGATCATTTGGAAGATAGCGAGCAGTTCAAGCGCAAGGTCAATGGAGCCCTGATTTACCCGAAAATTATTCTGGCCGTCATGGTTTCCTTTATTTTCGTATTGGCCTTGTTCGTGATGCCCCGCATTCTGACCATTTTCAAAAGTTTGGGCGCGGAAATCCCTTTGCCCACCAAGGTGATGATTTTCACAACCACCTTCATCAATCAGCATTTGGTCGCCATTTTACTCGTGATGTTCGGAATTGGCGCGGCCTTCTATTTTCTCCTTAAGGTTCCGTCCGTCCGCCGGTTCCGCGACCTGATGTATATCAAGTTTCCGATGGTCGGTTATATTGTGCTTAACTACAACACGGCTCAGGCGGCCCAGCATTTTGGCACCTTGTTTGCCAGCGGAATCCCGATCATCCGATGTCTCGAGATCACGCAATCGGTCATGGGAAACGTCATTTTCCAGGATGAGATGCTGTACATGATCGGACGCATCAAGAATGGCGCCTCTTTTTCGCAAAGTTTCCCGGAAGATTCGCATTTCCCGCCCATGTTCGTGAAAATGATCCGCGTGGGCGAGCGCACCGGCAAACTGCCCAATGTCATCGAATACATGAAGAAATACTACAAGGGCCTGGTGGACAACGATGTGAAAAACATCACAGCCGTCATCGAACCGGTCATCATGATCCTCCTCGGCTTGATGGTCACGGGCCTTGTTGTCACGGTGATCGGCCCGATCTATCAGATGATCTCCAATGTCGGAAAGAAAGCCTAATTAACAATTGACATTTGACCTTTGACAATTGACTCACTGAGTCACATGTCACACGTCAATTGTCACATGTCACATGTTCAATCGTAATAATCCCAATCATCGCAATAATCGTAATCATCCCAAGGGATTTACCTTCACCGAGGTCGTTATTTCGCTCGCCCTCTTTATGGTTCTTGCCGGCGTGGGTGTGGGAGCCTATTTCCAATATTACAGCTTCGCTTTGGTGGACATGGATATTCACAATGCCACGACCCTGCTGAATCAGGCGCGTTTTTTGGCCCAAAAAAGCCCAACCCCATCCGATTATGGAATCCATTTGGACCCTGCGACCAGCACGTTGACCCAATTCAAGGGAACTTATTCGCCTATGGGGGTGGATAACCAGGTGTTGCGTTTGGGATCTATGAGGATCACGAATACACATTTGAACCCGAATCCAGGCGTGACCTCAGACATCATTTTCGAGAAACAGGTGGGGAAAACGGTCAACTGGGGTACGTTCACCATCGCCAGCAAAGACTCTACATTCACGTTTTCGATCAACCCTGAGGGGGTCATACAATAAAAGATTTCGCATTTCATCCTGAATCCAGTTCAGGATCTGATTGCGGATTCCATAATTCATAACTCATAATTCTTAATTCATAATTGGTTCTGAGTTGAACATCGAGCAGTTCATATCAAAGCTTGAGTCCAGCGACGCCTACCAAAATAACAAGGCGGTGCGGAAACTCGTGTCCGAGAGCCGCCAGGTCTTGCTCGACCTTGCCCACGGCAACGATGGCGATGCGTTCAAGGCGGAGCTGATGAAGTTCAACGATCGGCTTGATGAGTGTTTAGCGTCCAAACACCCCGAAACCTCTGATTTCCACAGCAAGGGCGAGTTCTTCGAGAAATTGCGTTTTTGGGAACAGTACACCGAGCGTAAAGAGACCCTCGGCTTTTACGGGTTCCTCGGCAAGAAGGGTGAAGCCAAAAAGGGCGATGCCCCCGTTCCCTCGTGCCATCAGGTTTTCGAAACCTTTACCCCCGAAATGCTCCAAGCCGCCGCCACGTTCCAGGAGCCGACCCTGCTCCTGGTGCCCGAGACTGGCTTCGCGGCCAAGGTGGCCGCCATCGACGCCAAAAAGACGATGAAGGGTCAGGTCGACACCTATCAAGCCGACCTATACAAAAAATCCGACTCGGGTTCCGAGAAGGTCACAGGTTGGAAGGCCGTGATCGTGGACGGGGCCAAGGAGATGAAATTCAAAGAGGGGGACAATGTGGAACTCGTCATCTCGGAGCGCATCGAAAATCGCAGGACCGCCCGTAAAATCGGTGAGAGGGGTATGGAGCGCCACGCCTACGCCCTGTTCATGATGGAATCGCTCAGGAAAGGCGAGCCGATCGACAAAGACACTTATACACTGTTGGACGAAGATCTCGCCCTTTCCGCCTCTGGCGTGCCGTACGCGGACTGGGACGATGGCGAACGAGAGGTGGTCTTCGGTGCGGGCGATCCTGGCGGTGTCGCGGACAACGCGCGCTTCCGTTCCTCCGTGGGCGGCGATGTTTTGCTGAACGCCGTTGGCGAAGGGAAGGAGGTCGATACTCTTCTCGCAACCCTCCGCGCCCGCTTCGAGGCTCACCCCGAGAATCACAAGGGGATCGAGTGGCCAGAGGTCGAAAAGGCTCTTGCCGCCCACCCCGAGGATATGGCCTCGCTCCAGAAAATGGAAGAGACCGGCGGCGAGCCCCAGGTGGTGGGTGTGGAGGGTGATGAGATCATCTTCGAGGATCGCTCCGCGGAATCTCCTTCCGGCCGTAGGAATAAGAATTTTAACGAGGCGGATGAGCAAAGGAAGTCGTTCGGCCCGAATGTGAGGTTCCAGAGCCCGGAATCCTACAAGGCCATGCAGGAAACCGGAAAATTCGACTTAAAATCGTGGAGCTGGCTTGA
Organism: Candidatus Peregrinibacteria bacterium; assembly: GCA_003154375.1. Lineage (GTDB taxonomy): Bacteria > Patescibacteriota > Gracilibacteria > UM-FILTER-43-11 > UM-FILTER-43-11 > FEN-1329. Next base: position 6,965 of record PMDG01000030.1, read on the forward strand.
GACGGATGCCAAGACCAGAGAGGCTGGGGACGCCATGGGCGGCCGTAGGGATGTCGCTGGCGTGGGCATCTTCGTGAACAGTGCCGACTATCGGAATGCGTACGAGGGCTGGCGTGCCTCGCTAAGGGTGCCAAAAGTCGAAACCTCCAAGTCGCCCGAGTCCAAACTTCTCCAAACACTCAAATCCCGCTTCGAGGCCTATCCCGAGAATCACAAGGGGGTCGAGTGGCCAGAGGTCGAAAAGGCTCTTGCAGCCCACCCCGAGGATATGGCCTCGCTTGAAAAGCTCGAGGAGACCGGCGGCAAGCCCCAGGTGGTGGGTGTGGAGGGTGATGAGATCATCTTCGAGGATCGCTCCGCGGAATCTCCTTCCGGCCGTAGGAATAAGAATTTTAACGAGGCGGATGAGCAAAGGAAGTCGTTCGGCCCGAATGTGAGGTTCCAAAGCCCGGAATCCTACAAGGCCATGCAGGAAACCGGAAAGTTTGACTCAGATAGTTGGAGCTGGCTTGAGACGGATGCCAAAACCAGAAAAGCTGGTGGCGCCTTGAACGGCTGCCGTCTCATCGGGGGGGTGAACGTCGGCGAGATCCTTACCGACGATCGGCACTCGCGCAAGGGCTGGCGTGCCTCGCTAAGGGTCAAAAAAGCTTAGACTTTTGCCTTGGCCTTTTTTGCCATTCCCGCCCCCCGACCTATCATTCCCGCGCTTCGTCCTTCGCAGTATTGCTACGGAGAATGGAAGGCGGGAATCCACCGATCGACCATCATGCTTCGGCTGAAGGGAAGATTCCCTTCTGCCCATTCGGTAAATACTCAGGGCAGGCAAGGGAATGACGAACAGGTAGGGGATGGCTTGCGGAAGGGGCATTTTGAATTTCGCGATTCAACCGTTGATGCGTTTCTTCGTTATTTCGATATTCGAGCCTCCAAGTCTTCGTGGTCTTTTTAGCCGAAATTCCCTTTGAAAAACGCCAAAAATCGATATAATCGAATCTGGCGATGAAAAAACAAATCATTCAAACGAGGTTGAAAAACAGAAAAGGTTCCAGCTTGGTGGAGCTCGTTATCGTGACCGTGCTTTTTGCGATCCTCGTGCCCGCCTCTTTGGGGGTTTTTGTGAGCGGAAGCAAAATTTCGGGCCAGGCTTACATTCAGCATCAGGCCGCAGTGACCTTGGGCGAGGTGGACGATATTCTCCGCTACATGAGGAACATGGACATCAGCTTGCTCCCCAATGGGGAATTTTATTTGATTCGCAGTCCGGGCACAGGTTCCTGGTTGGTGAAGGCCGATCTGCCAGACAAGGACATTTTTGAGCGACATGTGGTGATCTCAGACGCCCTTCGTCATCCCGAAACCAATGATCTTTTCATGCCAGGCGACACGGGGGCTTCGTACACGGACACCGGCACAAAGAAGATCCAGATGGATATCCTGTGGGCCCCCGACTATTTGCCCATGGATCTGATCTCACATACCATCTATGTCACGAACTGGATGGGCCAGGTCGCCTACGGCTCCTCCAGCCTGGTGATCTCGAACGTTTCTCCGTCAACGGACGACAATTTCAATGACCAGTCAGTCAGTTATGCCCTAAACGAGGCTGCCTCCTACATCTCCGTCGTATTTACCCGCACCGACGGGGCCGTGGACGGGGTCATTCATACCTGCGTCCTTCAAGGGGCGGCTTTGACCTCGGGCATCCATTCGGGTTTGGCCTTGAACTCGACGAATTGCGGAAGCTGGACAAGCCTGGTCAACGGGGCAATATACACGGTCACATTCGCCGCCACTGACCTCGATGGAAATCCCGCAACCGAGATCATCGGCACTTTGGCCACCTTCGACAATTCGGCTCCAACCACGACTGGCGCCATAACCGCAGGAACTGCGGGTTCCAACGGCTGGTACACCAGCCAGGTCACCTATACTCTGACTCCTGCCGATGCGTCATCGGGGGTTGCCTCCACGCTCTATTGCGTCGATACCGTTGGCTCCTGCGTCCCCTCTAATCCGTATTTTTCTGCCTTTTTGGTTTCCATCCAGTCTGCCACAAACCATGTGAGATGGTTATCGGTCGACAAAGCCGGCAACGCACAGGTCATCCAGGATTCTGGAGCTATCAAGATTGATTACAATTCACCCGTCATCTCCTCCGTCGCCCCGGCAACCGGCGCCTACATTAAGACCCAGGCCGTCAGCTACGCCCTGAGCGATGCCGCCTCCTCCGCCTCTATCGTATTCACCCGCACCAGCGGCACCTTCGACGGCACGGTCCACACCTGCGCCTTGCAGGGCACGGCCCTCTCATCGGGCGCGCACAC
>PMDG01000069.1:0-3342 GCA_003154375.1 Candidatus Peregrinibacteria bacterium
CCTACACGGTCGTGTTCCTGCCCATCGTAGGCTACGACGCCCCCAAGGCTTCCGACGCCAAGACCGTCCTCGTTTCCCCGGGCCTGACCACCGAGGTCAACTACACCTACGTACATTCCACCCAACCGTCAAACACCATTGCGGTCAATCTTTTTGACCAAAATCACAACCCTGTGACCAATGGCCAGTGGGTCCTCAAAACCTGCACCGACTCGAGTTCCATCTCAAGCTGCACCACGGATTTCAAGAGTGGCACTGCCAGCCTGAGTCCGACTCCCGCATCCCCAGGCATCTACGGCATCTTTGCCAGCAAGGGCGCCTACTTGGGAGTTGCCGTGCTCTCCGCCAATCCCCAGAATTTGACCGCCGGAGGCGCACTCGTTTTCAATATTCAATACACTTCAAATAGCTCGACCAATAGCACTGCCACCTTAAGCATTTCCGCCAATGTGGCCAGCGCCCCGGTCTTTGTGGACGATTTCGCCACCACCATCGGCAACGCCACCCCGACCGTCCCGGTCACCAAGGATGTCAGCATCACCGCGGACCACACCATCCGTTGCGGCACCGTGGCCGGCTACACCAGCCCCGCCGACATCGCGATCCCCGCCAACACCCTGCAGAAAGGAGAAACGAAAGTCTATTCATGCACCTACGCCTTAACCACCCTGCTTAGCGTTACCAAGGTGGCCGCCGAGTTCGCCACAGCGAACAACAACAAACTGATCAGCTACACCGTTACCGTGACCAACCTCGTCGACCAAACCGTCAGCTTCAAACTGTCCGACACCATCTCTGCGAATGGGGGCAGAATCCTCGCCAGTGGCGGAGAGCTCGCGGTCGTCCCCAACACCTGCAAGGTCGATGGAGTCATTGCTAGCGATTGCCTGGACCTCAAGACCATTGACCTGGCCCTCGACAGCAAGAATAAAACACACGTTGTCACCTATGACATGCGCTCCAACAATGCCGCCCAAACGGCTGCGGCCGCGTTTGCCAACACCGTGACAGCCACCTACACCAACCCCAACACTCAGAAAGAGGAATCCGTCAGCGCCACCAAATCCGTGCTTGTGGACATCCCCACCCCCGTTGTCATCCCTGGAAGCAGCTCTGGAGGAGGTGGCAGCAGCAGCGGTGTCGGAGGCGGACACACAATGGTGAAAGGCGACATGAATTTGATTTTCAAGAAGACAGTTTCCCTGGACGGAAACAGCTTCCGAGACGCCATGGACCCGAGTCAGGCCATCGCGATCCCCGAGAGCCAGACAACCCGCGTGTACACCAAATTGACCATCACCAATCCCGCAAACGTCTCTGTCGCAAACCTTCGCCTCATTCCGATCTTCGAATCCGGCAAAAGCGACATGACTGCGGAAAAAATCCAGAATCTGAATGGCGCCACTTTGGACAACCAGGGCCGAATCCTGATCGAAAGAATCACAGCTCAGGAGAGTGTTTCCCTCAGCTACGACGTCCTTGTGCATGAGAATGGAAAGAATTCCAATCCTGCCCTCGAGGGAATGTTGGTTGCCGAAATCGGATCGACCCTGCCCATCACCCAAGACGGGCTCACCTACAAGAACCTTGGCCAAAAGGTCGCCACAACCCTTTATGCAGGAACTGTGCCTGCGTTGCCAAAAGCTCCTGCTACGGACTACACCGCCAACTTCTCCAACGACTCCGGATTGCTCTCCATCAGGGTGAATTCCGACAAGAGTCAGGTTGCCATCGGCGATGTGGTGAATTACACCCTCACCCTTACAAACGTGAGTGATCAGGATCTCACCAGCCTCTCCCTGATGCAGGACGTCCCGGCCGAACTCAGCATTCTGAATTCGGGTGGCGGAATCAATGGAGGTGACCAGCTTACTTGGATGACAGCGATCCTCCGCCCAGGAGAACAAATGACCCGCCATTTCCAAGTCAAGGTCGCTAGCGGAACCCCTGGCACACAGATCCGCAGCCTGACCAGCGTCCTCATGAGCGAAGGCGAAGTCGATCCTGTCGACAGTACCCTCATGATCCTTGGCGCCCCGGCTCCTGTGCACGCCTACCGATTGGCCCAGACCGGCCCTGGCGGAATCCTCGCCCTACTGATCCTTTCCATCCTGTCAGCTCTCGCCTTCAATGCCTATGGCAAGCGCAGGAACATGAAGATCAGGGAAATGGCCCTTCGCCCCCTCTAAAACAAAAAATCCATTACATATGGTTGGCCCTTCTTTCCCACCCACCCCGGGGAAGGAGGGCTTTATAAATTCGGTAAAACCTTTAAAAAAGGTTTTCCGCCTTTCCAAAATATCGGTATTCGCCCTTCGGAAAGCTCGCCCAACTTCGCAAGCTTCCCTTCGCGGGACCCACGAGACCCGCTCGGGGTCTTTCTACGTTCGCTCGCTTCCCTCAGGGCTCACTTTGCGGATAAAGATATAGCTAAAAAACCGAGTAAACGTCTCGACCAGCACATGGCATTGGTATCTTGAGGTTGGGTCCGACTCGGAAGTCGGACCCCTTTGGCCTGGCACCGATATCGCTATCGAAAGCAGGTCCAAAGTCGATCGCCCCCACACAGCCTAGGCAGGCGTGTAAGGGCAGTACTTGTTGGGTTAGAAGCTAGAACGGCTTCTTCTTCATCTGGCGAAACCGCTCACAGATCAGATCTTTGATTCGCTGATCCTTCGATTAAGCCAGAGCGGTGGCTCCCGTATCATCCTTCAGAAGGGGGCTGGCCCCTTTCCGAAGCAGAATCTCGACCGCCTCCCTGTGTCCACTCCTGGACGCCCACATCAGCGGGGTCCTGCCGTCGACATCCCGAAGGTTGAGATCCGCGCCCCCCTTGATCAGATGGGAGATGATCTTAACCCGATTCAGGGAGGCTGCCTCCAGGAGGGCCGACAAGAGGTACGTGCCGTACTTCTGGTTCAAGTCGATTCCCCTCCGGATCAACGCCAAACAGGCTTTCTCGTCGTCCTTCCGTACCGCATCCGAAACCGAAAGGATCGAGNNCAAAAACGATGTTGTGAAAGGGCAACAACAGTCCCCTATTTAACCAGCGAGACCCTCTTAAGTCAATAGGCTTGATCCGCCTCCCAGCATCCAGTAGCCTAGAGCCAAACCCTAACCGCAACCCATGAGAGCCTTGATCCAACGCGTTTCCAGAGCCAAAGTCATGGTCGATGGCAAAATGATCGGCCAGATCGGAAAAGGAGTGGTGGCCTTGGTCGGTGTTTCCCATTCCGACACCGAAAAGGATGCAGAGTGGCTGGCGGAAAAAGTCGCCAATCTTCGGATTTTCCCCAGTGAGAAAACGGAGTTCGACCGATCTCTATTGGAAATCGGCGGGGA
>PMDG01000069.1:3398-6155 GCA_003154375.1 Candidatus Peregrinibacteria bacterium
CAAATAAAAAGTAACCAAAATCAAAATGGAATACACTCAACCTTCCAAGAAAAAGGGATTCTGGGGCTCTGTGGATCGTTTTTTGCATGAGGGCTTCGCGAATGAGGAGTCCAAGCTCTACACGATCATCAACGACTTCATAGTCTTGCTGATCTTCTTCTCGATTATTTCGATCGTCTTGGAGTCGGTCCAGAGCATCAGCGACCAATATGCGACCTTCTTCAGCATTTCCGACTGGGTCGTGGTGTTCTTCTTCACCTGTGAATATGTCGCCAACATCTACGTCACAAAACGAAAGCGCGACTACATCTTCAGCATCTGGGGCGTCATCGACCTACTGGCTATCATCCCGACGTATATCACAGGAGGCATCGACCTCCGTGCGGTCAAGGTGCTCCGCATCCTCCGAGTCCTCCGATTCCTCCGTATGATGAGGATGCTCAGGCTCATCAAACTGGCCAAAAACGCAACCACCCAAGCGGGTGCCGAAGCCAAAACGAAGATCAGCACCTTGAAGATGGATCTGCAAATTTACTTCATCGCCCTTTCCATGGTACTGGTCACCTTTAGCACCGCGGAATTTTACATTGAAAAGGGGGTGGCCAACACCCAATTCACGTCCATCCCGAACGCCATGTGGTGGTGCATTGTAACCATCACGACTGTGGGTTATGGAGACATGTATCCNNGATGTTGCTGCGAAAGAAGCCGAAGAAAAGTTGGGGAAACGGAAATAAATAATTCGGGGCTAGGGACTAGGGGCTAGGGACTCGTTTTTCGATTCTCCCAGTCCCGAGGCCCGGGCCCCTTTGAATTTGTCTTGATATTTTACGCATGCTAAAATCTCGCCGTCTTTAAACGCTTAATTTCATTTCCATGCCTGACAAAAAAGAAAAGCCAGCCCCTAAAATCGAACCGAAAGACGATTTGATGGAAAAGATCGTTTCCCTCTGCAAGCGCCGCGGCTTCGTTTATCCCGGCTCCGAGATCTATGGCGGCCTGGCCAACACATGGGATCTGGGTCCCGTTGGCGTGGAACTCAAAAACAACATCCAACAAGCGTGGTGGAAATTCTTTGTGCAGAGCCGACGCGACATGGTTGGCATCGATGCCGCCATCATCATGAACCCCAAGGTCTGGGAATCCTCCGGCCATGTGGCCAACTTCAGCGATGCGCAGGTTGACTGCAAGGATTGCAAGAAACGCGTCCGCGCCGACCATTTGATAGAGGATAATGTGGAAATCAAGGTAGAGGGCTTAAGTCTAGAGGACCTGGGCAAACTCATCGCCGAGAACAACCTGCGCTGTCCTGGCTGCGGCGGCAAGAACTGGACCGAGGTCCGACGCTTCAACCTGCTCTTCCGCACCAATATCGGCCCCACGACCGCCAACAATGAGCCGGTATACCTTCGGGGTGAAATCGCCCAAGGCATGTTCGTGGATTTCAAGAACGTGCTCATGTCGGCCCGCAAGAAAGTCCCCTTCGGAATCGCGGCGGCGGGCAAAGCCTTCCGCAACGAGATCACCCCTGGCAACTTCATTTTTCGCACATTGGAATTCGATCTGATGGAATTCGAATATTTCATCAGACCCGAGATGTGGGAAGCCAAGTTCAACTACTGGATGGACGAGATGCACAAATGGCTCGATGTGGTCGGTATCCGCAAAGACAAGACCCGTATCCGTGAGCACACCAAGGACGAGCTCTCCTTCTATTCCAAACGGACCGCGGACATCGAATACAACACGCCTTTTGGCTGGAAGGAGCTGTACGGCCTGGCCTACCGCACCGACTATGACCTAAAAAACCACCAAGAGAAGAGCGGCGAGGATCTGACCTACTTCGATGCCGAGACCAACGAGAAATACATCCCTCATGTTCTCGAGCCGACCTTCGGCCTCAGCCGCACGGTCCTCATGACCTTGCTTTCTGCCTACGATGAGGAGGAGGTCACCGACAGCAAAGGCGAAAAAGAGGTGCGCGTTGTGCTCCGTTTCAAGCCCAAGATCGCCCCGTACAAGGCCGCGATTCTTCCTTTGATGAAGAAACCCGAACTCACCGCCAAGGCCGACGAAGTCTACGATTCCCTCCGAAACGATTTCGTCATGGACTACGATGTGACCGGCTCCATTGGAAAACGCTATCGCCGGCAAGACGAGATCGGGACCCCGTTCTGTATCACTATCGACTACGACACGCTTGAGGACCAAGCCGTCACCGTCCGCGACCGGGACACGATGAAGCAGGATCGGATCAAGATTGCCGAACTAAAAGATTATTTGGCGGGAAAGATCAATATCTAAATTCCAATTGTGGAACCGGTTGTGGCACCATTAGTGGCACTCATTGTGAAAATCACCATTGGTTCCACAATCGGTGCCACGCGAAGCGGTTCCACAATGGGACCTATTCCCGGTTCATAAAATAGTACTCGATCAGAAGCACAATCACCAAGAGTAGAAGCGCATCCCACCACGTGAGAACGCGAAGCCTTTGGAACGCGAGACCTGTGCAACACATGAACGAAAGGAGCGCCCCTTGCCGGAGTGCGGTATTCAGATGGCGAAAAAAATTCTCGGATCGGTTCAGGGCAAGCCGCAGATAGTAAATGACCACCGTGAAAGTGCCCGTGAGGGCGAGGAACAGGCTGGAATAGAAAAACGTGAGCGCCAGGTCGCCAGACAAAAAGGGGCTGAGCTTGTTCAGCACGACAAACCATGACACCCAGCCGAGGATCGTGGCGACGAAGACTCCGA
>PMDG01000010.1:0-3551 GCA_003154375.1 Candidatus Peregrinibacteria bacterium
GATCATCTTCGACATGGACGGGGTGGTGCTGGATAGCGAAAAACATTGGGATAAAGAGGTATTCAAGCTATTCAAAAAACTAACAAAAAAATGGACCCAGGAAAAGCACGAACAAGTGGTCGGTCTCAACATACACGATTTGTATGCCGCCTTGAAAATAAACGGAATAGAAATGTCCGAGGGCGATTTTTTTGAGGAAGTGAATACCATCGCCATGCGCATCTACCGGACCAAGGCCGAGGTCATGCCGGGGTTCATTGATTTGGCGAAAGCGCTTCAGAACAGGGGGATTCGAATAGGCTTGGCTTCCTCGTCACGGATCAGCTGGATTGTGTTTGCCTTGAAGAAAAACGATCTGGACTCTTTCTTTTATATCATCACAAGCTCCGAGGAGATCAGGCATGGAAAGCCGGCTCCCGACATCTATCTTTTGGCCGCTCAGAAGATGGAACTTCCCCCTTCGGAATGTGTGGGGGTGGAGGATTCGGCTAACGGAGTAAGGGCCGCCAAATCCGCAGGGCTATACACCGTGGCCCTCAAGAACGGCACCAATGACGATCAGGATCACAGTGTGGCAGACACGGAAATTCAAGGATTCACGCCCGAAAACAACCAAAGGATTTTGGATCTTTTTAAATAAACGATTTATGGAACATAAGGAAAGTTTCGCTGGTCATAAAAAAGTCGGCCAATCGATTCTTGGTCCGTGGGAAAAACGGCTCGTGGCCTATTATGCGCCCCGCATTCCCAAATGGTTGGAGACCTGGACGCTCACCTCGATGACTATCTATTGGAGCATTGGGGTCTTGGTGTTTGGGTTCCTGGCCCGATACAACATCCATTTCCTCTGGGGAACCAGCCTGATGATCATTCTTCAATACGTGACGGATCTGTTCGACGGTGCTGTGGGTCGGCTGCGGAACACAGGGCTCATTAAATGGGGTTATTACGCCGACCATTTCTTGGACTACATTTTCATGAGCTGTATGCTCATCGGCTATTCGCTATTCATTCCCGATCGTTACGGAATCCTCTTCTTTATCATGATGATCTACGGGGGCTTCATGGTGAACTCCTTCATCAGCTTCGCGGCCACCAACCGATTCGAGATCAGCTATTTGGGCTTCGGCCCCACCGAGGCGCGCATCGGATTCCTTGTGGTCAATGCGCTTCTGATCATATTCGGCAGAGTTTTCCTGTCACAATTTCTCCCCATCCTGTTGGGTTGTGCTTTCGTCCTGCTCTGTGTGGTGGTCTACCGAAACCAAAAAATTCTGTGGGAAATGGATATGGAGGAAAAACGGAAAAACGTCTGAACCCTGATTCGCTTGATGGAAGGATTTTCCTGATGGGCTCCAAGACCTAATATAGATTTTTCAAGTTGCAATCCATAATATCCAAATAATTTCCCTTCCGGTTCAATTGCTATTTTTCGCCCGAAAATATCTTCCGAATCTCCTCTCGCATTTCGAGCCCCCTTTTCCGCTTCTCTGGATTTCTTTCAGGCTCCGCTGTCATAGCGGCATCCCCATCAGATTTATCTTCGGCTAACAGTGTTAAGGTACTATCTAGATTCCAAGGGTCATTGAATCCTTTGAGTCCTTGTTTAAGAAGTTCAAAATCACCATAAGGAGGAAAAATTTTCCCATCTTCATCGTGAAAAAAGGTATAGGAGACAAGTTTCTGACCGTTATTGAGCGAAGGATAATGATATTGAAAAAACTTGGTCGCAAGGAATAATGAGAAACCGGAGAACGAATAATCATCCACAAGCATGACTTTTCCTTTGGTCCTCTCGATATCCCCGGCTGTTTTCTTGATATAATCACTTGAATCCAATTCTTCGAAATACCGTCTTAAGGCCACCTCCTGTTCTTCTTTCGGAGTGTATTTCCTATACCAGTCCGGGTTATATAAATATTCATTAGCAAGAGACATCTTTTCCCCACCGATATTCACAAATTTGATAGCGGGCATTTTCTTGCCAGGAAAGCGCGTTTTCCAACGCTCGAGGAGCATCCAAGATAGCGGGCGGGCGGATTTATCCATAAAAACAAGCATCTGAACATCATTATTCAGAATTTCTTTAATAAGATCATCCGTTCTGGTGATCAATAAAGCCTTTTGCTCTTCGCTGAGCAATTCGGAAACGGGAAGTCGGGTTCTGGATTCTAGATTTTTTTTCATTTTACATATTCTATATTAATCATTATAACATAATATTATTATTATAACAATGGTTGGCAATAATAATTCCAGTTCAGCATTGCCAATACGCCAAAAACCCCACCCTCCAGATTCCTGCCTGTGCAGGAATGAAAAATGGGGACGGGGCTGTTTTCTGAATGTTGGATGCTGAATCCTGAGTCCTGAATGCTGAATCCTAAAATTAAAGCATCTTGATCTCAATGTCGACACCAGCAGGCAACGAGAGGCTGGAAAGGGCGTCGATCGTGGTGGGCGTGGTCTCATGCAGGTCGATCAAACGCTTGTGGATGCGCATTTCGTACTGGTCGCGGGCGTTCTTGTACACGAAGGTGGATTTGTTGACGGTCCACTTCTTGATCTTGGTGGGGAGCGGAATCGGGCCAGCGACAATAGCCCCGCTTCGTTCGGCTGTGTCGATGATCATTTTCACTGCCTTGTCGATGACCACGTGGTCAAACGCCTTAAGGGTGATGCGGATTTTCTGCTTGGCAGCAGCGACTTTCTTTTCAGCCATAGAAATGGGGTTTAAGTGCTAATTGTGATGGGACACATCCTCCAAGGAGAATGGCGGTCCAAATAGGCTTTATGGCTCCCCCGACCGATTCGGGGGAGAGAAAAAACTATTTGATGATCTTGGTGACGACACCGGCGCCGACGGTTCGGCCACCTTCGCGGATAGCGAAGCGGGTCTTGTCGTCCATGGCGATCTGGCTGCCCAATTTCACGGTGAGTTTCACCTTGTCTCCAGGCATGACCATCTCGGTTCCAGCGGGGAGGGTGACATCGCCAGTCACATCCGTGGTGCGGATGTAGAACTGGGGTTTGTAGCCCTTGAAGAAAGGNNGTGATGTAGCCGGGTTTGGCGATCACTTGGCCACGCTCGATATCTTCGCGCTCAATGCCACGGAGCAGCAAGCCGACGTTGTCGCCAGCCTGGCCCTGATCCAAGAGTTTGCGGAACATTTCGACGCCAGTCACGACCACCTTGCGGGTGGGGCGGATACCGACAATCTCGACTTCTTCGTTGATCTTCACTTTGCCACGCTCGATGCGGCCAGTGGCCACGGTGCCACGACCCTTGATGGAGAACACATCTTCCACAGGCATCAGGAAAGGCTTGTCGAGCTCGCGCTTGGGATCCGGGATATAGTCATCCAAGGTCTGGAGGAGTTTGAGGATGGGCTCGGCATCGGGACCAGTGGGGTTGGCCAAAGCCTTCACAGCGGAACCGCGGATGATCGGGGTGGTGTCGCCTGGGAACTCGTATTTATTGAGGAGTTCGCGGACTTCCATTTCGACGAGGTCGATCAACTCAGGATCGTCCACCATGTCGATCTTGTTCA
>PMDG01000010.1:3638-3763 GCA_003154375.1 Candidatus Peregrinibacteria bacterium
ATACCGCGCTCCTTCTCTTCGGGGGCGTTGTCGATCTGCTCGAAGGCGACGGCTTTGTTGAGTCCGCCGAATTTGGCAGCCGCGACCGTGGTGATTGCGGAGGTTAACGTTGTTTTACCATGATC
>PMDG01000050.1 GCA_003154375.1 Candidatus Peregrinibacteria bacterium
GTTGGCGTCCACCTTGAACTCGCGGCGCATGCGTTCCACCAGCACTTCAAGATGAAGCTCACCCATGCCTCCGATGATGGTCTGGTTGGTTTCTTCGTCGGAGCGGACCGTGAAGGTCGGATCCTCTTCGGCCAATTTTTGGAGGGAAAGACCCATCTTTTCCTGGTCAGCTTTGGTCTTTGGCTCGATGGCGATATGGATGACCGGGGCCGGGAATTGGATGGATTCTAAAAGCATCACCGGGTCGTCGGCGCCGATGAGCGTATGGCCCGTGCGGATGTTCTTAAGTCCGATGACAGCGCCAATGTGGCCGGCCGGAATCTCATCGATTTCTTTGCGGTTGTTGGCATGCATCTGCACAATGCGTCCAATGCGGTCCTTGCTGCCTGAGGAGGCGTTATAGATGTAGGAACCTGCCCTGAGAGTACCGGAATACACGCGAACGAACACCAAGCGGCCCACGAACGGGTCGGTCATGATCTTGAACGCAAGCGCGGCCAAAGGTTCGTTGGGGTCGGCATGGCGGGTGACCACCTTGGTCTCGTCACCATCCAAATGGCCGACAATCGGGGGGATATCGAGCGGGGAAGGCAGATAGTCGTTCACGGCATCGAGCACCAACTGGACGCCTTTGTTCTTCAGTGCGGAGCCGGTGACCACGGGATAGAATTTGTTGGCAATGGTGGCGCGACGCATAGCGGCCTTGATCTCGGGAATGGTGCCCAATACACCTTCGATGTATTTTTCCATGTAGGCGTCATCTTCCTCGGCAAGTTTCTCTAGCATTTTTGCCCTCCATAATTCAGCCCTTTCCTTGTATTCCTCGGGGATCTCGATCTCTTCCATTTCCTTGCCCATTTCGTCTTTGTAAATGGTCGCCTTCATGGTGATTAAATCGATGATGCCCACGAATTCGCCTTCAAGGCCGATGGGGTATTGGATGGCCGCGGCCCTGTTGGACAAGCGGTCTAAGATGCTTTGGAAAGAACCTTCGAAGCTGGCACCCATGCGGTCGAGCTTGTTGATGAAACACATACGCGGAACATGGTACTTGTCGGCTTGGCGCCAGACCGTCTCGGATTGGGGTTCCACACCGGAAACGCCATCGAACACCACGAGTCCGCCATCAAGCACGCGGAGGGAACGTTCCACCTCGGCTGTGAAATCCACGTGGCCTGGGGTGTCGATAATGTTGAATTGATGCCCTTTCCAGAAACAGGTGGTGGCGGCAGCGGTAATGGTGATGCCGCGTTCCTGCTCCTGATCCATCCAGTCCATAGTGGCCTCGCCTTCGTGAACCTCGCCAATTTTATAATTGACACCTGTGTAGTACAGGATGCGTTCGGAACAGGTCGTCTTGCCCGCATCGATGTGGGCAATGACTCCAAAGTTGCGAACTCTTTCCAAAGGTTCGCGACGAATAGCTTCAGCCATAATAACAAAAATTAATGAGTTAAATTGTGAATGAAAAATTCGAAAAAATGAAAACTTGAAAACTACATTACGTTTAGGTTTTCAAATTTTTGATATTCGTTTTTTAGCGGTGAAATTATAGCGAGCGGAGAGCAAATTGCAAGAGATTCCAAATCATTCCCAATGGGTGGCCCAATCGGAGGCCCAATGGGTGAATTTTAGTTACAACTCCGATTGGGCCGCCTATCGGGCCCCCAATTGGTTCCCCAATCGGTAGGATTGCTTTTCTCTCTGTTTTTTGCTATAATATTAAGATTTATTTTCTTTGGAATGCGCCTGCGCCAGACCATCACCGGCATCATCCTCAGTTTTTTTCTAGTGAATTTAGTGATGGCCGACACCAGCACAAGTTACAAGGTGGATGTGAGCGCTCTCAACGGGGGTGGCGATTTCAGCAAATCCACAACGTATCATCTGGATGAGACGACGGTAGGCTTTGTGAACGGCCAAATGGGAAACTCAGCCACCTATACGGTAGGCTCGGGTCTAGCCTACCTGGAACTGCTTTGTGGAAACAATGTGGTGGAATTCGGGGAAACCTGTGACGATGGAAATTTGGTAAGCGGAGACGGATGCAGCAGTACCTGCCAAATCGAAGGCGGCGCCATTTGCGGAAACGGAGTGATCACCCTGCCCGAGACTTGTGACGACAATAATCTGGTCAATGGTGATGGCTGTTCGAACACGTGTGCAGTGGAGCCTGGCTACGTCTGTGTCGGAGCTCCATCGGTCTGTTCCCTCATTCCCGTGTGTGGCAATGGAATTTTGCAAACGGGCGAGCAGTGCGACCATGGCGCCTTGAACGGAGTAGACGGCCTATGCACCCTAGCCTGCGCTCTGGTTACAGGAGGGGGTGGCGGCGGTGGAGGTGGAGGTGGGGGCGGAGGCTATACGCCAGGGTGCGGCAACTCAATCTTGGACTCAGGAGAGCAATGCGATCTGGGAAACAAAAACGGCAAACCTGGCGAAATCTGCAATCAGCTTTGCAAAACAGTGAAACCTACCGAATGGCCCCATTGTGGCAATTCGGTCAAGGAGTCTGGCGAAGAGTGCGACGATGGAAATTCGATCAGTGGAGACGGATGTTCCTCGACCTGCAAAATTGAAAAATCTTCACCCTTTCAGATTCCAATATGTGGCAACAAAATCGTGGAAACGGGCGAGGGATGCGATGACGGCAAGCAATGCGCGAACGGCAAAACCTGCACTCTGGAAGGCGACTGTTCTTCGGTTCCAGGCACAGACAAGGCCTGCAAGCCCCGCAATGGCGACGGCTGTGACAGCCAGTGCAAATTGGAAAAACAAATGACAGGCCTCGTGCGCGAAATCCGCATCATCGCCCACCCCGAAAAACGGGTGAATGCCCATGAAAACTGGTCCACTGTGGCCAAAGTCGTCTTCTACAACAAAACGCTTAAAAAAACGGTGCTGACAACCTCGGTCGACCTTAACGATACGGGTTGGGCGGCATTTTCTACGGACAAGTTGGACGAGGGGGTTTATGACGTCTCAATCAAGGGATTTTCTCATCTTACCAAGGTGCTCCGTGACATCCGAATCGACCAAACGACCGAGACCATCGATTTTTCTCAGGGAGATTCCTCGTTCCTGGTCGCGGGCGATGTGCATTCGTCCAAAGACGATTTTGTCGATGGCCTGGACATCGCGGCCACGGTGAATGCCCTGTATTCGAATGATCTGAGCGCCGACCTGAACCATGACGGTTTTGTGAACGCCTTGGATCTGAGCATCGTGGTGGGAAACATCTACAAATATGGCGAAAAAATACGAATATAAATTTTTAGTTTTTAATTTTTAGTTTTTAAACAATTTTTAATGTCAGAATTTACAATTTTTAAACTCGAAATCCGTTTAGAAATTAAATCATTAAAATATTGGAAATTCATTAAAAACTAAAAACTAAAAATTTCTATCATAATTTAAAAAAATGAAAACAAAATTCCTAATCCTAATGGCCCTAATCCTTTCGGCCCCCTTGCCTGCGCATGCAGCCAAATTGGCCCTATCCCCTGCCAGTGGCGATTTCAAAATCGGCTGTGCTACCTCGGCCAATATCATTGTGAACACCGAGGGCAAAGATTCCATGGCGGCTGACGCCTTTTTGCGCTACAACCCCGATGAGCTCGAAATCGTGGACCAGATGTCCAGTGTCGGTGGCGTGCAACTGAGGCCTGGAAGTGTGTACGAAAGCTACCCGGGCAACATCGTGAGCAATGGTATCATGCGCCTAACCGCCTTCAATCGTTCAGGCTACTACAACGGACGAGGTGTTTTGGGGGCCATCATTTTCAAAGCCAAACCAGGAGTTCAATCCTCCACGATCAGCTTCGACTACAGCCCGGGCAGCACCACCGACAGCAACGTGGCCGATGTGGATTCGAACGACATGCTGAACGGCGCCTATGGGGCGACCTACAACTTCACCACTG
>PMDG01000024.1 GCA_003154375.1 Candidatus Peregrinibacteria bacterium
ACGGATATCCGGCGATAGTCCTGGGGTTTGATGCGTATCACAAACCCACCAAGAACAAAAAGTTCAAGGTGCTCAAGGAATTCCGCGTCGATGCCCCCGACACCTTTCAAAAAGGTCAGATGCTCGATCTGAACCAACTCAAGGAAGTGAANNCCAAGGGTAAGGGTTTCCAGGGTGTCATCAAGCGCCATCATTTCGCTGGAGGTCCCGAAACCCACGGTTCCCATTTCCACCGCGAACCCGGATCCATTGGTATGCGTGCCAAGCCTGGTCGCGTGAACAAAGGGCATCGCATGGCCGGACACATGGGTGTCGACCAAATCACCATTGCCAACCGCCCCATCGTGAAACTGATCCCCGAAAAGGAACTGCTCGCCGTGAAAGGCTCGGTTCCGGGAGCGAACAATTCGTATATATTCATCAAATTTTAATTCCAAGTGCTTAAGGTCTAAGTGCTTAAGTGCTTAAGTGCGGAACTCAAAGCTCAATTCTCAATTCAACTAAAACCATGAAGATCGATCTCTATCAACAATCCGGCGAGAAGAAAGGCACGGTCGATGTTAGCGACAAGCTTTTCAAAGCCCCTGTCAAAGAGGAGCTGATGCGCTTGGTACTGCTTCGGCAACTGGCCAACGCTCGCCAAGCCACTGCCAGCACCAAGACCCGCGGAGAAGTCCGTGGAGGCGGAAGGAAACCCGTGAAACAGAAGCACACGGGTCGCGCCCGCCAGGGTTCCACCCGTAGCCCTGTGTGGCCAGGTGGAGGTATCGCCTTTGGTCCTCGCGGCAACCGCAATTTCAAACTCAATATCCCGAGAGGGGCTGCACGCAGCGCCTTGTTTTCCGCACTTTCCCAAAAGGCCGCCACCAATGCCGTCATTGTCTTGGACAAGTTCGAGGTTAAGACCCCCACAACCAAGGCGTTCGCTTCCCTTCTTAAGAAACTTCCCGTGGAACGCTCTTTGTTGGTGGTGATGGGCGAGAAAGATGCTGGACTCGAGAAGTCCGCCCGGAACATCGATAACGTCAAAACTGTGTTGGTCGATTATCTCAACCTCCACGATCTCATGAGGTTCACTAATGTGATGTTCTTGGAGTCCGCCCTGAAGAAGGCCGAGACCTTATATGTGAAATAATTTGAAAGAAACAAACTGCAAGTCTAAGCAATTCATATATTTCCCCAATCATTGTTCCCATGGAATTGAATCAAGTCCTCAAAATGCCGGTGGTCACCGAAAAGAGCACCAAGGCCCAGGCGGCTCGCAAATACACATTTCTTGTGCATTTGGATGCCAACAAGAAAGAGATCCAATCCGCCATTGAGAAAGCCTATGGAGTGAAGGTTGAAAGCGTGAATATTGTCCAAGTCAAAAAGAAGGCTCGTTTGGCCGGTCGAGGTCATATGATCACCAAGCGCCATACGGGTCGCAAGGCGATCATCACGCTTGCCCCCAAGCAATCCATCGATTTTAATACCATAAAAGTCTCCTAAATCCCATGGGAATCATCAAGTATAAGCCCACCAACGCGGGACGTCGGAATATGAGTGTCAACTCCTATGAGGAGCTGACCACCGACAAACCCCACAAGCCCCTGCTTCGCACTTGGCATGAAAGGGGTGGCCGAAACAACCTTGGCCGTCTCACCGTGCGTCATCGTGGCGGTGGAGAAAAACGCATGTATCGCATTATCGATAGCAAGCGTTTCGACAAGCTGAACATTCCTGCCAAGGTCGAAACCATTGAATACGATCCCAACCGAACGTCTTTTATCGCCCTGCTTTGCTACGCCGATGGCGAAAGGCGCTATATTATTGCCCCCAACTTCCTTACGGTCGGGTCCAGCATCATTTGTAGCGAGAAAGCCAAGGTCAAAGTTGGAAATCGCATGCAGGTCAAGAACATCCCCGTCGGTTTCGATGTCCACGATTTGGAATTGGTCCCCGGCAAGGGCGCGCAATGTATTCGTTCCGCTGGTTCCTATGGCAAGGTCACATCCTTGGATGGCGATCTCGCCCAGGTCACATTGCCTTCTGGTGAAATTCGTTTTGTCCGCAAGGAGTGCTATGCCACGATCGGGATTGTAAGCAATCTGGATCACTCCAATGTCCGCATCGGCAAGGCTGGCGTCACCCGCCATTTGGGTCATCGTCCGGAGGTGCTTGGCAAATCCATGAATCCAGTCGACCATCCGCATGGAGGAGGCGAGGGCCATAATCCGATCGGTCTCAAATACCCGAAGACCCCTTGGGGCAAGCATGCCCTTGGCGTCAAGTCCCGCCGACCCAAGAAGTATTCCAACAAGATGATCATCTCGCGCAGGAAGAAAAACTAATTTCAGTGCAACAGTGCTACAGACCACCAGTGCAACAGTACCAATATAATCACAACTTATGAGCCGAAGTCTTAAAAAAGGAATCTACGTCTACCCCAAGCTTCTCAAGAAAGTGAAAGAGATGGAGGCTTCCGGTCAGAAGAAGGTCATCCGGACCTGGGCGCGAAATTGCGCCATCCCCCCGGAATTTGTGGGAAGCACCTTCGGCGTCCACAATGGGAAGACTCATATTTCCGTCTTCGTCACCGAGAACATGGTCGGCCACAAGCTCGGGGAGTTTGTTCCCACCCGCAAGTTCAAGGCCCATGGCGGTCGCATGGCAAAGGACGAGACACCAGCACCTGCACCAGCCAAATAATCGATTAGCGACTAGGGATTAGCCCCTAGTCCTAGAATACCCCGAGAAAATTTTAATCTCCAACCTCATGAAAGCAGTTTTACGCGGAATCCGCATCACTCCCAAGAAGGCCAACCTGGTTGCAGGTATGGTTCGTGGCATGCCAGTGAAGGAGGCCATCAATTTGCTCAAGTTCACGCCCAAGAAAGGCGCGCACATCATTTCCAAAGTGATCGCTTCCGCCGCCGCCAACGCCAAGAACAACTTCCATCAATCCGTGGACGACCTTATCATCACCCAGATCTGGGCTGTGAAGGGCGCCACCCTGAAGCGTGCAACTCCCGCCAACCGCGGACGCGCCTGGCCCATCCATGAGGTCATGTCTCACATCACAGTCGAGGTGGGATTGCCCGAGGGTATGACCCCCAAGAAACCTGTCGCGAAGGCCGAAGCCAAGACTGAAACCAAGGAGGTGAAAGCCGAAGACAAGGCTGCCAAGGCTTCGACCCATTCGACAAGCTCAGGGCAGGCAAGCTCAGCCTCTGCGAGAAAGCCTGTTGCTAAAAAGGAACCGAAAGCGAAGAAATAATTTTTTAATCCTTAAGTCCACCGATCTCCATATATGGGACAAAAAGTAAATCCAAACAGCTTGAGGCTCGGCATCATCACCACCTGGGATTCCAAGTGGTATGCCAATAAACGCGACTTCTCAAAGCTTTTCCTGGCTGACATTGAACTCCGCAAGGCCATCAATGAGCGCCTGGCAACTGCCGACGTGACCAAGGTCGAGATCGAGCGTTCCGCCAAGAAAGTCACGGTCAATATTCATGCGGCCAAGCCTGGAATGATCATTGGCAAGGGTGGCATGATGATCGAGGATCTCAAGGACTTCCTGAAGAAAAAGTTCAACCAGAATTTCGACGTTAACATCCACGAGGTCACCTCCCCTGACCAGAACGCTTTGCTGATCGGCCGCATGATCGCCTCTGCCATTGAACGCCGTATCGCCTATCGCCGCGCCGTGAAGCAAGCCATGCAAAAGGCTATCGAAGCAGGTGCCAAAGGAGTCAAGATCCGCACTGCAGGCCGTCTGAATGGAGTCGAAATCTCCCGCGAGGAACTGTTCAAGGAAGGCTCAATCCCGCTACACACCCTCCGTGCCAATATCGATTATGCCAAGGCCGAGGCCCACACCACCTACGGAACGATCGGCATCCAGGTTTGGATCTTCAAGGGATTGGTTTTCAAGAAAAAGAATGCCGTCCCGGAGACTGTTATCGCCAAGAAATAATTTTTACTAATTCGCTGAATCTACCCCTATGTTACAACCCGCTCGAACCAAATTCAGGAAATCCCACCGCTCTCGCAGTGGCTTGGTCGGCACCTCTTACTCCGGTGCTTCGGTCAGTTTTGGGATGTTCGGCCTCAAGGCGTTGACCCCAGGCGAAGTTTCCTCCCGGCAAATCGAGGCCGCCCGCCGTGCCATGAGCCATTGCATCAAGCGCGGTGGAAAGATCTGGATTCGCATCTTCCCCCATATGCCAATCACCAAAAAACCTTTAGAGGTGCCCATGGGCTCTGGAAAGGGAAGTGTGGAATTCTATACTGCCTTGGTTCGACCTGGTCGCGTGATTTTCGAGATGGATGGCGTCACCGAGGCTATTGCCCGCGAAGCCTTCCGGCTCGCAGGATCCAAACTCCCGGTTCGAACCAAGTTTGTCGCGAAACATGTCTAACGCTATTTCCTAATTTTTCTTTGACCCATGCTTTCGATCCAAGAACTACGATCTTCATCCAAGAAAGAACTCCTGCTGGAACTCCAGAAGGCCCGCAAAGAGATGCTCAAGATCCGTATCAACCTCAAGACCAAGCACGAAAAAGACACGAGCAAGGCTCGCAAGGAAAAGCGCATGATTGCCCAGATCCTGACGTTGCTCAAGGAGTTTGACAAGGAACCCTCTTCCGCCAAAGCTTCGGAGGCCCCAACCAAGAAAGAATCCCCTGTTGCCAAGCCAGAGAAATCCGAAGTTCTCGCCCCTAAGCCAGAGGCCAAGAAGCCAGCGGTCAAGAAGGCTGTCGCCAAGAAGACATCTAAGAAAAATTCCTAATCCCTTATAGCTATGCGTACCAAGACAGGAACCGTCACCAGCAACAAGATGACCAAAACCATCGTGGTGAAAGTCGTCACGGACAAGTTGCATCCCAAATACAAGAAGCGCTTCCAGGTTTCCAAGAAGTTCTATGCGCATTGCGAGGATAGCTCCAAAGTCCCGATGGGGTCCATCGTGACCATCGAAGAGACTAGACCTCTCAGCAAACTCAAGCGCTGGAAACTCGTCGAAACCGTGTCTGTTGCCAAGTAGGCATAACCTCACAATAATTTCCCTTATCCCATGATCCAAACCAGAACAATCCTCAATGTTGCCGACAACACGGGCGCCAAGCGCGCCATGTGCATCAAGGTGCTCGGTGGCTCCAAGGCCCGCTATGCCGGAGTCGGAGATGTTATTGTTGTCGCCGTCAAAGATGCCGCCCCTAAGGGGCTGGTGAAGAACCATACCGTGGAGCGCGCCGTGGTGGTCCGCACCAGGAAATCCATCCATCGCAACGACGGTTCCTACCTCCGTTTTGACGACAACGCCTGCGTGATTGTGGCCAAGGACAATTTGCCCAAGGGCACCCGCGTTTTCGGTCCTGTGGCCCGCGAACTTCGCCCCAAGGGATTCCAGAAAATCATTTCCCTGGCGCCGGAAGTACTCTAATTACCAATTGTGGAACCATTCGTGGAACCAATTGTGGACCCCATGGTGGAACTCGATAAAATATCTAATTTAATTCCAGAACAATGAAGATCAAGGTTAACGATAAAGTATTGGTCACTGCCGGAAAGAACAAGGGAAAGACAGGCAATGTGATGAGAGTGCTCGACAAGACTGGCAAAGTGACTGTCGAGAAGGTCAACATCCGGACCAAACACATCAAGAAAACCGCCACGGCGGCTGGCCAACGGATCAAGTTCGAGGCTCCGCTTGATGTCTCCAAGGTCATGCTCATTTGCCCCAGCTGCAACAAGGCGTCTCGGGTTGGCTATAAAGTCCCGAAGACCGGGAAGAAGTTCCGCGTCTGCGTGAAGTGTGGCGAATCCGTGGAGCAGGCCGTTTCCAAAGTCTCGAAGAAGAAAGCCTAATTAGCTATTAACCATTAGCTATTAGCGATTAGCCGTTGTAGCTAGAAATTAATTCGAATCACCTATGTCACTCTACGAACGAATGAAAACCGAGATCGCTCCTGCCCTGAAAAAGGAGCTTGGTCTCACCAATACCATGGCGGTGCCGCGCATCAAGAAGGTCACCGTGAACGTTGGAATCGGAACCCTTACCCGAAACACCAAGGATTTCAGCAATGTTTTGGAGAATGTCGCCTTGATCTCTGGACAAAAGCCCGTGGTCACCATGGCCAAGAAAGCCATTTCCAACTTTAAACTTCGCATTGGAATCCCCAATGGAGTCATTTGCACCCTTCGCGGCCGACGCGCCTACGACATGGTCGACCGGATGGTCAATGTGGTCATCCCCCGCATCCGCGACTTCCGCGGACTTAGCGTCAAATCGTTCGATGGCAAAGGCAATTTTAGCGTCGGATTCCGCGACGCCTTGGTGTTCCCTGAGATCAACCCCGACAAATTGGTCAATCCGCATGGTTTCTCGGTCACCATTGTGACCACTGCCAAGACCAATGAGGAGGGAATCGCCCTTTTGAGACACATGGGTTTTCCCTTTAAGAAGGAACTCTAGACAATTTTAAATTTTCAATTTTAAATTTTCAATCAATTTATGGCAAGACTGACACTTCGCATCAAAGCTCAACGGCTCGAAAAGGAATTTCAAGCCAAGGGCAAGAAAATGGACAAGTGGGTCCGTGTATACCATCGTTGCAAGCTTTGCGGCCGTTCCCGCGGTTACCTTCGATTTTTTCAGGCTTGCCGCATTTGTGTCCGAGAGCTCGCCTCAAAGGGTGAGATCATGGGTATCAAGAAGTCCAGCTGGTAAGAACCAAATAGACGAAGCACGTAATCGCATATTTCATTTTTATCCCAATCGTATGAACACTGACCCGATAGCTGACTTGCTCACACGGATGCGCAACGCCGTCAAAGCACGACAAACAAAGACTGTGGTTCCCCACTCCACCATGAAGATGGCGATCCTCGAGGTGATCAAGAAACGGAAGTTCATCCAGGATTTCAAAGTCGTCAAGAATGGCGAATTCAACGAAATTGAGATCACTTTCAATCCCGAGATCAAAGAACTCAGCCTCAAGCGCGTGAGCAAACCCGGCCAACGCATATACGTCGGCAAAGGGGATATCAAATCCGTTCATTACGGCTATGGTATTGCCCTGATCTCCACTCCGAAAGGAGTCATGGAGGGCCGTGAGGCCATGAAGGCTGGCATGGGAGGAGAGTTCCTTTGCGAGGTCTGGTAGCCCCAAGTCTCAAGCGCGAGTCTCAAGAAAACCTGAATATCCTAAATCCATTATCCAACTATTATGTCACGAATCGGAAAAGTTCCCATCACCATTCCCGCCGGAGTCCAAGTTACACTGGCCAACCGGACCATCAAGGTCAAGGGCGCAAAAGGCGAGCTTAGCTATGCCTATTCCCCTTTGGTCGAAGTCACTCAGGAGGGTGACAAAATCGTGATTAAGCGAAATGGCGATGAGAAGGAGCCCCGCGCCTTCCACGGACTCACACGCGCCCTCATCAATAACATGGTGAATGGTGTTTCAAAAGGTTTCGAAAAACGCCTTCAATTGGTTGGAGTCGGTTTCAGAGCTCAGGTGACTGGCAAGAAATTGACCTTGAACGTCGGCTTTTCACACCCTATCGAATATATGATCCCCGATGGAGTTAAAGTCGAAATGGACAAAGAAGACAAGAACATCCTCATTGTTTCCGGTATCGATCGCCAAATGGTCGGAGAGTCCGCTGCACAAATTCGCAAATTCCGAACCCCGGAACCCTACAAGGGCAAGGGAATTCGCTATGTCGACGAGTATGTCAGGCGCAAGGCAGGCAAGGCCGCAGCCAAGGCCGCCGCATAAGCTCAGCTGGGAGCTTTGAGCTGAGAGCTGGGAGCCGCTCAACCCGCAGCTCTCGAAAATCCCACACATCGCACAAATCCTTATAATAATTTCGAACCCACCATGACCGCATCCAAAACACTCCAACGACAACGCCGACATTCCAGGATCCGCTCCCAAGTTGCAGGGACTGAGACAAAACCCCGCCTTTCGGTTTTCCGAAGCAACAAGGCCATTTATGCCCAATTGGTGGACGATGCCAAAGGACAAACTTTGGCTGCCGCGTCTTCTTTGGGAGTCAAAGGCAAAAAAGGAGTTGAAGCCGCCAAGATCGTTGGCCAGGAGTTGGCCAAATTGGCGAAGGAAAAGAAGATCGCCCTTTGCGTTTTCGATCGTGGCGGATATGAGTACCATGGCCAAGTCAAAGCGTTGGCAGAAGGTGCCCGCGAGGGAGGACTACAATTCTAAATTTACAATTTACAAATTTTCAAAAAATCTTAATTTTTCAGATCTATGGCTAAACGCAATTTTGATAAAAGGGGAGGGGGGCGTGAGAAAGAACAGAAAGAGTTCGAGGAGGAGGTTCTCCAGATTGACCGCGTCACCCGTGTGGTGAAAGGCGGACGCCGTATGCGCTTTCGGATCTTGGTCGCCATTGGCGACAAGAAGGGTCGTGTCGCCATCGGTATTGGAAAGGCGGCCGAGGTCGTCAACGGAATCAAAAAGGCGATCACACAGGCCAAGAAGGACCTTATCCGAATCCCGATCAACGACAACGGCTCCATCCCCCATGATGTGAGGATGAAATACAAGGCTTCCAAAATCATGATCATGCCGGCCATGGCGGGAACCGGAATCATTGCCGGAGGTTCGCTCCGCAAGATCCTGATGCTCGCAGGTGTGAAGAACGCTTTTGGAAAGCGCTTCGGCACCAACAATCGCATGGTCACTGCTCAGGCTGCCATGTTGGCCCTGAAACAACTGAGGCCAGTCCGACAATCCAAGAAGCCCGTCGTTGCCGTGACCAAGGCTCCGGAAGCAAAGGCACCCGTTGCCGCAAAGGCCGAAGTGAAGCATGAGAAGACCGCCAAACCACCCTTCGCCAAGGCTACGGAGGTCGCCAAAGAGACCAAATAATTTCGCTTTTAAATCACCCTAATTTTCCACTGATATGTTGTTGAATTCTATTAAGCCCAAGTCTGGCGCAACCCATTCCAGCCGACGCCTGGGACGAGGAAACGGTTCCGGACGAGGAACCTTCTGTTCCCGTGGTTGCAAGGGGCAAGGCCAACGCCAGGGTGGCAATGTCCGCCCAGGTTTCGAAGGAGGCCAGACCCCCCTGATCCGCCGTTTGCCCAAACTTCGCGGGTTCGCGAATGTGAACAGGCAGTCCTATCAAGTGGTCAATGTGGGCGACTTGAACTGTTTTGAGGCGGGCGAGGAAGTCACCCCCCTTTCCCTTTTCATCAAGAAGCTGATTCGAAGCAAGACCATGCCGGTCAAATTGCTGGGCGATGGAATCCTCGAGAAGAAATTGACCGTGAAAGTCCAAAAAGTTTCCGCAACCGCCAAGGAAAAGGTCCAAAAGGCCGGCGGCAAACTCATTCAATAAACCCCTTTAGCCTCTAAGCCAAGAACCGTGCTTAAGTACTTGCACCAAATCTGGAGATCACCGACACTTCGAAGCAAAATCCTTTTCACCCTGTTCATCCTTTTTGTATTCCGTGTCGCGGGTCATATCACGGTCCCGGGCGTCAATGTCGAGGTGTTGAGCCGGATTTTCGAACAAAATAGCTTACTAGGCGTCTTTTCCGCACTCACAGGCGGTTCCATGGAGCGGTTCTCAATCGTCCTAATGGGCCTTTCCCCCTATATCAACGCTTCCATCATCATCCAGTTGATGACGGTGGTCATTCCCAAGCTCGAAACTCTTTCCAAGGAGGGGATGGAAGGACGACGTGCCCTCAATCACTACACTCGGATTTTAACGGTTCCCTTGGCCTTCTTGCAATCCTACGGCATGATCATCTTGCTCAACAACAGCTCTGGAGGGCAATTGGTGCCGAATTTGAACCAATTTTCGACCCTCGGGCTTATAATGCTCACAGTCACCGCGGGTACGATTTTCATGATGTGGCTGGGTGAATTGATCACTGAAAAGGGAATCGGCAATGGCATCTCCATGATCATCTTCACAGGAATCGTTGCTGGTATTCCGACCCATTTTGGTCGCATGCTAGGCACGTTCGAGGCTGGCGACAACACCAAGATGTTCCATTTTATTTTGTTCGTGGCCATGGCCATTCTGATGTTGATCTTTGTGGTGCTTGTCACCGAGGGCCAGCGGAATATCCCGATCACTTACGCTACTCGCGCAACCGGTGGAAAGGGGCAGAAATCCTCCTTGCCCATCCGCGTGAACCAGGCCGGCATGATCCCGATCATCTTCGCCATCTCCATGGTCACATTCCCCGCGGTTTTGGCTCAGTTTTTCAGCGCTTCCAGTTCCGAGACTCTGAAGGGCATCGCCAGCTGGATCGGAAAATACCTGAATTCCGGAAATCCAAGCTATTTGTATTTGGTTTTGTACTTCCTGCTTATCATCCTGTTTTCCTATTTCTATGTGGGAGTCACCTTTAACCCCACCACCATTGCCGATTCCATCCAGAAGCGTGGAGGTTTTATTCCGGGAATCCGACCTGGGACGCAGACCGCTGAATTTTTGGCCAAAACTTCCAACCATCTCAACCTATTCGGAGGTTTCTTCATCGCCTTGGTGGCAATTGTCCCCATTCTTTTCACCAAATACACCACCCTGTCTTCAGCTGATCTCATTGTGAGCGGTTCCGGATTGATCATCATGGTCGGTGTCGTGTTGGAGCTCATCCGCCAAATCGACGCCCAGCTGATCATGCATGACTACGAAAAACTCTACTGAAAAACCGCTTCGGTTTTTCAGCCTTTTCCCGCTCAATGTCTCGTGTCTCTAATCCTCGTTTAGCTTCGCGACTTCCCTTCGCGGGCACCCGCTAGACCCGCTCGGGCTTCGCTACGCCCACTCGGATCATTTCCACTCGGAAAGCCCAATGCCCCGAACACCTAGCCTAATCCTCGCTACGCCTGTTCGCATCCTCAAGGCTCGGGCAACAGTTGGGAACCAAACCTATTCACCCTAAAAACAGCCCCCCTCATGGATCTAATATTGTTCGGGATGCAAGGTTCAGGTAAAGGCACACAAGGCAAAGCCTTGGCCGCAAAGTATAACCTGAAGGTTTTTGACATCGGAACCGAGTTCCGCAAAGAGATCCAAATGGGAACCCCTTTGGGGCTGAAGATCAAAGATCCTGTCGAATCCGGACATTTGGTGGACGATGAGATCGTAATGAATGTCGTGGAAGACGTCCTTGCTCATGTCGACCCAAACCAACCCCTTCTTTTCGATGGCGTTCCCCGCACCCTGAGCCAGGTGGAAAAGCTTCTCGAGCTATTGACCAAATTCGGGCGCGACGCATTCGCCGTCAATATCAAAATATCAGAGGAAGAGGGAACCCTCCGCCTTACCAAACGGCGCATTTGCCCCGATTGCCATGGGATATACCCTCCTTCCTACACGGCCGACACCTGCGAACACTGCGGAGGAACTTTGATTACTCGGACCGATGATAATCCCGAAAGCATCCATCGCCGCATTGAGAATTACAAAAAACAAACGGTTCCCGTGATCAAGACCTTTTACGATCGGGATCGGCTGATCGAGGTCGATGGCGAACAGCCCATCGATGTGGTGACCAAGGAAGCGCTTGAAAAAGTTGGGTATTTGTTTAATTAAAGTGTCCGAACTGTGATTAAAGTGATTACGATGATTTGCTTGATTGCGAAATTCTAAAGCCTCAGAACTCCAAAACCTGAAAACAAAAACAAAACGAAACCCCCATACCGTTTAGTTTTTTGTCTTAATATGGCAATTCCGATCAAAACACAGGCGCAGATCGAGGCGATGAGATTCGGGGGGAAGGTTTTGAAAGAGGTTTTGCAAACCGTCGCCTCCAGTGTCCGCCCTGGCATTTCCACTATGGAGCTGGACCAGATCGCCGAACAAGAGATCCTCAAACATCCAGGCTGTACTCCCGCCTTCAAGGGGTATCAAGGCTTTCCAGGAACCCTTTGCATTTCGATCAACGATGAAGTTGTTCATGGTATCCCCAGCTCGAAACGGATCCTCAAGAATGGGGACATTGTCGGCTTAGATGGGGGGGTTCTTTACAAAGGCCTATACACCGATGCCTGCGTCACCGTCATTGTCGGTGAAGTCCAGCCAGAAATCCGACATTTTGTGAAAACCACCAAAGAGGCCCTGACCCGAGTGGTCAAATTGGTACGGCCCGGCGCGCGGATCGGCGATCTTTCGGCCTTGATCCAGAAAACGCTTGAGGATCAGGGGTATTCCCCGGTTGTCACTTGCACGGGGCATGGCGTAGGAGTGGAACTTCACGAACCCCCCGAAATCCTGAATGCCGGCCGCAAGGGGACAGGCCCCGAGATGAAACCTGGCATGGTTTTGGCCATCGAGCCCATCTCCGCGTTGGGAAGCGGCACTGTTTTCACCTCTGAGGATGGATGGACCATCCTTACCGAAGACCATAGCTTTTCCGCCCATTTTGAGCATACGGTTTTGGTCACCGAAACGGGTTACGAAATCCTTGCTTGATTTTTCCAAAAAAATCACTTGCACCCCACCTTTGCTTCGTGTACACTCTTACCGCTTTTGTTCAATTGCTCTCTTATGGCCAAACAAGTTATCGAGGTAGAAGGGAAAGTCATTGAATGCCTTTCAAACGCCACCTTCAAAGTCGAGCTGATAGGAGAGGAGTACAAGGGCCACACCGTCCTAGCGCACATCTCCGGCAAGGTCCGCATGAACTATATCCGCATCCTTCCTGGCGACCTGGTCACCGTCGAGTTGACCCCTTACGATCTCTCGAAAGGGCGTATCATTTATCGCCATAAGTAATTCATATTCCCATGAAAGTCCGAGCCTCCGTCAAGAAGATCTGCGAAAAGTGCTGTGTGATCAAACGCAAGGGCGTTGTCCGAGTCATTTGCCCTGCAGTCAAGAAGCACAAGCAGCGCCAAGGTTAGTTTTGCATTTCACTAATAAAAATTACAAATAATTAAAATAAGCCTTAATTTTTTGTAATTTTCTTTTCTATAAATTAATTTTTATCCCAAATGGCACGCATTGCTGGTATTACTCTCCCCAAAGGAAAACGCATCGAGATCGCCCTTTCGTATCTTTACGGAGTCGGACGACCCCTTAGCCGCACGATTCTTGAGAATTGCAAGATCGACCTCGACACGAAAACGGATGAGCTGACCCCTGAACAGGAGCAGAAGATCCGCGACGCGGTCGCCAAGTTCCAAGTGGAAGGCGATTTGAAACGCCAAATCGCAAGCAACATCAAACGGTTGCAGGATATTGGCACGTATCGCGGCTTCCGCCATCGCCGACGCCTGCCTGTCCGTGGCCAACGCACCAAGACCAATGCCCGCACCAAACGCGGCAAGCGCGTAACGATGGGTAGCGGTCGTTTGAAGGAGAGCAAGACCTAAACCTTGAAACCCGAAATCCGAATCTCCGAAATACGAAACCGAATTTCCATTTATCCATTGAATCTAATCTAGACATTATGCCAGAAGAGAAAGTCAAACCCGCGGCTCCGGCCAAGGCCGGCGCCTCCGCCGAAAAACCCGCTGCCGCAAAGTCGGCCACAAAGGGTGCTGAGGTTTCAGCCGATGCCAAGAAGGAAGGCGCTGCCGAAGCTGGAAAAGCTGCTGGCAAAGGAGCTTCCCGCAAGCGCATCCGAAAAACCTCTCCTTTGGCGCATGCCTATATCACAGCCACGTACAACAACACCATCATCTCGATCGCCGAACCCAATGGAAACGTTTTGGGTTGGGCATCCGCTGGCGTTTGCGGTTTCAAGGGCACCCGGAAATCTACCCCTTACGCAGCCACAGTGACTGCGGAAAAGGTGGTCGAGAAGGTCGCCCCCTACGGAGTCCAGAAGCTGAAGGTGTTCGTGAGCGGTGTCGGCACAGGCCGAGAGCAGGCCATCCGCGGACTCCATGCAGCAGGACTCGAAATCGAGGCCATCTATGACAAAACCCCAGTCCCCCACAACGGTTGCCGCAAGAAAAAGGCACGCCGCGTCTAAACTATTATTCGATATTAACTGAACTCATCCCATGCGTTATACCGGACCCAAAGCCAGGCTCTGCCGAAAATACCATGCCAACCTTTTTGGCACGGCCAAGTACACCAAAATCCTTGAGAAACGTCCTGGAAAACCAGGCATGCACGGTTCCAAGAGCTCTTTTGGGAAATTAAGCGAATTTGGCGCCCAGCTTCTCGAGAAGAACAAGGCCCGCCTCATTTTCGGAATCTCCGAAAGGCAATTCAAGAATTATGTCGCCAAGGCTGCCAAGGCCAAAGGTGAAACTGGCGACACCCTTCTTCGAATGCTCGAAATGCGGTTGGACAATGTGATCTACGTTTCCCAATTTTCCGTTACCCGCATCCAGGCCCGCCAGATGGTCGCTCATGGTCATTTTATGGTCAACGGCCGCCGCGTGGACGTCCCCTCTATCCAAGTCCGCCCTGGGGATAAGATCACGCTTCGCGACAAAATCAAGAATTCCCCGCTTTACGGCGGTTTGGATAAGCTCAAGGATTTTGCTCCCAAATGGCTGAAGGTCGACCTTAAGAAGGTCTCTGTCGAGGTTCTGGCCGTTCCTGAGAAGGACGAGCTGGAGAAGAGCATCGACAGCCAGGCCATTGTCGAATTCTATTCTCGCTAATAACAAAAAGCCCTCCTTTAAAAATCTTTAACAAATTTGGACTATGCACATCATACAAGAGGAGATCGGTCTACCCAAAATCAAGACCGAATCCCAGGGCCCCAACCGTATTGTGTTCACCGTCAGCCCCTTGCCTTCCGGCTATGGCATGACTCTGGGCAACGCGTTCCGCCGTGTCCTTCTCTCCTCATTGCCTGGCGCCGCGATCACCGCTGTCAAAATTGATGGCGTGACCCATGAATACACCACCCTTTCCGGAGTACAGGATAGCGTGATGGATATCATCCTGAATCTCAAAGAGTTATACCTCAAGAAGGAGTCCAAGGAGCCCGAGAAGATCAAACTGACTGTCAACAAAGAGGGGGAAGTCACCGCCAAGGATATCGAGCATTCGGACGACATCAAGATCCTGAACCCCGAAATGCATATCACCTCCCTCACCAAGAAGGGGGCCAAGCTCAACATCGAGATGACCGTCGAGAAGGGGGTCGGCTATGTGCCCGTGACCCTGCGCAAGAAGAGCAACAAGGAATTGGGTGTCATCCTGGTGGATGCCATCTACTCTCCGGTCCGCAAGGTCCGCTACGATGTCTCCAACACCCGCGTCGGCGAAATGACCGACCTGGACAAGCTCACAATCGAAATCGAGACCAACGGCTCCATCAATCCCCAGGATGCCCTCACCTTCTCGGCTAGCGTCCTCAAATCCTATTTTGACCTTTTCCTGGCGAAGAACGAGGAGATCGAACCCGATTTCCGCAGCAGCGTCCAGCAAGTGAAAGCCAAGGAGCTCCAAGAGGAAGAGGAGGAGTCCAAGAAAGAGACCTACACCCCAATCGAAATCCTCAATTTCTCTCCCCGCACCCTCAATTCCCTCATCAATGGCGGTATCGGCTCCATTGAGCAATTGGTCAAGTGTTCCCCCAGCAAGCTTTCGAACTTCCGCGGCTTTGGCAAGAAGGCCATGAGCGAAGTGTCCGATGCCTTGGCCACCCGCGGCCTCAAGCTGATGGACGAAAAAGAATTTTAATCCATTTTCCCTAATTCCCCCCATTTATGCGTCACCGAGTTAAGAACAAACGTGTCGGCCACAATGCGCCGCTGTCCCAGTCCATCCTGAGGAACCTGGCCACCTCCGTCATTTTGTACGAGAAGGTGAAGACCACCAAGGCACGAGCTGTGAAAGTCCGCTCCGTCCTCGAGAAGTTGATCACCATGGCCAAGGGGAGCACTCCGACCAACGCCAATCGCGCCCTGAACGGCTTCCTGCTCGATGTGAATGCATCCGAGAAAATGATGCGCGAGCTGTTGCCTCGTTTCAAGGAGCGCAATTCCGGATTTATCCGCCTGACTCGCCTCGGCACCCGTGCGGGAGACGCCGCCGAGATGGTTCAAGTCGAACTTGTCTAATTTACTATTTCCTATCCCTTTGACCTCCTGATTTATGAGTAGCAAAACCTTTATCGCCAAAGCCCCCAAATCCGATGAACGCAAGTGGTTCATTGTGGATGCGGCAGGAAAGACCCTTGGGCATATCGCCGACAACATCGCCGATACCCTCCGTGGCAAGAACAAGCCTGTTTACACCCCCCATCTGGATATGGGCGATTATGTCGTGGTCATCAATGCCGAAAAGGTGGTCTTGACCGGCAATAAAGAGGAGCAGAAGGAGCATATTCACCACACCCACTACTGGGGCCATCTGCGACGCGCCCCCATCAGCAAGGTCCGCGCCGAGCATCCGACCCGAATTATTGAGCAAGCCGTGGGCGGAATGATCCATTCAAACCGTTTGAAGAAATTCATTATGAAACGTCTCAAGGTGTATGCGGGTGCCGAGCATCCCCATGCCGGAAAGACTTTGATCCCTTTGGCCATTTAATCTATCCCTAAACCCTTATGACTCCTAAGACCCAAGACAAACCCAAGGTTGAGAAGAAAGAGCATTTCTTTTTTGCAATCGGGAAACGGAAGACTTCCATTGCCCAAGTGAAACTCTATGACAATGGCAAAGGCGTGATGACCATTAACGGAAAGCCTTTCGAAGATTATTTTTTCGGCGAGATGATCGGTAGTGTGAAATCCGCCTTGAAATTGGTGGATTTGACCAAACGATTCGATGTCGAGGCCGAAGCGGCCGGCGGTGGCATCTCTTCCCAGGCCGATGCGGTCCGCCATGGCATTGCCAAGGCATTGGTCGTGTTTGATCCTTCCCTTCGCCTAATCCTGAAGCGTGGAGGTTTTATGACCCGCGATTCGCGCATCAAAGAGCGCAAGAAACCAGGTTTGCTTCGCGCACGCCGAGCACCGCAGTGGAGCAAGCGTTAAAGGTCCAGTTGAACTTCAAAACCCGTCCTTCGAAGCCTTGTGCGAAGAAGAGACGGGTTTTTTGTTGGCAGTCTGCCAAAAAAGATTGCAATCCTCAAATAAATATATGTATAATGTCGAATGTTAGTGAAAATTTAACAAATAACAAAAAATATATGAAGAGGTTTATGGAAAAGATAATTAAGAATCCCGCGATTGCCGGATTCCTATTTATTTTAGTGCTTGCTTTGAGCGGGCCCAATGCCGCGTTCGCGGCCACGTCGCCGTCCCTTGGGGTGGCGGCAACTTATGGTGTCCTTACCGGCACTTTCAACTATAATATAGGGTTAACAACCATTACAGGTACTGCTGGACATCCAGTTCTTGGAGTCACGGGAGCATTTCCTGGTGGAGGCGCCTCACTAGCATTGACTGGCACGACTCAGACAGCCACACCTGCCTATACCGCGGCAGGGTTGGCTCAAGGGAATGCCCTGAACAATGTCGTAGATGGGCTCAATACCCAAGTCTGTACTCCTATAGGTGCTGCAGTGGCTCTAGACGCGGTAACCATCGGCGCCAATCCTCCTGGAACCTTTCCTCCTGGCTGCTATTCCACTACTGGCGCCATGACCATTACCACAGGCACGACCGTGACCCTTAAGGGTCCTGGAACGTTTATCTTCAGGTCGGCGGGCGGAGGCTCAACGCTGTTGCCTGCAGCCAATTCAACCGTCTTCCTGACCCCTGGCACATCCGCATGCGATGTGTTTTGGGCTCCGGGCGCGGCCACGACGATTGGCGCCAATTCCACGTTCGTTGGTACCATCATCGATGACGCGGGGATTACCGTAGGCAATAATGTGACATGGACTGGCAGGGCCTTGGCTTACGCCGCAGCATTGGGAAATGTCAAACTGGATTCGGACAACATTACAGTGCCGCCTTGTGGAGCCCCGCCCGCAGTTGGAGGCGGATCCAGCAATGCGAATATCACCGTCGTCAAGACGGTCATCAACGACAACGGCGGAACCAAGACCGTTGCCGATTTCCCGTTGTTCATCAACGGAAACCCGGTCGTCTCCGGTGTGGGCGAAAACTTCCATGTGCCTGGCGACGCCTTCTGGGTGACTGAAACTGGCGATTCCAACTACACCCGGACGTTCTCGGGCGATTGCGACGCCAACGGCAGCTTGAGCCTCAGTGATGGTGGCAGCTTCGTCTGCATCGTTACGAACAATGATATCGGCGCCCCTGTGGTTGTCCCGCCAGTCCCGCCGCTCATCGACGTGGTGAAGGTGCCCAGCCCATTGGCCCTGCCGAACGGCCCAGGCAAGGTGGATTACACCTACACGCTCACGAATATCGGAACGGTCCCGGTGACCGATATCACAATGGTCGGCGACACCTGCAGCCCCATCGTCTTGGCTTCCGGCGACACCAATTCCGATGGCAAGCTCGATGTGAACGAGACATGGGTCTACAAATGCTCTTGGAATCTCACAGAAACCCATACGAACACCGTCACCGCGACTGGATGGGCCAATGGCATCAGTGCTGTTGATATCGCCAGTTCTACCGTTATAGTCGGCAAGCCGATCGTTCCACCCTTGATCCACGTGACAAAGGTTCCGAGGCCTTTGACCCTGCCTGCCGGTGGCGGAGTGGTCACTTATACGAAAAAAGTCACAAATCCGGGGTCAGTCCCCTTGGGCAATGTCCGCCTCACCGACGACAAGTGTCCCAATGTGAAATATATCTCTGGCGACACGAATCGCGATTCAATGCTCGATCCTAGTGAGACGTGGATCTACGATTGCAGGACAAGTCTAAAAAACACCACTACAAATACCGTTATGGCGACAGGTGATGCCAATGGCCTAAGGGCGAGGGATTACGCAGTTGCCACGGTTGTCGTAGCCACCGCTGTTCCGAAATTGCCCAACACGGGTGTTGCCCCTATGGGAAATGTCCTTGTGTGGCCCGTCATCGCATTCGTTATCTTGGCGGGTTCGATTCTCTTTCTTATCGTTCGAAGAAATAAAGTAATTTAGTCTCGGCACCGCGAAGCATCTATGACCAAGGGCCAGACAAACGGTTGTCTGGCCCTTGTGATATGACCTTTGAAAATCTATGCAATTGAATATCCTATCAAGACGAATACCGCTAATCCTAATAGGATCATTATTTTTTATCCAAAGCTCAATCCTGAGCGGCTCCGTTTCGGCCAATAGCGCAGGGTTCACTGATGTTCCGAGCACACACCCAAACGCCGAAGCGATCAATTATGTCCATGAGCAAGCGATTGTCGAAGGCTATCCCGATGGCACGTTTCATCCCGATAGCCCGATCAACCGTGCCGAATTCACCAAAATCATCGTTGAAGCCTATTACCAGGGGCAGGCGAAGGGCAGCGATTGTTTCCCAGACGTTGGCACGGATTGGTTCGCAAAATATGTCTGTCTCGGAAAAAGTCTCAACATCATTGCCGGATACCCCGACGGAAATTTTTATCCAGCCAATGACATCAATTTTGTCGAGGTCGCAAAAATTTTGGCCAATGCCAAAGGCTCCACGGTGATACCGGATCCCCTTATTTGGTATAAGCCCTATGTGGATATCCTGACTGAGGCCAAAGCCATCCCTACCTCAATCGGCAGCCTTAACCAGAAAGTGACCCGTGGGGAAATGGCGGAGATGATCTATCGGCTAAGGGCCGAACTTTCGAATCAGCCTTCCAAAACCTATCAGGAGCTGGTGATTGAAAACGCCACCCCCCAGCAACAGGCGGAGCTCGGGTTGCCGGTGCGACTCAAAATTCCTGTGATTAATGTCGATGCCGCAATCGAATATGTGGGTCTTACGCCCCAGGGGGCGGTAGGTGTTCCTGTAGATCCCAACAATGCGGCCTGGTACGATATTGGGCCCTTTCCTGGTGAGGTTGGTAGCGCGATCATCACAGGGCATGTCGATTGGTACTATGGCGCCAAAGGGGTGTTTGAAAATCTGCACAAGGTTGTGCCTGGCGACAGGATTATCGTGCAGGATCTCAAAGGAACAGGCATTTCCTTTGTGGTCCGCGAAATTCGGAACTTTGACCCTTCCGCGGTCGCGACCGACGTCTTCGTCTCAAATGACGGGAAAGAGCACCTGAACCTTATCACCTGCGAAGGGAAGTGGATCAAAAGTGCCAAAATGTATTCCCAGCGGTTGGTGGTATTTGCCGATAGGGAATAGGGGGATTTGTTTTCATCTTTCTAACCGTGCCCGACCAACCGCTTCGACACAGTCAGTAACCAATAAGTATATGAAAACTGTGGATAAAGTTTTAATGGTTGTTGTGCTGGCTATCGCGTGTACGTTAGGTTTCATTAGGACAGCTAATGCCGCCACGATAATAGATCTTGGCGTGGCCAATGGCTTTGCGGTCTTGGCTGGATCCGGCATTACCAACACCCTGGGCCCGACGGCGATCACTGGGGATGTCGGAAGCTATGCGACTGCGACCGAGACAGGTTTTGGTTCGGTCATATTGACAGGGACAAATCATGCGGGCGATGGGGTCACACAAGGGGCCAAAACGGATTTGGCGACAGCCTACGGTGTCGCCGCTGGCGAGCCTTGCGATGTGGACTTGTCTGGCCAAGATCTGGGCGGGCTCACGCTCACGGCTGGGGTCTATTGTTTTAGCTCATCGGCTCAGTTGACCGGAACTCTGACGCTCAACGGAGGCGGCGATCCCGGCGCCGTATTCATTTTCAAAATCGGCTCCACGTTGACCACCGCATCAGCCAGTCATGTGAGTCTAATCAACAGCGCCCAGGCTTCCGGCGTGTTTTGGCAAGTCGGCAGTTCCGCGACCTTTGGAACGACCTCCGATTTCAAAGGATCGATCTTGGCCTTGGATTCAATCACGGATGACGGAGGCTCCACATTTATTGGCAGACTTTTGGCAAGCACTGCCTTGGTCACCCTAAACAACACCACCGTAACCGTGCCCCATCATCCGACAGTGCTCAGCGCGACCACTGGCGACAGCAATTTAAACGGCAAGATCGATCACCTGACGGTCGTTTATTCCGAAGCAGTCAATGATCCGGACTACAACGCCTTTGCCGTGACAGGCTACACCATGCCAGGCACAGGCTCTGGCTCCGGGACCACCACGCTTGTCTACAATCTGAATGAGGGGGCCAGCGTTTTGGATGACGCCTCGTTTAATTATTCATCGGGCACCTATTGCCAATCCGGAGCCAATCCGACCCCCTCCATCACGGGATTGCCAGGGGGCACTTTTTCATCTGTTCCTGCTGGATTGATAATCAATCCTTCCACTGGCACTATTATTTTATCTTCAAGCGCATTGGGCGCCTACACGGTTGCCTACACAACCAATGGAACTAACCCAAACACAAGCTCTTTCACCGCGACGATCGGCAATACATCGCCTTCCGCGACTTTCAGCTACTTGGGCTCCCCGTTTCCGCAAAATGGCACCAACCCACTTCCCATTTTTGGACCTGGGGCAAGCGCTGGCACCTTTTCGGTTTCGCCCGGAGGCTTGGTGTTCGCGAATCTGAACTCGGGCGAAATCAATCTGGCCGCGAGCGCTCCAGGCACCTATTTGGTGACCAACTCAATTCCTTTGAGCGGCGCTTGCACAGGCGCCATCGCAACCACGACTGTCATCGTCACGGCCGCGGCAGGCCCCATCCTCTTCGGACCTTTTGACACGGGTGCGACCCCTGTCCTGACATGGACAGCTGCAAATGCGGCTGATCTTGCCGGCGACAGTCTGAATATCGCTGGCGCCCCGGCCCATGCGACGGATGGCGCAGCGCCAGTTGTGATCAGCGCAAAGACTGGCGACCTTGATGCGGACGGCCAGATCGATTCCTTGGCTGTCGTTTATTCCGAGGGGGTTATCGATAACGGATCTGGCGGTTTTCATGGGGTCGCTGTGTCAGGCCATTCGATCAATGTCGGAAACAGCTATGGAAATAATTCAACTTCCCTGACTTATGTGATCAGCGAAAGCGGCACGCCAGACACTGGAGCGACCCCGACCCTCACTTGGACGCGGTCAAGCGTGATCGATTTTGTCGGAAACCATTTGGATACCACCAACGTCCCTGCCACCGCCACCGATGGCGCGAAGCCGATCCTCTTTAGCTTCACTTCAAGCACGAGCAATGGAACCTATGGACCCGGAACAATCATCAACCTCACGGCAAATTATTCTGAAACCATTGCCAGCGGTTCGGTCACCATCAATTTGAATAACTCGGTGACAGGTCTCACCCTCTCGACCTTGATTGGAACCAGTACCATTTCAGGCAATTACACGGTGGGCATCTCCGGATCACCCCAAAGTATCGCCCATCTCGATGTCGGATCCATTTCCACGCAAAGTGTCTCGGACGGCGTCAATGTAAATTCAACGACGACGATGCCAGCGACCACCCTTTATCCGACCAAAAGCATAACGATCGACACCGCCGCGCCAGTACCTTCCCCGGCCACCCTCCATGTCGTCAAGACGGTGATGAACAACAGTGGCGGCAGCGCGACGTCTTCATCTTTCAACCTGCATGTGACTCTTTCCGGTACCGATGTGGCGGGAAGCCCCGCCATAGGAATTGTGTCGCCTGGCAGATCGTACATCCTCGTCGCGGGCACCTACGTGGTCGGCGAGGACGCGGCCGTCGGATACACCTCTGCGATCACTGGGGATTGCGACGCCAGCGGCAACATCGCCCTCTCCCCGGGCGACAGCAAGACCTGCACGATCACCAACGACGACATCGCGCCCGCTCCGCCCGCTCCAGCCACCCTTCATGTCATCAAACTTGTTATTAATGGGAATGGCAGCGCAGGGGTTCCCTCCGATTTTATGGCACATGTGAAACTTGCCGGGACCGATGTCGCAGGCAGCCCCATGGTCGGACTATCGGCACCCGGAAGACTTTATACCCTCGTCGCGGGCACCTATATAGTCAGCGAAAATGCGAATCTCTCCTATTCGAAAAGTTTCACTGGAGACTGTGATCCAAGCGGCAGCGTGACGCTCACCGCGGGAATCGATAAGCATTGCACAATCATCAACACCAATATTCCGGCACCGGCACCGATAGCACCGATAGCATCAGAAGTTGTTAGCGGTGGTGGAGGTGGTGGCACAAGCTATTTGCCTAGAGTTGTGCCCTTGATCGGTATCCTGAAGGTCCCGACTCCTCTCGTTTTGCCCACAAAATCTGGCTTGGTGACTTATAACTACACGGTTTGGAATGTCGGAGGCAAACAGGCTCTGACCGATGTCACGGTCACCGATGACAAGTGCAGTCCGGTTAGGTTGATTTCCGGCGATCTGAATAGCAACGGCAAGCTGGATCGAAACGAAAGTTGGAAATACAGCTGTGCAACAACGCTATCGGTCACCACCACGAACACTTCAACCGCGATCGGATACAGCAATGATATTTACCACCATGCCGCCATCGCGACTGCCATCGCCACCGTTGTCGTTGGGACTACTTTGCCACCCCCGCTTATTAACATAGTGAAAGTGCCGGACCGCCTTGCTCCATTTCCGATTGGAGGGGGTGATGTCATTTATAAGTACACTGTGACAAACCCAGGCGTGATTGCAATGGATCGCATCGTCGTCACTGACGATCAATGCGGCCCGGTTTTAGGCCCCGTTGGCGACACCAATAACAATAATCTTCTTGACCCCTCTGAAAAGTGGATCTACACATGCCGAACCCATGTTTCGGCTTCGGTCAGAGGCGTCGCTACGGTCAAAGGATTCGCGAACGGTTCTGTCGCCCTGGGTTATGCCTTCGCGACCGTCCTTGTGGCTTCGTCCTCTTCTGCCAATGGTGAGCAAGTTCGAACGATTCCGATCAATCTTGGGTTAGGCAGCCGTGGCGCCAATGTAAAAATCCTTCAGCAATTCCTGATTTCCCAAGACAAAGGGCCAGCCGCCAAATCGTTGGCCAAAATAGGCGCGACCGCCTACTTTGGCATTCGAACCCGCGCGGCGTTGGCCGAATTCCAGGCGAAAGCCGGAATCAAGCCAGCCATTGGCTATTTCAATGCCATAACCCGAGCTTATTTGAGCGCAAATTATTAACGGATCAATAATCATTATTATGAAAAAAATATTTAAATTAGTTGTCCTATTTCTGTTGGGGATTGGATTAGCCTTGTCTAGAGGCGGATACGTTTTTGCATCTTCCTCATGGCAAGTCCCCGGCGACCATAGCGGGGTTTGCACGATAGCCAATCCAAGCTGCGCAACGATCCAGGCGGCTATCAATGGGGCAAGCGGTGGCGACACGATCCATGTTGCGGCAGGAATTTACTCAGAGCAGATCAGCATTAATAAGTCTTTGACATTGGTTGGCGCTGGCGCATCCATGACAACGCTCCAGGCTCCAAGCCTGCTCGTCAATGATCCCGATGGCTCAAAGACCGTCGCCTTGTTTACCGGTGCCATCACCGCAGAGATCAGTGGCTTCACCATTCAGGGGCCTGTGAATGGCCTCAGTTTCGGCATTTATGTGCGTGGCGGCGCAACGGTTAATATCCACGACAATGTGGTCAAGGATATCCGTGATGAGCCATTGAGTGGCGGCCAAAACGACAATGCGGCTATCCAAGTGGGCAGATACCCATACGGAACCGCAAACCAAATTGGCGTCGCAACCATCACAAATAACAAGATTTCCGGCTACCAGAAGGTGGGCATCGCTGTTGAAAATACTGGCTCTGCCGCCACGATTACCGGAAACACGGTCACAGGCATAGGACCCACAACGATCACGTCCCAGAACGGTATCCAGCTCCGTCGCGGTGCGACGGGGTCCATCAAGAACAATATTGTCACTGGCAACGCCTATGACGGTCCCACCTATTCCGCCTTTGGCATCGGCGTCACCTATCCAGGGTTCGGCGTTGTCGTTCAGGGGAATACCGTTAATCACAACAGCGCGAATATCTATGGCTGGGAAAGCGATGGTATCCAAATTCTCGATAACAAGGTTAGCGACACGGCAACGGTGGACCAAAACAAAGTGGCAGGGATCACCATTCAGGGGGGCACTTCAGCCACGGCCTCCGTTGGGCTCACCGGCATTGTCATTTCGGGCAATAGCGTGAAGAACAACCTGTCGGGACCCTCGACACAATCGGACGGTGTTGATCTTTACGGGATAAGGAGTGGCACTGTCAGCAACAATGTTATCAAGGGAAGTT
The DNA here is from genome assembly GCA_003154375.1 of Candidatus Peregrinibacteria bacterium. Taxonomy (GTDB): domain Bacteria; phylum Patescibacteriota; class Gracilibacteria; order UM-FILTER-43-11; family UM-FILTER-43-11; genus FEN-1329. The sequence continues at coordinate 25,177 of PMDG01000024.1, forward strand.
CCTATGATGGGATCCTGATTGGCGGGTCTGGCAACATTGCCATTACCGGTAACCGGTTTTCCGGAAACGGCCTGCTCACAGCGGATCCGGACGCCGCGGCCATTGATTTTCGCGGAATTCCATCAAGGGATTGGTCTCAGCCCTTGGGCAACGGCGGCCCAAATCCGTTGGAAGGTTTCACGGTTCATGAAAATTCATTTTTGGGTGACCGCAATGGAATCTTGAATTACGATAGCGGTGGCGTGGATGCCATCCACAACTGGTGGGGAGACGCGAGTGGCCCGAACGATTCAATTTCGGCAGATGGAAGCGTACCGGATACGAATTCAGGCACTGGTTTATCGGCCAAGGGCTCCTTGGATTATTCGGGTTGGTGCGTTGCTGATTGTGCTACTGCCGTTGATCCAAGTCCGGCGCCTACTCCGTCGAGCTCAAGCAGCCGCCAGGCCATCATCACCGTCGTCAAGACGGTCATCAACGACAATGGCGGGACCAAGACCGTCGCCGACTTCCCGCTGTTCATCAACGGCACCCCGGTCGTCTCAGGTGTTGGTAATAGCTACCGCGTGCCAGGCGATGCGTTTTGGGTGACTGAGACCCCTGATCCCAACTATGTCCAGACATTTTCTGGCGATTGCGACAGCAATGGCAGCATGAGCCTCAGCGAGGGTGGCGACTATTTTTGTATCGTCACGAATGACGATATTGGCACCCATTCGGCTGCTTCTGACGCATTTCCCTATATTGACGTGGTGAAGGTACCCAGCCCACTGTCACTGCCTGGCGGCTCAGGCGTGGTGAAATACACCTACACACTTCGCAATATCGGAACAGTCCCCGTGACCGACATCACGATGGTCGGCGACACCTGCAGCCCTATCGTTTTAGCTTCCGGCGACACCAATTTCGATTCCAAGCTTGATGTGGACGAGGCCTGGAAATACACTTGCACCCAGACCCTCACGGAAACCCATACGAACACCGTCACCGCGACTGGATGGGCCAATAATACTAGCGCGGTCGCCATCGCCAGCGCCACCGTCGTAGTCGGCGCCCCGACAGTGCCTCCCCTGATTCACGTGACGCCCCTGATCCAGGTGTCAAATGTTCCAAGGCCGACCTCCCTGCTTTCTGGAGGGGGATTGGTCACTTATTTTGAAAAAGTCACTAACCCGGGAAATGTCCCATTGAGCAATGTTCAGGTTATCAATGACACTGATGATGCCGATCCTACCGATGAGATTAATGAGACTATCGACAAGTGTGCCAATGTGAGATATCTCTACGGCGACACAAATCATGATTCGAAGCTTGACCCCTCCGAGACATGGACCTATATCTGTCGGGCCAACCTCATGCAGACCACGACCAATACCGTCATGGTGAGCGGGGAAGCCAACGGCATGAAAGCGAGAGATCTCGCAGTCGTCGAAGTCCCCGTGGCTGCGTCTAGATTAGGTCAGAAATTTCAGACGATCGCGGCCGGTTTTGGAATTGGCAGTCGTGGCACCAACGTGAAAATTCTTCAGCAATTCCTGATTCTTCAAAATACGGGTCCTGCCACCCGTGCCCTGGCCAAAGCTGGCGCGACGGCTTATTTCGGAGTCCTGACCCGCGCATCCTTGGCCGAATTTCAGGTGAAAGTCGGAATTAGGCCAGCTTTGGGCTATTTCAATTCCATAACCCGAGCCTATTTGAACACCCATTATTGATACCTATCCAATATCGAGATTCACTGATAAAGAAACTATATAACAGACCCAGCATTTGAGCCATTAATCGGCAAATCAATTATGAAAAAAATAATCAAAATCATTGTTTTAGGTTTGGCACTCGTTTGCACGGGATGCGCAGCCTCTCCAAAAACCTCTGTTCCGTCTGGTCTGAAAACGAGCTACCAAACCAATATCGTCAAAGATACGCAAGCGAACGAAAATTTTCGTCGTGTCCTATTTACCGGCACGAGGAGCCAGTTGGTTGTGATGAGCATTCCAGTCGGTGGCGAGGTCGGGGAAGAGACACACAAATACACCGAACAGACGCTTTTCTTCCTTTCAGGGACAGGCGAGGCTATTTTGAACGACGTGAAGTCCCCAATCGTCCCTGGTGATGTTGTCGTTGTGGTCCCAGGCACCAAGCACAATTTCCGGAACACCGGAACTGAACCCCTTAAAATTTATACGGTCTATGCACCCCCCAATCACATCGACGGCCGAGTGCATCCCACCAAGGCCGATGCCGACGCGGACACGGCCGATGAGGCGGTCGGCAACCGGAAGCCGGGTTGCTAGGGCAGTTTCTGAAATACATCCAATTGCATATTTAGGTTGAATATCCACCCCATAAAGCCTATGTTGTAAGGAGTCGTTTATTAGTTAATTTAAAAACATATGAAGAGGACAATGGAAAAGATAATTAGGAATTCAGTGGCAACTGGATTCGCAGTTTTATTAGTACTCGTTTTAGTCGGTCCGATCGCCGTGTTCGCGTCTGGTCCATCCGCAGTCGATCTTTCATCGGCGGGTAATTTCGCGATCCTCTCGAAAACGGGAATCACGGACACCGGAAGCCATACTTCCGATATCACTGGGAACATCGGATCCAGCCCGATCACCGCCGCGGCGATGAACAATGTCTTTTGCACGGAGATTACCGGGAAGATATACGGTGTCGATGCCGCCTATATCGGCAGCGGCAATCAATCCTGTTTTTTGGGCAATCCTCCAGCGGCCAACAAGACTTTGGTCGACAATGCGATCCTCGACATGTTAGCCGCCTACACCGATGTCGCCGGAAGGACAAACCCAACAGCGATCGAATTGGGCGCCGGGAACATTGGCGGCATGACTCTGGCCCCTGGAATCTACAAATGGGGGACGGATGTCACTATATCCACCAATGTCACCCTCTCAGGCAGCGCAAGCGATGTTTGGATATTCCAAATCGCCGGAAATCTTAATATCGCCTCTGCCGGAAGCGTTTCCTCTGGCATCAAGGTTTTACTCGCTGGCGGGGCCAAGCCTTCGAATGTTTTCTGGCAGGTTGGCGGCGTCTCTGGCGCGACCCTTGGGACGTATTCCACCTTCAATGGAAGCATCTTGAGCGCAAAACAGATCATGATGCAAACTGGCTCAGTGCTGAATGGCAGGGCATTGGCCCAAACCCAAGTCACGCTCGATGCCAGCACCGTAACAGTTACTGCCGTTTCGGCAGGATCCGAATCGGGGAACCAGGCAAATCAATCCGAGATGTCAAACAATGTTGGCCAAACGAACAGCAATGACAATAACGGTTCTCAGTCTTACACCCCCACTCCGAAATTGCCGAAAATGACCTATCACGCAGCCCTCAAAACCTATTTGGCGGATATGAAAGTAGCCCGAACCGAATTTAATTTGTCTATGGAAAAGGCGATTGCCCACAAATCGAATAGTGAAAAATCAGCTGCCCGCAAAGCCTATGATCTGGCAAAAAAAGCGGCCCAGAAAACGTTCAAGGATGCGAGAGCCGCCTTGAAAAAATAGAAAAAGCGTAAAATGATCTCATTTGAACAGCAATAAAGCGCGGCCACCTGAGGCGACCGCGCTTTACGATTGGGTTTCCTTTTAGGCTTTTGAGTGTTTGATGACCAGGTCCTTGACCGACAGGAAGAAATCCCTGTCTTTTTGGTGGGTCAGGCGATCAGTCACTTTTTCGATCTCCATCCACAATGCAATTGGATTTTCAGAGTCGAGTGGCATCAAAACCACTTGGTCCGTCCTAAAAAGGAACATATCGATGACCTTTATTTGAAAATGCTCCCTGCTTTCGTCTATGGGCGTCTTGTCCCGTTCTATCTTTCCCAGCTCGGAAATCAGCTCCAGTCGCACAACTCCCGATTCTTCCCTTATTTCCCGGATCGCTGTTTCCAGTTCGCTTTCACCTCTGATAATTCCCCCTTTCGGAAACGACCAGGAGGCAACCTCTTGGCCATGTTTTTTTTGGTTCACCAGAACCACTTCCCCCTTCCCGTTGACCACTATTCCTCCTGCGCTATAGCTTTTGACGACGTTGATTGTCATTTGGTAAAAGTTAGGGCATCGGGATCAGATAGGCCGCATCTTTGGGCTGTGTTGCGAAGACCGGCCAGCTGTACGTGTATTTGTTCCCTGGGCTCCAAATCATGAAATCGTCGGCCCCGGCATCGAATGCAGCCTGCACTTGCTCTTGCATGAACCAGGATCCGAAATTTCTCACTTTAAGCGGAAATCCTTGGATCCAGGGCCGGATTTCGGCGCCTCCGTTCGATTTGGCGACAAACCGTTCGATTGAGTCGTAAACAATGCTGTAGGGGGCGTTATTCGTGTTTGGGTGGCCATTGAAACCGTTGGCGAAGTGCGAAGGGTAGGTCATCGGATAAATCGCATCCACAATCTGTGCGATTCGGGCAGGGTCCTGGCCCACGATTTGCCAATCCACATTGCCCCAGACGATCACACCAAACACATCGGCCCCAAGGGCCATTCCATATTCGTTGGCCACATCTTTGGCTTTTTGAAGGAAATCCACGATGATGTCCGAGGGGGTGAACTGGGTCTCATCGTAGGCGTAGTCGTAATTTTTGTGGTTTGCCGCCGGGAAGCGGATGTAATCGAATTGCACCTCATCGAAGCCCATTTCCGCGACTTCCCGAAGGACATACAGATTGTAATTTTGCACTTCGATTGATGAAGGATCGAGCCATTTCTCAGGGTAATATCCTCCATGTTTTCCGTGGATCCTCCATTCAGGGTTCTTTGAGGCCATATAGGGTTGGTTGAATACCACTTGCCGGGCGATCACGTAAATCCCCTGGCTCTGCATATCCCGAACCCAAAATTGCAGGTCGTTGAGTTTTCCGCTCCCTGGGTTCATCTTTTTCAGGGTTTTGTTTTTGGGAGTGAACGCCAAAAGTCCCCCATCATGCTGGATGTCGATGACCACCGCATTCCCACCGCTATTGATCAGCTTGGTGACCAACCCCTTGCCGTAGGTGCTGCCGGCGGTTTCGGCGGTCATGTAAATCCCCTTTAGCGATTTTAGGGGTTTTGGTTGGACACCCTTTGGCGGGTCCACTGAGACGACCGCGGCTTTGCAGCTCTGAACAAACCCTTTTGGGCAGAGGGTTCCGTTTAGGAGGTATGATGTTCCGACGAGGACGGCAATCCCCAAAAAAACAGAGACCCCCAATGAATGCCATTTCTTTGCGAACCGATTTTCCATCTCGAATTGATAAGTCGGATCGATTCTAGCTTGAAAACCGAAGCCGTTCCAGCCTAATAATCCAATACGGACCAGTTCGCCAGCTTCGGATTGTAAAAATAGATCGCGCCATTCGCGTCCTTGGCGATTTTTGAGATGGGGAAGTCATACTTGGTCACAATTTCTGTGCTTTCACCTGTGGTGAGGTTGTACGCAAGTATCTTGGTTTGATTATCAGTGTCGTTCACAGCAAAATAGATCAGTCTTCCGTCCTGGTCCCATACCGCATTGCCCAAATCCACTTGAAGCCCCATCGCGGAAACAGGTTCCCCCGTGATTCCCATTTTGTAGGTTTTGTTTTGCCCATCGTTCAAAATCAAAAAATCGCTGCTTGGAGACCATTTCGCATTTTTTGACACGAAACCCAGCTGAATTTTTTTGCGGGACGACATCTGAGTGTCGATGATATACAGGTCCTCATTAACCAAGCCAGCCAGCGTTGATCCATTGGGTGCCCAGATAAACTTGAATCCTTCCCCAAGGTTTTCAAGCGGAGTCACGATTTTCGAGGTTCCGTCTGCCCAGACTTTTACCTCATTGCTCCCAAGATCCACATAGGCCAGTTTTTCGCCCTTCTCATCCCAGACAGGAGCAAGTATGGTCGCTTGGGACAGATCGGAAGGCAATGGTTTTTTTTCGATAGTGATAGGTTCTGTGGGGACCACAAGACTCTCCTTGAGGGTCGGAATTTTTTTTAATTGGACCACAATCGATTCGGTTTTGAAGCGTTCCACATTGCTCTCGGCCGTGCCCGGGAAATAACCATCTTTGCGCAAGGTCAGTGTGCGGCTTCCCGTTTTTAGCGAAATGACGCAAGGGTCCAATGGACATCGAACTGATTGGTCCGCGGCCATCACCCAATAATCCGTCAGGCCGGTCGAGACCGACACGCTTCCACGATCCAAGGGGTAATACCATGCATAAATGACTCCGGCCAAAACCAGAGTGAACGCGAGCACGAGAATGTTTTTTGTGCGGTTTTTCATAGTCTAGCTGATGTTTTTAAGGTGCCGGCAATCGGGTTTTCCCTGCTGGTCGTATTCCAGCGCAATGAGGTCGAGACGCCATTCGGTCTTTTCTTTTTCGTGCTCGGCCAGCCAAAGTTGGGCAGTGTCCGCCATTTTGCCTATTTTTCGCTCATCGATGGCCTCTTCTGGGGCGCCAAAGGTACGATTTCGGCGGCTTTTCACTTCCACGAACACTGTTTCCTTGGTGGTCGGATCAAAGGCGACAATGTCGATCTCCCCACCCCGCTTCCGATAGTTCCTTTGGAGGATCTCATAACCCTTTTTCTTCAGCATTTCCACTGCCCAATCCTCGCCACGATTTCCAAATTCCTTGGTTTCCATCAGACAAAAAGGCTAAGGGTCAAGCTGGCAGCCAAAGGCACCAGCAGATTGTCATCGATCTCGAATCCGAAAATCTGGACGTTCGGAAGCTCAAGAAACATGGCCAGACAGGCAGCGGCGACCGCCGCATAGAGGTTCGGGACAAAGCAGTAGGCGATGGGGATCGAAACCAAAATGCCGACAAGAGTTCCCTCCATGAATTTATTGGGGTTGATCCGGGTGCGGATACGGCCGAAGTGACGACCCACAATGTTAGTCACCGCATCCCCCGCGCTCAGGATCAGGATACCGGCATAGGCGATCGGTTCCGGGAAGATCGCCAGCACCAAAAAAGCGCCAATAGTGAAAAACAGGATTCCACGACCCGGGAATTTTTCCATGTGATGTTCTCGTTCGAAATGGCTCAATAGCCAACGAACCGGATGCCACCGCTTCCGTTTGACCATCAGGGACATCATGGCACCACCCACGATGATGCCAAACAAGATGGGCAATGTGAGGATATGCCAATGATAAAGGACCACCAGCATGGGACCATAGAGGAGGTGGAGCGCTTGCCGTCGGATTTCAAGCATGTTCATCATGATACTCTCAGGCGCATTTAGTTTTATCGAGTATTATGATACCTTACTCGTGACGGTTTCTCCACTTTTTTCAATCGAAAATGATCCTGAAGCGGACCGACATCGAACGGCGCGAAAAGGAGACGTTAGCCCCCTATGCGGCCTTCAGCGCGAAAAGCCGGGGTCGTGAATTTCCCGAGGCCGAGGACCCTTTCCGCACCGCTTTTCAGCGCGACCGAGACCGCATCATCTACTCCAAGGCCTTTCGGCGTCTGCAAGGCAAGACCCAGGTATTTGTGGCCCATCACGGAGACCATTACCGTTCCCGTTTGGCCCATACCATGGAGGTGGCGCAGTTGAGCAGGGATATGGCCCGAAATCTTGGTCTTAATGAGGATCTGGCCGAGGCCGTGGCCTTGGCCCATGACCTGGGCCATACGCCCTTTGGCCATGCCGGCCAGGAGACGTTGGATTCCCTGATGCGCGAACACGGCCTTTCCTTTGAGCACAATGAACAGAGCCGACGCATCGTCACACGGCTTGAGCAGAAAAAACCCGAATTTCCAGGTCTGAATCTCACGTTTGAGCTTCGAGACGGACTCATGAAGCATCGTGACCCCTTAGATCCTATTTCCGAGAGCGGAACCACAAGGCCCTCGCTCGAATCGCAGTTGGTGGACATTGCGGACAAGATCGCCTATCTGAATCACGACATCGACGATGGCATCCGCGCCCGGATTTTAAGCACCGACGAGATGAATTCCCTTCCAATTTGGCAACAGGCCCGCGAGACGGTTAAGGCTGATCTGACCTTTCCACTTTTCGTTTCGGCCATGATTTCGCGTTTGATCACCCTGATGGTCACCGACCTTTTGGAGAACACGGATCGGTTGCTCAAAAAGCACAAGATCCGATCGCTGGCCCAAGTGAATGAAACCCCCCAAGTCCTAGTCGCCTTTTCGGATTCGTTTGCGGCCGAATGCAAGTCGCTCAAGGCTTTCTTGTTTCAGCGGTTTTACAGCTCTCCCGGGATCCTCGAATACAACAAACGCGGCCAAGAGGCCATCCGATTCCTCTTCCAGGAATTGCAGAAGAAACCCTCTTTGATCCCTGAAAAGTTTTCCGTCACGGGAGAGGGGATCCTAATACAGGTCAAAGACCATATCGCCTCCATGACGGACGATTACGCGATGGATTTGTATGATAAACTGCATTGGAAGGCATTTAGCCACCTCGAAATCTAACCCATTTTTTCATGCAGTGTCCCAAGTGCAAGAATCCGGATACCAAAGTGATCGATTCTCGTTTGGCCGAGCAGGGTAAGGTGATCCGCCGACGGCGCGAATGTGAGAAATGCGACCGACGTTTCACGACTTTTGAGCGACTTGAGATGGAAAACATGCTGGTGAAGAAGAAGGACGGTAGCATGGAACCCTACAGCCGGACCAAAGTGGAAAAGGGGATCTGGATTGCCTGCGGAAAACGTCCTGTGACTCAGGAGCAGGTCGATGGAATGATCGACCGGATGGAAGAGAAGTGGAGCATGAACAAGAAAGGGGTTGCCAGCCAAACCATTGGCAACGACATTATGGATGCGCTGAAGAAGCTCGATCATATCGCCTACATTCGTTTCGCGAGCGTCTACAGAAGCTTCAAGGACGTGGAAGAGTTCAAGGAAGAGCTCGGGAAGCTTTTGAAATGATTCCGAATGGTGGGCCGAATAGTGGGCCGTATGGTTGACTGGATAATGGATCGAATGGTGGCAAATTGTGTGTTTTTACAAGGCTGATCCAAATTTTCTATGAAGCCAAAAGTCAAAAATTATAAAAGTCGAATTTTGACATTCACTCCCGAGACACCGAGGAGCAAGCTCATCGTCCTTGCATCCCTGCTTGTGCTTTTCGCAATCTTCTATTCCGTTTTTGCCAAGCTCCAAAATCCTTGGAAGGACATCCAAGTGGTGACGCCCAACTCGGCACTCAGTTTCAAGGTCGAAGTGGCCAAAACCGATTTCGAGAAACAGCGGGGGCTTATGTTCCGCAAGATCTTGGGCGAAGATAGAGGGATGCTTTTTGTGTATGACCAGCCCTCCCCTGTTTCTTTTTGGATGAAAAACACTTTAATCCCCCTCGATATCCTTTTTATTGGTTCAGACCTGAAGATCAAGAGGATTTCCGAGAATACCCCGCCATGTCCTCTCGCTACCACGTGTCCGATTTACGACTCAAAAGAACCGATCCAATACGTGCTTGAACTGAACGGCGGCATCTGCTCAAAACAAAAGATAGGACTTGGAGATAGCGTGGAGCTATTGGGAGCCTTGGATTAGATCCCACAGCTGCATATGTTTGCGAAATCACTGCCTACCTTTTTATATTTATTCCAAAATATGTCGACAGACGCGAAAACCATTCATTGGTACAACGAAAATGCCAAAGATTATGCTGCTCATGTAAAAAATCCTGCAGACTCGATATACCATGCCTATTATGAAAAGCCAGCCATGGCCAAGCTCATACCCGACCTAAAAGGAAAGCAAGTCTTGAGCTTGGGGTGCGGAAGTGGCGAAGATAGTAGTGCCCTTAAAAAACTGGGGGCAAAACGATCCGTCGGTATCGACATTGCCAAAAAACTAATCAAAATAGCGCAAGCCAATCATGCCGATTGCGAATTCCATACCATGGATATGGAACAATTGGATTTCTCCGATGAGGAATTTGATTTTGCCTACTCGAGCCTTGCACTTCACTATATCGAGAATTGGACCAAGGTTCTCCATGAGGTTTTTCGTGTACTCAGACCCAATTCGTATTTCCTTTTCTCTTGTCAGCATCCTTTGAGATCCGCCATGGTGGAAACTAGGAACACTAAGAACGAATATGAAAAGAAAATCTCGATTATCAAAGACAAGAGGTCTGGCCAATTCAAAATCATAGGGGACTACCTGCATGAGAGCAAATTTGAGGCAACGATTAACAAGGCAATGGGGGTTGTTGGCTGGCACAAGCCAGTAAGCGGGATCGTCAATTCGGCCATCGATGCCGGTTTTTTGATCGATAGGCTCGTCGAACCGCAACCCCTTTCGACAATGAAAAAGGTTTCATCACAAACTTATGAGAGATTGAACAAAATCCCTGAGTTTATGATCGTTAGACTGAGAAAGCCCTGAGAACAATTTACTGTTTTTTCAGGTAGCTCAGGGCCGAATCCAATTGAGGATCCTTGTTAGCCTTCATATCCTCGATGGACCGTTTTACCTCAATATCGGGCGTGATACCGACCTTGCTGATGTTCACGTTGTTGGGGGTGTACCATTTGGCGATGGTGATGCGGAGGCTTGAGCCGTCGATCAGGTTTTCGACTTCCTGCACGGTTCCCTTGCCGAAACTGGTTTCCCCGATGATGGTGCCACGGCCATTGTCGCGGATGGCGCCCGCTACTATCTCGGAGGCCGATGCGCTTCCCTTGTTGATGAGAACCACCATGGGAACCGTGGCCATTCGGGCCTTGCCGGTCACGTAGATCACCTCATCCTCCTCGGGATTCCGTTTTTTTACGGACACAACCTTTCCTTTTTCCACAAATTCGGATGTGATGTCTACTGCGCCGTCCAGATAGCCTCCGCCATTGTAGCGGAGATCGAGGATGATCCCCTTGGGACTCTTGAGCTGAATATCGCTGATCGCCTTGGTGAACTCATCCTTTGTCTTTCCGCCGAATTGATTGAGCTCGATGTCCGCGATTCCATCGATCATCTTCCAGTCGACACTATTGATGTTGATGGTATCCCGAAGAATTTCCACATCGAATGGTTCGCCTTGGCCCTTTCGCCCAATGGTCAATTTAACCTTGGTTCCTTTGGGTCCGCGGATTTTCATGACCACCTGCTCGAGGGAGAAATCCGTGATGTCTTCGCCGTTCACCTTCAAAATCACATCCTCGGGTTCCAATCCCGCATTTTTGGCCGGAGAGCCCTTGAGTG
>PMDG01000082.1 GCA_003154375.1 Candidatus Peregrinibacteria bacterium
CCAACCGCATTTGGCTCCATGCGCCAGTTTATAATTCGACCCTGATTCGCCGTGCCATGCGCGGATTGGCCCAGGTAACGGATGCGGGGATCATTTACGAGAAGGGTGTTGATCCAGAATTGGCCTATGACGGACTTGCCCGGTCAATCGAACTGATTTTGAAGGTCTGCCCAAATGCAAAGGTGGCCAGTGAAACGATTGAGATTCGACCTGCAAAACCTGAAAAACGATCTCTTGCCCTGAGAAACGAAAAACTGGAATCCATGCTCGGTTTCAAGGTGCCGGATAAAGATGTGAAACGAATCATGACCGACCTCGGATTCGGTCTGACCAAGGCAAAAGGGGGTTATAAAGTTTCTATCCCCAGCTGGAGGCTTGGCGACGTGGAATGGGAGGCTGCGCTAATCGAGGAGGTGGGTCGATTCCATGGCTATGACCTTATTCCCGCCACGACTCCCGTGGTGGACATCACCCCCATTGCTCCGAATGCTCGCCGAATTTTGCAAAAAAACCTGAGGGACAAATTGGCCACATTTGGATTCAACGAAATCTACACTTTCGCATTCGTGGGTCCGGAACTCTTGGCCAAATGCGGTATGAAACAGGGCCATGAGAGCATCGAGATCGCCAATCCCATTTCGAACGACATGGTGCTGATGCGCCAAAGCCTACTCCCGCGCACGCTGGAGACAATCGGGAACAATCTTCGTTTCCAAAAAGGATTCCGAGTATTCGAACTGAGCCGAACCTATCACCGAAAGGGTGAGGAGGTTGCTGAAAAACATGAGCTAATTTGCGCCACCGCTGGCGAAAACTTCCGTGTCTTGGAGGGGGTTATGCAGACATTGGGGGTTTCTTTGGAACCGATCGAATCCCCTACGCAGCATCCGTGGCAACACCCAGGCCGTCTCGCGGCGCTCAAATTGAAAGGGGAACGGATCGGAACGATGTACGAAATCAACCCCACGGTCGAAAAGGCGTTCGATTTGAAAACCCGCGTAACCGTAGCTGAGCTGGATTTCGACAAATTGTTGGAAAAGGAGGCAGGACAAAAGGTGATCTACCGCGAAATTCCCAAATTCCCTTCAATACAATTGGACATCAGTATCCAGATTCCCCGCAAGAACCTCGCGGAGGCCTACACCAAGGCCATCGCCAAGGCAGACCAGGAGCTGATCAAGGATATCCGTGTCATCGATGAATACGTAGGCGACAAGATCGAGAAGGGCACCCGCAGCCTCACTTATTCCATCACCTACCGCTCAGATAAGGAGACCCTAACCGAGGCTCAGGTGACCGCCGTGCACCAAAAGGTGTTGGCCAATCTGAAAACCCAAGGCGCAACCATTCGCATGTAAATTTTAAAGCAGCCCCAACCCTTAAGCACTTACCCCTTAAGCACTTAAGCACTATGGTGAAAATTGAAGAAAAGACCCGTTGGGGCTCCTCCACGATCCTGATCGAGGATGGACTTCTGGCGAAAGTCGGCACGCTTTTGGAGAAGGAGTATCCAGACAGCCGGTTCGCCATCGCCATCGACTATAATCTGGAAAGGATCTACGGTCCCCAGCTTAGGAAGCTGATCCCGAATGCTTTGCATCTGGTCCTTCCCGCGGGCGAGGCGAACAAAACCATGGGCACAGTCATAGACATGGCCGCAAAAATGATCAATGGGGGGTACACGGCTACCGACGTCATCATCGGTTTCGGCGGAGGAATGGTGACCGACTTGGCGGGCTTTCTGGCTTCGATCTATATGCGTGGCATGCACTACGTCGCCATCCCCACGTCGCTGATGGGCATGGTGGACGCGGCAATCGCAGGAAAGACCTCGGTGGACTACATCGCAAAAAACATTTTAGGGACGATTTACCCGGCCCGTTTGGTGTTGATCGATCCGGGCTTCCTCAAGCATTTTGTGGAAAACAACCGGATGCCGGGCCTTGCCGAAGTGGTCAAATTCGGCGCGATCCACGATGAAACGATTTTCAAGGATCTGGAGGCCAAGAAGCTGAATCTGATGACCCTGATCAAGAAATCCGTGAGCGCGAAAGTGGAGATCACGGGCAAGGATCTCAAGGAATCCGGCCATCGCAAAATCCTGAACTTCGGCCATACGTTTGGTCACGCTATCGAGGCCGCCACCCACTACATGTACAACCATGACCAGGCTGTGAGCATGGGGATCGTGATCGCGAACCGCGTCGGGCAAAAACTGGGATTGCAAAAACCCGCCATCGGGGACAAGATGAAGTCCGCCCTGGAACGCTTCGGCATGTCCACGGAACTCCCGCCCAATGTTCGAATCGACGATTTGCTAGAGTGGATCAAGAAGGATAAAAAACGGAAAGGGAACAAAATCCCCTTCGTCGTGGTTCCCAAGCTCGGACAAGCCAAGATCATCCCCATGACCGCCGAGGAAATCATCAAATTGGCCCGCTAAATTCCTAATTGGGGAACTGATGGGAAAACTGATGGGTGAACCAATTGGATGAGAAAAACTCAACCCCAATAAGTTCACCAATTAGTAACCCAATTAGTCCACCCATCAGAACATGAACGGTTCCATTATCGCCATCACCGGAGGGCCAGGGTTGGGGAAATCCACGCTCACAAAGGCGTTGGCGGATCATTATCATGCTTGGGCGATTCTGGAGGGTGAAGAGGCTGATTTGCCCGAGAGGGTCCGGGAAGACATTCGCGACCACAAACGGATTTTGGAGCTGGATCTCTTTTTCAGGAACAAAAATGTTTCGGATTATTTACGAGCGCAAAAAATCAAGGAAGAGGGCGGGATCGCCATGTTGGACACCTTCTGGATGACCAACGACGTTTATATCGAGGAATGGTTGGAGGAAGGATTCGAAAAAGAGCTTCTTCGCCATATGACCTCGATGGATCGGGGATTCCTGCCACCACCCGATGTCACCATTTGTATCACGGCATCCGATAAAACGATCCGCGAAATGATCATCAAAAGGGGCCGGGCCTTTGAAATGAACGAGGGGGTCTTAAGCAAATTCGTGTCCATGGCCCACGCCCAAGAGGCGTTTTTCAGAAAAGCGAATCTGCCCAACACCTTCTATTTCGATCGGACAGGGTTGGATTTCAATCGGCCCGAAGACCTGAGGCGCTTCACCGAGATTATCGACAAGCATATGAACCTCACCATCCCGCTGGCAGATCCAGTCGTCCGCTTCTACCGTCCCAAGGATAAGGATGTCCAAATTCCCCTTCCCGCCGAAGACCAAATTGGAAATTAGAAAATTCGATATTCAAAATTTATTGGAAATTGGTCATTGGTCATTGGAAATTGAATTTTTTGCATAAAATTTAACTTATATATTGATGCAAAAAATTCTGGTCGCCACCCGCAACAAAGGAAAATTCGAAGGCCTCATGGAGGGGCTTGCGGACCTTCCGTTTCAGTTTGTGTCGCTTGCGGATGAGAAAATCGAAGGAGATGTGGTGGAAACGGGGACGACCTACGAGGAAAATGCCATCCTGAAGGCAGAATTTTTCGGAAAGAGGTCCGGATTGGTCACCATTTCGGACGATTCGGGAATTGTGGTCGATGCGCTCAAAGATGAGTTAGGTGTAAAAACCCGGCGCTGGGGCGCGGGGCATGAGGCCACTGACGCGGAATGGTTGGATCATTTCCTAAAAAGGCTGACCAAAGAGAAAAGCCGACGGACGGAATTCATCTGTGTTGTGGCCCTCTATCGTCCAGATCAAAAGACAATCACTTTCCGAGGGGAAACGGATGGACTTATCATGGAAAAGCCTGAAGTCGAGATCGAACATGGCATTCCCCTCTCTGCCGTTTTCAAGCCTGATGGCTACCCTAAAGTCTACTCAGCATTCACCAAATCGGAGCTGGTCACCATTTCCCACCGTGGGAAGGCGGTTAAAAAGTGCCACGACTTCCTACTAGGCTTGTAGTCAAAAGACTAGCGTATTAGAATCCATTGCCATGAACGATAAAGAACCCCCAATCCCGGCTCAAATCGAAAAAGATCGGCATGTCACAGAGCAGGAAATGTTTCTAAACCATTTCCTTCCCATGGAATACCCAAGAATCAAGAAACATTTAGAATCATGCGAGCAATGCGCAGAAATGAATAGAAAGGCGATTAGGAAGCTGTTAGAGGCTAGACTGAATGCCGCAATGCCATTCCTTCAAAATTACCGATAAGCTAATGGAAAAACCGAATTCGGAAATCAGCGGAACACCCCCTGTGGGGCCCAAAGGGTTTCTGTCGAACGTTCGACGTTTTTTCGGACGTGTCCTTGGAAAAAAGAATCAAATCGGGATAAACCATAAACCATCCGAGGAAAAACAATCTCCATCCAGGCCCGAGGCGCAAATTCCATCAATGCCTAACCCGGCCGGAGAGACTGCTGGGTCGACCCAATCGGAACCCAAGCCGGATTTCAACCCCCAAACGACAATAAGGCCTGTGAAAAGGCCAAAAGTAAGGACTCCGCAGCCGATTGCCGTGGAAAAATCCAAGCCTAAAAAAATTGAAAGTTTGGACCATTTGGATGAAGCGGCGCTGATCGAAAAAATGACAGGTGAAAAACTTTCACCTGATGAGCTGGCAACAATCAAAGCGGTTTCGAACGAAAAGGAAGAAATCACTGAAAAACCGAAAAACAAAGGAGAAATCCTGAAGGACTACCCAAAAATTCCACAAGAAACTTTGGACCTCCACGGAAAAACAGCGACCGAGGCGGAGCGCGAGATCCGATTGTTTATTCTTCGGGCCAAACGCGAATCCAAACGAATGATTCGGATCATCACAGGCAAGGGGCTTCATTCCGAAGGGGGCCAATCGGTTTTAAAGGGGGTTGTGGAAAACAAAGTGGTCGAATTGAAGGACGAGGGTTTGGTGCTCGATCGAAAATGGGAAAAGGGCGGAGGCGGTGCCCTGCTCGTTTACCTGGTTTAAGTGTTTATTGTGAAGTCCGAATCCCGTACAATAAAAACAATTATGAATTAAGAATTAAAAAATTAAGAGTTAATTCATAATTAATAATTCATAATTCTTAATTTAATGGTTCTCAGCAACTCAATTAGACATTTTCTGGAGCATTGCGAGATCGAAAAAAACCAGTCCAAACGGACGCTGATCGGCTATGCCCATTATCTGGAGCGGTTCATGGGCTTTGCCGGAGACATCGAAATCGAAAAAATCGACATGGAGCTGGTCAAAAAATACCGCCTCTTCCTGAATCGGATCGAAATCGGAAAACATCATGAGAACCTAAGCCTCAAGACCCAAAACATCCACATCATCGCCCTGCGATCGTTCCTTAAACATTGCGCAAGAAACGATTGGAAGACTCTCCCGCCCGAAAAAGTGGAATTGGCCAAACAACCCGACCGCATGGTGGAGTATCTGAGTCGCGAGGAATTGGAACGGCTTTTTGCGGCCGTGGACACCATCAAGATCACGGGCATGCGCGACAGGGCCATCCTGGAAATGCTCTACAGCACGGGCCTACGGATCAGCGAACTAGTCGCCTTGAATCGCCAAAACGTCAATTTGGACCTCGGCGAATTCCACGTGCGAGGCAAGGGCAAAAAAATCCGCATCGTTTTCATTTCAGAACGCGCTAAGACCTGGCTTTTGGACTATCTGGACCTACGGGAAGACAGCTACGAACCCTTGTTTCTGAACCATCGCCGAACAAGGGTTAGAAAAAAAGACGACCTCGACTTAAAAGGCGAGCACCGCCGCCTGACCGAATACACCATTCAGGACATGGTGCGGAATACAGCCCTCAAGGCAGGCATCACAAAACACGTGACACCACATACCTTGCGCCATTCCTTCGCCACAGAGCTTCTGCTCAACGGTGCCGACATACGATCGGTCCAAGAGCTTCTGGGCCACTCCAGCATCACCACAACGCAAATCTACACCCACATCACGCCGGAACAGCTGAAGAAGGTGTACGAAAAAGCGCATCCGCGCGCTTAGGCGCGGCTGACGTATTTGCCGGTGCGGGTGTCCACGCGGATGGTGTCGCCCTCGGCGAAGTCGCCCGTCAGGATTTTGCCGGCGACTGGGTTTTCGATCCGCTGCTGGATGACGCGCTTGAGCGGGCGGGCGCC
>PMDG01000038.1 GCA_003154375.1 Candidatus Peregrinibacteria bacterium
AGTAATCGTAGTAACTGACGAAATAGGACACGGCGTTGTCCGGAAAAAAATCGCGAAACTCAGCGCAGAGCTGGGCCGCCAAGGTCTTGTTATGTGAAAGCACCAGCGTGGGACGCTGGATCTGCTGGATCACGTTGGCTAGAGTGAAGGTTTTGCCCGAACCCGTGACACCGAGCAAGGTTTGATGTTTTTGACCCTTCTTGATGCCTTTGACCAGGTCCTCGATCGCCTTGGGCTGGTCGCCGGCAGGGGTCATTGATGATTTGAGATTGAAATCCATAATTAGGGGCTAGGGGCTCGGGGTTAGGGGCTAGCAAACACGCTTAGCACACTACGAATCGATGTCATATCAGGGGAATGGTACAAAAAAGTCACGCAAGGGGCAAGGGGCAGATCGGAGACACAACATCATTTTAGAAAAAAGGAGGGTTCTGCTAGACTATGTTTCGTATCAAACTAACCCACATATGAAAAAAATCCTAATTGGAATCCTCGTCTCCATCGCCTTGGCAATGCCCGCATTTGCCGCGGACCACGACTTTTCGACCATGAACCCCACCGTGAAGGTGACGAGCCATAAAATGCTGTACACCGACCAAGTGGTCGCCTATGGCAGTGGGTCGGGGAGTGTGATCACCTCGGATGGAATCATTTTGACCAACCATCATGTCATCTTCAATGACGAGGAATTCAAACCCCTCGACGCCTTCGAGGTGTGCATCACGTTCGAGGACACTGAGGAACCGGTGTGCGACTACACCGCCCATCTGATCACCCACGACAAGGACCTGGATGTCGCCCTTTTGAAAATGGATCCTGTGGATGTGTTCGGCAATCCGGTTCCGCCTTTGAAATCGATCGACTGGCAAACCCCCGCATCCCCCAAGGAAACGGACAAGGTGCGAGTGGTCGGCTACCCGGCCAGCGGTGGAGACACCGTGACCAGCAGCGAGGGGCAGATCAGCGGAACCGAAACCCAAAATGGCTACCGCTATTTCAAGACCGACACTGATTTCGACCACGGAAGTTCTGGAGGAACCGTGTTCGATGCCAATGGCCGATTCATCGGAATCCCGACTTACATCCGATCGTATGCGGAAAACGTGGGGTATTTCCTGGACCTGAACGAGGCCCGAAGCTGGATCCAAACCAACATCGCAAAGACGCCTCAGGACAATTCAAAAGCCAATGCGCTTCTGATCAAAGACTTGGCCCGCCTTTCCAAGGCGAACGAGACCTTGAGCTATACCCAAGACCAATACCCCTTCCTCAGCCTCACTCTGCCCAAAGATTGGAAATTTGAGGAGATCAACAATGACAGCCTTTATGCCAGCCAAAAAAATGTTTCGTCCCCGGTGGAACTGAGTGTTGTCTCAAACCCATATCAGTACCGTGTGGACGATGGGTATCTGAAACGTCTAGACGAAGAGTTGGCGAAAACGAAAAAAAGCTACCCCGACTACAACAAGGACAATGTGACTTTCGCTGGCCAAAAGGCCTGGAAAACGAGCTTCACCAGCTCCAGCCAACGCAACATCACCTATTACATCCCCTTTGGCTACGCAATCCCCTCCCTTTCCTATTCCATCAACTTGGACGAGGCCACGGACCAGGAAAAGGCCATTCAGCCATTGCTGGATTCCATCCGCTTTTCCCAGCCGGCCCAGAACGATCCGAAATTGAGCCCGACCCTTAAATTCGACACCCCTCCATTCTCCATCACCGCGGCCGAGGGCTGGAGGATCCGTAAAAATCCGGGCAAAGATTCCCAGGACTTACTCGCCGAGGCAGTCCAAGACGGGAACTTCGATGGCAGCCTCACCCTTTATTATTCTCCGATCCCCAAGGACGAACGCCAGCTTTCCGATACCGACCGACTGAAAGCAAAAACCAAGACCATGGGGAACAACCGGCTCGTCTTCAAGAACGACCAAGTCGTGCTCGGAGGGTTGCCTGGTTTCCTTTACACCTACGAATACGAGGGAGAAAAGTACCAGGAGATGAAAAAACACATGATCCTGCAAGTGCGTGACGGGGATAACGAGTTCGCGGTGGAATACAACGATTTGACCGAGCATTTCGACGCCAACCTCCCGCAGCTCCGCCAAATGCTCGATTCTTTCGCCTTTAACGGAAAGACAACCCAAGACAAGGCCCTTCACGAGTATGGGAATCTGGGACTCACCTTCAACGATATCCAGTACCATCCCTATGCCCAAGCGATTGGCGATTTGGCCGACAAAGGGCTGGTCACAGGAGACAAGGAAGGAAACTTCAGGCCCGAGGCTGCCATGGGCCGCGGAGAAGCGCTCAAGCTGATTTTGGAAAGCCGGAACTATTTGGAAAACGAGAAAAAGTCCGGAAAGGCCGTGGATTTCAAATCATATTCGGCGAAGACCAAGCTGACCTTCAAAGATCTTAAACCCACCAACGCCCTCGCCCCCTACGTCCACTATGCCCTTGATAAAAAAATGTTGCAGGGCTTCGGTGACAAGACATTCAGGCCCAACAAGGCCATCACCTTGGCCGAGACCTTGAAACTGATCCTGGGCACCTTTGAGATCCCTGTGTGGAAAGGCGACACGACCCCGTGGACCAAGAAATATATGGACAAGGGATTCGAGCTCGACCTGATCCCTTACGGCATGTGGAACCCCGACCAAGCGCTGACCCGCGCCGAGGTGGCCTATTTGGTGAGCCAAATCTACAAGAATGCGGACAACCAATTGATGTTCGACTACTAATAGCGGCAAGCAATAAGCTTTAAGCGGCAAGCATGCTTTTTAGCGACACGCTTACTGCTAAACCTTTTTGAATATTGACTTTTTTTTAAATAATTATATAATATTCTTCATATTACCCCCCTCCCATGAAACCGAACGAAAGCGAACCCTTGCCCAAGTGGGACCCAGATTGGAGAACAACGATCGAGTTGGGCTTCAACTTGGACATCAATTCCCTTAAAGAAGGCTACAAAACATTGACCGGTGATCTGGCCAAAATGGCCAACGATCTCAATGGGATCATCCAAGACATGACCAAAAACCCCATGGCGGTCTCCCAAAATCCAAAACCTTATGCCAAGAGCGTCCAAACGGTCCGCGAACACTTTCAAAAAATAAGGGACCGAAGGCAGTCGATCTTTAATCCGAACGGAATCCACCCCTTGGGATTCGTAGGCAGCCTTTCGAATCCCGAGATCCTCAAACAAGTCGTATTCCTCAAAGAATTTTCTGAATTGATGGCTCAGGACCTCACGCCCTGTGTCCAACGATACGAAATGACTTACACGAATGTAGGGCGGCTTTTCAAAATCTGCGACGTCTTCCTAGATCCCCAAAGTTGCCTCATTGCCAGCACCCGAGGAAAAATTCTGCTTCCAGGAGAGGAGCTTGTGAAAGTTTTTGAAAAAGACGGATCGGATAACGAATGATTCCGATTGGCGATAAACGAAACCTAAAAAGGCCGATGAGTGACAAGCACCATCGGCCTTTCGGAATTTTGGTTTAGTACACGATTGCCTGGTTGGTTGTCTTGGACGCCTCAACCTTGACCCCTTTGGCCCATTTTTCCTCTTGGGTCTTGTAGTTTTTCGCATTTAGGTCGTAGCTCCCGGGTTTGAGGGTGAATGTATGGGTGTTGGTGTAGATACCAGCGCAACCGACCTCATTTTCCGTCTCCCCTGCGTTGTAGACGCACATCTCATATACGGGGTCAGCCTTTTGACCTTGAGCGTTTGTGATATTGAAGACCAAGGTGCCCTGCTCAAAGGTCACCGTCTGGGTCGCGGTCTCCGCGGCCTTCACCTCGATGCCCTTGACCCATTTCTCCTCCGAGGTACCTCCGCTCGCCAGATGCAGATCGTACATTCCGGGCGAAAGCTTGAATTCATGCTTATCCGTGAAGATACCGGAGCAGGCCACCTCATTTTCAGTCTCTCCCTGGTTGTATACACACATATCCTTGGACTGCAGGGGCTTCCCGTCGGTCCCGATCACGTTGACCTGAAGCGAACCCTGGGCGAAGCTGACCGTCTGGGTCGCGGTCTCCGAGGCTTTCACCTCGATCCCCTTGACCCATTTCTCCTCGGAAGTCCCAGCGTTCAACAAATGGAGGTCATAGATGCCAGGCGTCAACTTGAATTCGTGATTGTCCGTGAAAATGCCGGCGCAGGCCGTTTCCTTTTCCGTCTCGCCCGTCGGGAAGACGCACATGTCCTTGGACTGCAGGGGCTTCCCGTCGGCTCCGATCACGTTCACCTTGAGCGAGCCTTGGGCGAACGAGATTGTCTTTTGAACCTCCTCCCCCTTTTTCACCTCAACCCCCTTGATCCATGCATCTACGTTGGTCGCCGCGTTCACCGCATGGATGTCATAAGTTCCAGGTTCCAGCGTGAACTCGTATTTGTCCGTGAAGATGCCGGCGCACTTCGTCTCTTTCTCTGTCTCGCCCGTCGGGAACACGCACATGTCCTTGGATTGCAGAGGTTTCCCGTCGGCTCCGATCACGTTGACCAGAATAGCGGTTTTGACAAAAAGAATATCTTTTAGGGTGTCTTTATCTTTCGTCACCGTAACCCCCTTCAGCTCCACGGTGCCCATGCCCTCGGGCGACACGGCCTGGACATCGTAGGTTCCCTCTGGCAATAAAAACTGGACGGTATGTCCGTTGCTGCTTTTCACTTCCTGGCCATTTTGCAAAACTTTAACATTCATATAGACCCCATTCTTGTCCTTGTCTATTCCTCGGAGCTCCAAATTGAACTTCAGGGATTCCTGCACGATGGCCCCTAGGGCATCGGTCAGCTCCTTGGCGCTGTTAGCGCCAATCACTTTTCCGCCGAATGGCTCGGCGATACACTGGACCGCCTTCAACTCCTCGGATTTCAGGTTGAACCCGACCACATCGATGCGGGTAACCACGCCAGCCTCCTTGAGCTTTTTGGCCATGGCGCAAGGGTCGCCGTTGCAGCTTTCGATCCCATCGGTGACCAAGATGATCTGCCTTGTGCCGGGTTTCTTCACATCGAAATCCCCAGCCGCCTTCTCTAGCGAGGTGGTGATGGGGGTGTAGCCAAGCGCCTTCACACTTGCGATCTTGGCCTTCATGGCATCGGCCTGGATCTTGCCGATGGGGAATTCCAACACGGTGTTGGAGCATTCCTTGTTTAGATGGCCATAAATGCGGAGGCCGACCTCTAGGTTGGCCTTGTCTTTCAGACCATCGATGAGGCTATTGGTCGTATCCTTGGCGATGTCGATCTTGGCCTTGCCACCCACCTGACCCGCCATGCTTCCGGACGCATCGAGGATCAGCTCGATCTGGGTGATCTGGTCGGGGACCTCGACGACCGCCTGGCCATTCGGAGGAATGGTGGGAAGGCCGGGTTTCTTGCTCGTGTCGGTCGCGGGAGCCGCCTCAGGCGTCGTGGCCTCGGGAGCGGGCGTGGTGGCAGGAGCTGGATTAGCAGCCTCTGAAGCCGGCGTTTTCGGTGTTTCCTGAGCGGGAGCGCTGGGCTTGCCTTGGCATGCCGAAAGCGTGATTGCCGCGAATGCGATCAGGATCGAAGAAACAATTTTTTTGGTCATAAAAAATACGCTTATATTGATGGTGCAAATTTTACACAGGATCACCCTTCCTGTCCAAAACAAAGGGTTTCCGATCGGACATCCAGAGAATCGTCAACCCTAAACTCCGAAACATTCAACCCTCGCTTTATCGCTTGAATTGGGCAAAAAGCTTGCCAAGCCCTTGGAGCCTCCGTATACTTCCGTCGGTTTAAATCGTTAACCTAATTTTAATATGACCAAGCAAGATCTTATCGCCTCCATCGCGGCCTCAGCCGGCATCACAAAAAAGACCGCCGCCATGTCTTTGGATGCCCTTATCGATTATGTCACCAAGGAACTGAAGAAAGGCAAAAATGTCACGATCACCGGCTTTGGAACCTTCCGCATTTCCAAGCGCGCGGCCCGCACTGGCGTGAACCCCCGCCACCCCACCCAACGCATCAAGATCCCTGCCATGAACATCCCCGCTTTCAAGGCTGGCAAGAGCCTGAAGGATGCTGTCCGATAGTCCACATCCAAAACCTGAACCCCCTCAACTGCGCCTGCAGATGAGGGGGTTTTAAATATTCCCCACAAAAAAACGAAATCCGAATCTTCTAAGCTCGAAAAAATACGAAATACGAAAATGCAAAATCCGAAAGGCTCGAGCTGATTGGGAATTCGTATTTGGCATTTAGAATTTTTTCGGATTTCGAGGATTCGGTGATTCGGAATTCTATTTCAATTTTATCAAGTCCAAATCCTTGAATAAGTCCCTCGTTTTGAATAGTCTAAAAGGCACCGAATAACCTTATTCGCTAATCCAATTTTATGGCTCTCGAATTAGATGCTTCCAATTTCAAATCCGAAGTCCTCGATGTGAAAGGCATGCCTGTGATCGTCGATTTTTGGGCCCCATGGTGCGGCCCCTGCCAAATGCAAGGCCCCATCCTCGATGACCTCTCGAAGGGCGTGGCTGGCAAAGCCGTGATCGCCAAGGTGAACGTGGACGAAAACTCCGATCTGGCCAGCCAGTACGGAATCATGAGCATCCCAGCGCTCAAGGTCTTCAAGAACGGTGAAGTGGTCGAAGAAATGGTTGGGGTTCACTCGAAACCCCAGCTGATGGAGGTGATTGAAAGGCACTCTTAAAAAATTAAGAATTATCAATTAAGAATTATGAGTTCAAACTCTTAATTCTTAATTTTTAATTCATAATTAATTTTTTCGGTCCATCGCTTCGTTCGCCATCAGGTCGGCGACCTTGTTCTTGGCGCGCTCGATGTGTCGAATCTTGAACGAGGGGAATTGGCCCACGATCCGCTGGACCTCGTCGAATAGGGGTCGCAGGGCTTCATTTTTGACCTTGTAATTGCCATTCATCTGCTCTACCACCAATTGGCTATCCATGTTGCATAGCAAGGCGGCTTCCGGATATTTGGAATAGATCTCACGCAAGGCCGTTCGCAGGGCCAGGTATTCCGCTTGGTTGTTGGTCTTGTGCCCGTAGAACTCGGAACCCCGCATCACCTCTTTACCTGCCACGTAGACGGCGTAACCGCCACCAGAAGGCCCGGGATTGCCTCGGGAACCTCCATCCACAAAGAATTCGACGATCTTGGCGTTCGGCTTTTGGCGTTCGGCCAAAGCCTTTTTTACCACCGTCTCTACAAAAGGGCCCTGCTCCGCTTTGGGCATGGCCTTGTCGAGTAGTTTTTGGAGAGAAGCTGAGAGATTCATTTTGATTTCAAATGGTGGAGCCTATTGTGGAGCCGCTTCGCGTGGAGCCCATTGTGGATGAAATATGTTTCACATCGACCACAATTTACTCCACCATTGGCCCAACAATTTGCCCCACCATTTGGATTTGATTATTCCTGATCCACATCTGCCGGCTTAACGCCGAGCAAGAAGGGACTCTTGGTCACGGAGTGGCCGATGACCGTCTGCATGAAGGCGCGGGTGACGGTGATGGCGGTGAACATGGAGATCACGATGCCAAGCGCGAGCATGAGGGAGAAACCGCGGACTATGGAATTGCCGAAGAACCAGAGGATCGCGCAGGTGATAAGGGATGAGACGTTCGAATCGCGGATGGAGAACCAGGCGCGCTCGAAACCCGCGACCATGGCCGCAGAGAAATTCTTGCCGGTCTTAAGCTCCTCACGAGAACGCTCGAAAATCAGGATGTTGGCGTCCACGGCCATGCCGATGGACAGGATGATGCCAGCCACGCCTGCCAGGGTCATGACGATTCCGGTCATCTTGAGCACAAAGAGGATGATGATGGAATAGATGCAAAGGGCGATGACCGCGAATAGACCCATCAGACGATAGTAACCGAGCATGAACAGGGCGAGGATGATCAAGCCAACCAGACCCGCGAATAGGGAGACTTTGAGGGCGGATTCGCCGAGCGTGGCACTGATAGTGTATTGGCCAGACAAAATGACAGGGGCATCGATGGCGCCCGTGTTCAGGTCGTTGGCAAGCTTCAGGGCCTCCTTGATAGAATAGTTGCCCGTGATCACGGCGTTGCCACCCGAGATCTTGGAATTCACACGTGGGGCGGAAATCAGATCGCCTCCCACAAAGATGGCCAAGGGCTTGTTGACCAAACGTTCCGTGAGCTTCTCGAACATATCGGCTCCTTGTCCGTCGAACTGGATATTCACCTGGGGTGCGCCGAGCTGGCTGTAGGAAATGGTTGCCCTTGAGAAATGGGAGCCATCCAGACCCGTGGATTTCCATTGATCCGGAGTCAGGTCGAAGAACAGCTCGTTGTACTTGTATTCATCTTCCTTAACCGTCTTCTGGAACGCCTTGGTGTCCTCGACCGCTTGGTTCATCTTCTTCAGATTGTCGGGGGTGTTTTCCATGCGCAGAAGCTGAACGTCGACTGTCGGGTCGCCGGACTTCTTGTCCACAAGCTGGAGGACATGGAAGCCGAATTCAGTCTCAATCACATTGGAGATATCGCCGACATTCATAGAGAAAGCGGCATCCTCGAAGGCCTTGGTCATAGTGCCACGGCCGAAATAACCCAAATCACCGGAATTGGTGGCGGCGGAGGCATCATCGGATTTGGTCTTCGCGATCGTTGCAAATTGGGAAGGATCGGCCTTCACTTGCTTAAAAATCGCCTCGGCCTCGGCCTTGGCCTCCTCTTTGGTGCGGGTAACGGTCGCGGCCGCACGGGTGGCGCCCTTGTAGGCGACCAGGATATGACTAGCCTTCACCTGCTCGTCGCCCGTCGATTTCTTCACGACCTTGTAGGCGCGAAGCTCGTTACCGACCGTCACGACTTTGGAAACCGCTCCCTCGTCGGTTGCGAAAATGGCATCGGCCTCGGCCGCAACGAAGTCGGCTCTCTTCTTCCCATTGAGCGTCTCCAACGTTTTTCCCAAGTCGGTCGCGACCTGGTCGAAGGTCTTGGGTTCCTTCAAAGTGTGCTCTTTGTTCTCCTTGCCCACCAATTGCACGATATAAAGGCCCTTCTTCTCGGTGATCTGGTTGTTGGAATCAACCACATAGCCATCGGTCCCCTCCAAAACCGCATTGTAGACCTGCCCATTGCTCATCTTCGGCATCACAGTCTTGTAGCGATCAGGCAAGGCCGAGACAAAGGAGGTCTGATTCTGGCGATAATCGATCTTCTTGTCGTCGGTCTTCACATTGCTTCCGATCTGGTCGAAATTGGCCAACGGATTCACCGCCTTCTTCAACGTATCGTTGGCGCTATCCTTGATCGCCTGGGTCTCGTTGGGATCCTGCTCGGTCTTCTGTTCCTTGAATTCCAGCTGGATCGTTTTGCCCACGATAGCTTTGGCCTCCTCGATATTCTTGATACCCGCCAGCTCCACGATGATGTGCTGTTCCCCTGCAACGTTTGAAATGTAGATTTGAGGCTCAGACACACCGAGTCCGTTCACACGGCGCTCGATGGTGTTGCGCACGCCTTCCACAATGTCTTTGATCACGACATCGTTTTTGGGGTCGCTATCGGAATTCTTGGCCTCGGCATTGCGAAGGTCGATTTTGTAATCCAGCTGGGTGCCGCCCTGCAGGTCGAGCCCCAGGGTGACTTTGGGTTTTTTGAAAAAATTAACAAACCAGTTGTCCGGCCATTGGGATTTCATGGTATCCGGCAATGCCACGACGCCCATAAGGACGCTGGCGGCAATGATGGCGACGAGGCCTTTCGATACTCGAGAGTACATACAATTGAGATTAAATAAATAGGGGCTAGGGGCTAGGGACTAGGTAATTCACTAGGCTCTAACCAAACGAATGGATAAAAAAATACAGGCGGATGAAGTTTAACGCAAATCAAAATTGAGAGCAAATTAAACTAAATACGAAATCCGAATCCTTGAAGCTCGAAAAAATGCCAATTTCTAAAATCCAAAACCAGCTCGCAGCGCCTTGCCATATCCGACTGATGGGGGGCGTTCGTGCGAGCTGGCTTATGATTTCGTCAATTGGATTTTCTTGGTTTTCGGATTTCGAAGATTCGAATTTTGAGTTTCATTTTTAGTCCGTCCCCGTGCACAGCCCGT
>PMDG01000060.1 GCA_003154375.1 Candidatus Peregrinibacteria bacterium
CGATGATTTCGCCGTAGCCTTCGGGGGCCAGCAGATCGGCATTGAGCACATGGGTCGGGTCGTTCGGGTCGCGCCTCATGTAGAACGCCTTCACCTCGGTCGGGTATTTTTCAACAAAGATCGGCTTGTCGTACTTTTTGGTCAAAATAGTCTCGTCATCGGCGCCAAGGTCATCGTTTTCCTTGATGTCGGATCCCATTTCCCGTAGCTCTTTCACCACCTCGGCATGGGTCTTGCGGATGAACGGCGCCTTGATCTTGGTGAGAGGCTCGGTGTTTCGCTCCAAAATGGCCATCTCGCCCATGTTTCGTTCCAAAACCTTCTCGACGATATACGAGACCAGTCCTTCCTGGATCTTTAGGTTGCATTCGTGGTCGCAGAAGGCCATTTCGGCATCCATCATCCAGAATTCGGTCAAATGCCTACGGGTCTTGGACTTTTCCGCGCGGAACACGGGACCGAAGTCGAACACCCGCCCATAGCTCATGATGGCGGCTTCGATGTACAACTGGCCCGATTGGCTCAGGTAAGCCTTACCCTCGTCAAAGTAGTTGATATCGAAAAGTTCGGTTGTCCCCTCGCAGGCGTTTGGGGTCAAAATGGGCGCGTCGATCTTGATAAAACCGTTCTGGTTGAAGTATTCGTACGTGGCGTTGATGATGGTGTTGCGCACGCGTTGGATGGCCCATTGGCGGGACGAGCGGAGCCACAAATGGCGGTTGTCCAAAAGGAAATCGGGGCCATGTTCCTTTTTTCCGATGGGGTATTCCTCCGTGCAAAGCTGGACGATCTCGATCCCTTTCACCTGCATCTCGAACACATCGGCCTTTTTGGGGTGCTGGGTGATTTTGCCTGTCACTTTCACCGACGATTCGATGGTCAGGGATTCGGCGATTTTCATCACCTCGTCGCTGGCATCGCCTGCGGCAGCAACCGCTTGCATGAAACCGTAGCCGTCGCGCAGTTGCAGGAACCAGATCTTGCCGCTGCCGCGTTTGTTGTACATCCAGCCTTGGAGGGTGGCTTCCTCGCCGACATGGTTTTTGGCATCTGAGATTCGGATAATCATAAAAGAAGGACTAGGGACTAAGAACTAAGGACTAAGCTTGGGTCGGAGAGAAGATAGCAAAAAAGCAGAGACTGGACAATCCCACGCAAGGGATTGAAAAAAAGTTCATTTTATGCTAAAATATATAGATGATTTTATGAGTGTATTCGTGAGTTCATCAGTACTTAGTCCCTAGTCCTTAGTTCTTAGTCCTAATAAAGATTTTGGACAAATTCCTCCTCAAAAAGATCCTGCTTTCCTCCATCTCCTTTTTCGCCTATTTCCTCGGCATGGTTTTGAGTGTGTCCGCGATCGGTATATTTTTGAACACGATTGGGGCCAAAGGCATGCCTGTCATTTTGACCGTGGCTTCGACCTTGGCGATCGTCTATAACCTCTTGAGCAGCTATCTTTCCTCCCGCATTTCTCCTGCCAAGTTCTTTTACGGGACCGTGCTATTGGTGGCGGCGCTTTTGGCCATGGTGTTTTTTGGGGTCAAGGATGGGCATTGGTACGCGATCGTTTTGTTCCTGCTCGCCAATTTCCTGAACGCCTTCTTCGATGTGATGGTGACCAACTTTTCCTATTCCCTGGTTAGCCCGCTTCAGGGAAAGTCGGTGATTCCGCTGACCAAGGGCTTTGCCGCCTTTGGCGAGATGTCAGGTTCCGTGTTCGCCAGTTACCTGTGGATCCGTTCGGGCGAGTATTTTTGGACCACTCTCATCTTGTTCGCCCTCGTGGGCTTGGCAGCAGTCATTTGGTTCACAGGTCGACTTTTTGTGAAGCGCAAGGCCAATGGCAAAGCAGTTAGCACCGTGGGCAAGGAAAGCGGATTCAAGCGGATGCTCGAATCCGTGGAGTTCGTGTTTTCGGAATCCAGGCTTTTCCGGTATGTGGCCCTGTGCATGGTCCTCATCGCCTTTCTGATCAGCTTCACGGAGTTCAAGTTTCTCACCACGCTGAATGCGGCCTATTCGGGTGGCGAGTTGAATCGCGTGTTGGGTCAGTCCTATGCCCTGATGAACGGCCTTTATCTCATTCTCAGCCTGTTCGTGACCCGCTGGGTGCTCTTCCGCGCCGGCGTGGCCAACTCGATCCTTTCATATCCGTTGATCAACATGGGCTGGTTCGTGGTGATGCTGGCGCTCGGGATGAACGTGTGGACGGTGATCGGCATGACCCTTCTTATCACAGTACTCTATTCGTCCGTCGTTTCTGTTACATTCACCCAGATCTTGGCCTTGGCGCCAGAGCGGATCAATCAATCGGTCTATTTGCTCATCAAGGGCGTGATCCGGTATGCGGCCGCCCTGCTCGCCTCATTGTGCCTGCTGGTCTATTCCTTCAATCTGAGCCTTGAGAAATGGCTGAATACAGCCTTGATCGGTGCCATATTGGCCCTGTCGCTGGTGATCATCCTTCGCCTACGCAAGCTTTACATCAACAGCCTGAAGGTGAATCTCCAATCCGACGACGAGGACCTGAAGCTGAAGTCCATCGACCTTCTGGCCGAGAAGGTCAATCTGGGAAAGGCGGAACGGAATTTGCGCCAGTTGCTTGTTTCTGCGAGGTCTTCCATGAAAGTCCGGATCCGCACCATGTCGAGCCTCGGGATCATTGGCAATTTGGACTCGATCGTGGACCTGATCGAAGTGCTCAAAAAGGGAAACATGAAAGAGAAATTCCTGGCGATCGAAAACATCAACAAAATCGTGAAAAACCGAAAGCGATTCCGATCGATTCCTGTGACCAAGCACACGCTGCTCGAGGTTTACGAGGCAATCCTCGTCAGCAAGGATCCCACTTTCATCAAGCTGAAAGTGATCTCATCTTTGGAGTATTTCGACATCGATGAGGTAATCCGTTTTTTGGAGATCCAGTTGAAGAGCGACAATCTGAGCATCAAGCTGAACGCGATCGAAACGCTCGGCGCCTTTCAGGATCGCGGAGTGGTGGGATACCTGAGGCCTCTTTTGGATAATCCCAACAAAAAAACTGTGCGTCAGGTGATCCGGGTCCTCTGGAAATTCGAGGATTTGCGTATGATCCTGCTCCCGAAAATGGTCGAAATCTTTTCCAGCACAAATCCGGAGAATATCGAAAACAGCCTCATTCTCATCAACAAGCTGAGGATCGGCTGGGAAAAGGAGCTGGTCATGGGCCACCTTGGGAATCCCGATCCCTACATTCGCGCCTTGGCCAACCTCACTATGGTCAGCTTGGGCGAGTCCAAGTATCTGAATGGTTTTGTGGATGAGATCGTCCCTCTGGAGGAATGGCCAGAAAAGCTGGATTACGTGCTTTCCCAATACCGGAATTTAGGCGAAGGGCAGAAGGGCAAGGTGTTGGATCTGATCCTAGAGCGGGATGCTCGTTCGGTGGAGGCGTTCCATAGGATCTTCAGCAGTTCCATCTACGGATTCGAAAAGGAGGTCGAGGCGCTTAGCGTAACCCAAGACAAAGACATCCAAAGGCTTTCGCTCGAAGGAGCCAAGGCCGAGGCTTAGGATAAACTGTGTCACATCTGTCGAATGACCTTTTTCAATCCTGCCTATATTTTTTCATTCCCCTGCAGAGGGGAATCTCCCAACGGTCTTTCATGATGGTTATGGGGGGATTCCTGCCGGAGTTTACCCTCGTGTAGACGGGGGCAGGAATGAAAAGGGGTGCGATAAAGGGTTGTAGTTTAAAGGGCGGAGGGGTCAATTTGAATTTGCCATTTTTTTACGTTTGTTGTAAATTCCCCATCTGTTCTTTTAAATCATTTGGATTCTTTGGGGTTGGGCATTTCAGTTTAGTCGCGCAACCCGTCTATCTCATCCAAGAGGAGAACCCACAGCCATGTTTCGCTATTATCGGACCCGGGGCCAAGTGCGCAAGCTCTTCAGCTCCAGCNNAGGCTTCTGGGCGAATTGGTCTCGATCTCCGAGATGCATTTTCACCTCCGGCGACCGAACTCCGTTGTCACAAAGAAGTTTTTTCTGTCCGGCAAGCTGATGCTCGGGCTTATCCGTGAAGGGGTCTTCGAGGACGCATGGGTGAATCACGAGAAGATTCTCCTGTTCGGCTGCCTCGAGGACAGCCGTTGGCTCAACTGTGTTGCGTTCAACGCGGGCCAATGGATGGCCATTTACGATGTCGTTTCCTCGCAACCGAAGGTCAAACTCGCTGTCGAAAGGAAGGGGATTCCATGCTCTACTACCGTTTTGAGCAGCAGATCCAAGACTTGTTTGGCCCGTCCCGCAAGAAGCTCAAGGGGCACGGCGATGCCCGCAAGCTCGTAGCCAAGCGTTCCCGACTCGAGGAGTTGGGCGTCCTGAAGTCGGTGGACGACAAGACCATTGTCGTGAAGCCCGAGACCTTCTCGGACAAGCTGATCCTCAAGGTCAGCCCGAAGGTGAGCGACATGCTCTTCCGCAAGGGCGTCTACATCGACGTCTCGCGCAACCAGACGGTCTTCGTTTTCGGCCGGCTCGAGGGCGACACCATCGTCCGCGCCGTCGCGCTGAACATGACGAACACGATCGACTGGCTCAGCAGAAACTGAAACAACCCACGCTGTTGACTTTGCGCTCATCCTTGGGCGTACTGCCTAGCACTTGGTCCGACCTCCGCGTCGGACCCAACCTCAAAGAATCCAAAAACGCATCATTTGATTTTTTAGGGTTGGGAAACCGTGTCGTGGTTCAACCCGTGGCTCGTGGAGCCGTTTCGAAAGGAGCGTTGTCTTGCTGAAACCCTGTGCAGAGTGGATTTGCGACAAGTGCCTTGGTCTCATCGCCAGGCCGGAAGAAGGTTCCATCGAGTGGCTGTACGACGAGGACGGCAAGGTTCACAGTTTCAAGATTGTGCATCGCAAGTTGTTTTCGCCGATCTTCGACAAGAATGCCCATCCGGACGAGCAGAAGCACTGCTACCACTACGACCGTGTCAAAAGCCACATGGACGACCACCTGGATCGCTTCATGGGCATGGCCGGCGTCGTGAAGCTGTTCAGCTTCATCGGCCCGAGCCCGGTCCTCAAGCCCGATTACAAGGGGCCACAGGTCAAAGACCCGCGCGAATGGGCGGAGCTATATCGCCGTCTGTTCCAGCCACATTATGAAGCGGCCCGCCCGTTTTGGGAGCACGCCGAAACCGATGGCTACTTCAAGGGCCTCAGCGAATCCAACATCTACTTGCCGGAGACGTTGGAAAATCTTGTGAAGACCTACAGCTAGGCATTGCACCCGCCACACCAACATCTGGATCCGCCCCTTCCTCCGAGAAGTGGGCGCTCCGAAACATTGATCCGATCTCCGTATCCGGATCCGGGGTCCGATGCACATCGGACCCCCCAACCCCAAACAATCAAACATTCGATGCGACCATTTATTTCAAATTTATGAAAGAATCAGTCCCAGGCTCCATCATCGTCGATGCGGACGATCATGAAAAGGCGGCCCGACTCGTGAATCAGTTCATCGAGGAGACAATAACGGCCGTCAAATCGGTCATTGTGGCCCATGACGACGATTTCAACATCGAAACGGGCGATGAATCCGAAATCGACGGTCCCAAGATCCATTCCACCTTCTTGAGATACAAAGGGGGGGTATTGGCGATCATCAAGGAGGTTCGAATAGGGGTTGGTCAAGTCCGTTACGATTTTTTCAGGAATCTGGACGAGTTGAAATAAGATCGGCTTTCGTCTTTCGAGCCAGCAATTGGCTTTGAGCCTGCTTCCCGGGCAATCCCCCTGTGACACTGTTGTAACAAACGGCTCCAGGGGGATTTTTAGGGGATTTTTAATGGTTCCAAATGTTTTCATGCCGCTTGGGTTGTCTGGATTCCAGAAGTTTGGGCAATCAAATCAGCATTGAGATATTGGTAGGGCTGGGTTCTCCACTTTTCAGCCAATCCTGCCTTGATCGGATTTTGGGTGATGTATCGAATCGTGGACTCAAGCTGCTCTTCGTTTCGGATGATTCGGTCGTGGAATCGTGGATGCCAGAGTTGTCCCATGTGGATTTGGCGTGAGAAGGTGCCTCGGATGGATTGGATGAAATCGGAAAGGGTGGCATCGCGGGATTTGGGGATGGGGCCGAGGATTTTAGGGGTGGCATCGCGCGCGGCGGATCCATCATCGCGGGTTAGAAAACCCGCATTGCCTAAACCCACGGTGCCACCGATCGAATTATTTAAATTCGGTGTGGTAATTTGTTCGATATTAATATGGCCACCATCCACCTCACCGCAGAGCGGGTTTTCCAACCCGCGATCGTACGCCGGTCCGTATCCACAATGGGTCCCCATCGTTTGGCATAACAGATGCACATGGTTCGGCATGATGCAAAATTGATAAACCCGATGGTTTTTCATTTCTGCCGCCCACAGGATGATCTCGTGTAACATTCGAGCCTTTTCTTCATCTTCAAATAGCCATTCACCGTTGAGCACGTTGAAGGTCACAAAATAGGGGGAGCGGCATTGATAGATACGCCGTTGAGTCATGAAAATAGGTTTTTAGGATACAAAATAAAACTTGGGGTCGATAATAGTAAACATTTGTTCACCAGTCAATAAAATTAGAAAATCAAAAAAACCGCCCTCTGGCCTAAGCCTCGGGGCGGTATCTGGTTTTTTACATCATCCCTTCCATCCCACCCATTCCCCCCATCCCCGGCGCCCCGCCCCCGCCTCCGCAGGAGCACTCCTTTTTGGGTAGGTCCGTAACCGCCGCCTCGGTGGTCAGGAACATGGCCGCCACGCTGGAGGCATTCTCCAATGCCGAGCGCGTCACCTTCTTGGGGTCGATGATGCCCGCCTTGAACATGTCCACGAGCTGGGCCTCGATCTTGGCCGTGATGGGCGAGGTCGCGTCGTATCCGATGTGCTTGTTCTTTTTCCAGGCCTCGATCAGTTTTTCCTTGATCAGCTTGCCGTCCATGCCGGCATTCTCCGCGATTTGCTCCACGGGGTAGCTGAGGGCGTTCTTCACGATCTCGGCACCCAGTTTCTCCTCGAGGGAATCGAACTTGGTCGGGTCGATCTTCAGGCTGGCCTGCAAGAGTGCCGCTCCGCCGCCAATGACCACGCCTTCCTCCACGGCCGCGCGAGTCGCGGATAGGGCATCCTCGATGCGGTGTTTCTTTTCCTTGAGCTCCACTTCCGTGGCCGCGCCGACCTTGATGACAGCGACGCCGCCAGTCAGTTTGGCGAGGCGCTCTTGCAATTTTTCTTTGTCGAAATCCGAGGTGGTGTTCTCCAATTCAGCTTTGATGCTGGCCACGCGGGCCTTGATATCCTCCTTGCGACCCTTGCCTTCCACAACCGTGGTGTCCTCTTTGCTGGAGACGACCTTGCGGGCGCGGCCCAGATCCTCCAACGTGGCGGTCTCCAACTTGAGCCCGACCTCTTGGCTGATCACTCGGCCTCCGGTCAAAACAGCAATGTCCTGCAGCATGGCTTTGCNNACGAGCGTGGCCAGGGCCTCGCCTTCCACATCCTCGGAAATGATGATGAGCTGTTTCTTGCCGGCTTGGGCCATGGCCTCAAGCAAGGGCAGAATCTCTTGGATGCTGGAGATCTTTTGGTCTGTGATCAGAATGTAGGGATCTTGGAAAACGGACTCCATGCGAGCCGGGTCCGTGACCATGTACGGCGAGATGTAGCCGTTGTCGAATTGCATGCCTTCCACCAAATCAATCGTCAATCCCACGGTCTGGCCCTCTTCAACCTGCACCACGCCTTCGCCACCAACCTTGTCGAACACTTCGGCAATGAGGTTTCCTACCTCCTCGCTTTGGGCGGAGATGGTCGCGACCTGGGCCATTTCGGCCTTGGTGTGGATTTCCTTTTTCATCTTGTCCAATTCCTCCACCACGATTTTCACGGCATGCTGGATCCCATCCTTCAGGAGGACCGGGTTCAGCTTGTTGGAGGTGAGATGGTGCATGCCTTCCTTCACGATGGCATGGGCCAGCACCGTGGCCGTGGTGGTGCCGTCGCCCGCCACATCGTTGGTCTTGTTTGCGACTTCTTTCACGAGCTGGGCCCCCATGTTCTCGAATGGGTCGTCCAAGTCGATTTCCTTGGCAATGGTCACGCCATCGTTAGTAATAGTGGGTGCGCCGTACTTCTTATCCAAAAGAACGTTCCTGCCCTTGGGCCCCATGGTGGCGCGGACCGCGTTGTTGAGCTTCTCGATGCCGGCGAGCAGTTTCTCGCGAGCCTGATCGCCATGTAAGATTTGTTTAGCCATAACTTTTGAATTAATGATTTGAGATAAAAAATGAAGGATTAAGGATTAAGTGCTTAAGTGCTTAAGTATCCGGATATCCGGCTTAAGCACTTACACCTTAAGCACTTACTCCTTGTGTTATTTTTCAGAAACAATCGCTCGTATCATGGTCATCTCGATCAGTTTGTATTCCACATTGTCCACCTTCACGTCCTCGCCGGAGTATTGCCCGTAAAGAACTCGGTCGCCGACCTTGATCTCGATGGGCAATTCGGTCCCATTGGAGCTGATGTTCATCTTCGAAACGGCGACCACCTCGCCCTCGCGGGGCTTTTCCTTGTTAGCAGTGTCGGGGATCACGATCCCGCTTTTGGTCATTTCCTCCTTCTGGAGGGGCTTGATGACCGCATAGCCGTTGAGCGGTTTGATTTTCATATAGATTAGGTTATAGGTTGTAGATTTTAGGTTTTAGATAGGATTCTCTAATACCTAGAACCTAAAACCTATTTTAGCACTATAAAAGGTCGAGTGCTAATAAATTGTAGCAAGACCGTTTTTTTGGTCAATATTTTTTTCTCATGGTCATTTCTGTCCCCATCTGTCGATTCCGCCCCACATCTGTCATTCCCGCGAAGGCGGGAATCTCTGTAAATGGCGGTTCAATTAAAAACCGTTATCAATATATAGATTCCTGCCTGCGCAGGAATGAAAAATTATTCAGAGCCGTGTTGGTTGGATCAGCGTTTCGAATTGGATCGACCCCCCACTCTTCCTGAGGCGAACCATCTTGGTCGTCTGCGTGGCGATGGAATCGGTTTGGTCGAAGATGAAATTCCCCAGCCCGCGTAAAATAGGTTTGTCCTTGTAGAATGTCAGGTCTCCTGGCACATGGCTGTGTGTGACCACCACCGCGTCGGCGCCCGCGTCGATCCACTGTTCGTATCTCGCTTCCGTGTCTGGTGAGGTCAGGGCCTGGTATTCTTCGCCTTTGTGGAGATAAACCACCTTGAGTTTATCGGTCTTGTCGTTTTGGAGAGTTTGAAGAAGCGAAGTCTTTGTCTTGGAAAGGTTGGCATTTCCGGCGTCCGAAACCGGATTGATGATCTCCGTGGTGGCGAGAAGAAGGGTGGTCTCGTTCTCCCACAGCGTGGTTGTCAGCGGGATTTTTCCAGAGGCGCGGATCAGCCGAGCGGTTTCCGGTAGGCCGGGAGTGCCATTGTCGAGCATGTGGTTGTTTTGGGTGCCCCAATGCGTCGCGAGATCTTTGACTTTTTCCCAAAGGTCCAGCGGGTTGCAAAAAAGCCAGGGGTTGGCGCGGGCTGGGCAGGTTTTGGCCAAAGGGCCCTCAAGATTCAAGATTCGTAACCCCGAGCCCGCCCACCAGTCGGAAATGGTTTTGGGGAGGGTTGTGGAAACGGAAGGGCGGGTCAAGGTCACGTCGCCGCCCAGGGCAAGATCATCGGACCCAAGGATATCATTCGCATACCAGGCCATGGCGAAATGGCTCGTGGTGGATGGGTTTTTTTCGTCCCCCAATAATCGGGCGGAGTTGGTGTGGAGAAGGACGGAGGGGTTGTAAAAACCTCCGCGGTCCGCCAATGATCCCAAGAGCCACAGGCAACCTGGGCAATCGCTCTGGTCTGGGTTTTTAAGGTTGGAGATCCCATCCAGGTCTTTGGATAGAATCGTTTCGGCCGTTTTCTCGTCCATCTCGTCCGCGGTTTTGAGCGGCAGATAGTGCGAGAAGTCGCTGCTCACCACGAGCACGGTTTGGTCGTCCATCAGGCGATCCAGGGTAGAAAGGAGTTCATTCCGATTCTTTTTCCAGGGTTGGTCCGTTGAGAGGGCCACGGGGATGATCGTTGCCTCGGGGAAGTCGTGTCGGATGAAGGGCAGGATCGCAGTGATCCCATGCTCTTTTTTGAACAGGTCAGGGGTGTTTTCCACAAGCGGGGAGACGAGCAGTTTTTGGAGATCGGCTTGGGAACTTGTTACCTCCCCGAAGAGCGTCTTGAAACGGCCGTTGGTCGTGCACAACAGGGTGGGGCAGGCGTGGAAATGGTCGGGCGAAAGGAGCAGGATTTTGGAAAAGGTATGGCCGCGAAGCATACGGATTCCTGAGGCGATGGCTTCGGAGGCGACCAGGTGGTGGGGCACCACCACCGCACGGATCCGATGGGCGGTGGGGGGCGTGATCTTGTGGTCCGCGGCGTAAAGGCCTTCCATGAAAAGTTGGGGCGAATCAAACGGATTCGGGTACGCCGTCACAGTTGATTCCGCTGGCTTTAGAGCCCAAAACACCGCCCCTGCCATGAGGCAAAGGGCGGCGATAGTGAATAAGGCGAATGGGCGAATCCTCTGTTTCATTTCAAATCCAAAATGGGGAGATACCAGAAGTTGGGTTTGGGCCAGGAGGATTTTTTGGTGT
This sequence comes from Candidatus Peregrinibacteria bacterium, assembly GCA_003154375.1. Lineage (GTDB taxonomy): Bacteria > Patescibacteriota > Gracilibacteria > UM-FILTER-43-11 > UM-FILTER-43-11 > FEN-1329. The sequence goes on from PMDG01000060.1 coordinate 10,699, forward strand.
AGTCGTAGGCGTTGTAGGGGTCGTCGCCCGTGTAGAATTGGGTCTGCCAGTCCTCGTCCGTCTTTCGCTTTCCTCCGTAAGGTTCGGTGAATTCATAGTGGGAATAGGTGAATCCCACGGTGAGCCGAGGCCCGTTGGCATCGCTCACAGTTGTGAAGATGACATTGGGGACCCCCTCGCCCTCGTAGAGGATCGCGGTCGGATTCTCGGAGTCGCCACCCGTGTGCACATCGGCCACAAGAGCTGCTCGGCGGTCCTTGGCGGGAAGAATCGGCCCTTCGGTCGGGATAGGCAAGGAGTCTTTCAGCTGTGCGACAATGCCCACTCGCATATCCTCCCAGTCGCTGGTGCCGTCGATCTGATGGGTGACGCATGGCTTGCCGGCATCGTCCTCCCCTAGGGTCTGGGTGGTTGTTTTTTCATTGAGCGTTTGGTTCGCCAGTTCTTTTTGCACATAGTTTTGCACTTTTCCCATGAGAGAGATGAAATTCCCGAGCGGGATCATGTTTTGGAGTTCAAATCCTTGGTCTTTGAGTCCTTGCTCGGTGCGTTTGGCCAGATAGAGGAGCCGTGCGTAGGCCTCGGGCTGGGGTTCGATATACGCCTTGGGCGGCGCGGGAATCGCACGGGTGTCGCATCCGGGGCCTCCACCACCCAGTTCGGCAAAGGATTGCTTGGCGTACAGGATGGTCGCATGGCGGAGTTCGGTCCAGAATCCGCTGGCGGTCATGAGCGTTTTGATTTCCCAGGGCGTGGATTGCATAAAGCGTGGCAATTGGGCCAAGTTGGCCTTTTGCCATGAGAACAAGCTGCGGATCGTGTTGAGCCAGCTGTAATACAGGTTTTCCGACCAGGTTTTCTCGGTGATTTGGCCAGTCTCTTGCCCTAATTCCTTCATCGCTTGGTCGATGGCCTTGGAATTCGACGGCTTGTAGAAATCGAGTTTGGGGATCTGGGTTTTTGCGTAATCGGAACCGAGCAGCCCCATCACTTCCAGGGCGGAGGCCATGGGCGGGAGTTTTTGGGTGTATCCCGGCCGAGGGGCCTCGTCCCCTTGGGTCAGAGCACCCGTCCAGTAGGAATCCAGGATGAATTTACCGCTGAAGAATCGCATGCCCTTGGTGAGAAGGCGGGTCTCGTCGGTTTGCTGGTCGCCCACCGTCGGATAGAAGGCCGCCACATCCTTGATTTTCGGGTCATGGGCCTTAACCAAATATTCCATCGCCGCGGCCGCGGGATCCGTCGAGCCTTTCCCCGAACGCAACGCCTCCAGGTAGTCCGCGGGCATCAGGTCGTCGCTTTTGCCCACCATGAAGTTGATGGTGGCCTCCAATGTGTTGTAGTCGCTGAGGGGCTTCGGGTTTTCCGCCATCAGCTGGGCGATCCCGTACGAATAGGTGGTCAGGGCCGGGCTTTTCAGGAAAAACGGAATCATGATGTACCACTTCATGCCTCGGAAGTACTGACGGCGAAGCGAGCTTGAGGTATAGGTTCCTCGGGGGGTGAATTGTGTGAAGTCCACTTTGAACTCAATACCTGTCAGTTTGGCGTAGTCGCTGTAGTCCTTCTCGAAAACTGCAGGGACGCCCTTTCCTTTGGCGTCGTAGATTTGTTGAAGGTCCGCGAGCGTGGCCTTTTCGCTCTCGGAGTCAAGTTTGAGGCCCTTGAGGAAGGCCGAGACTTGGTCGTAGGTGTCCACGGTCGAATCCTTGGTCTTGTAGTCCGCCATCACCTCGCTTGGATCGCGGCCATCGTAGGAGGCGACACCCAAGGGTTCTGCCGCGGTGGAAAAGATGGCATAGGGAATGGCAAAATAGTTTCGGATCTTCATCCAAGTCTGCTTGTCTTGGTCTGAGGCGGCGGCATCCAGTTTCTTCTGGCTGGCCTCGAAAAATGCGGCCGAGAGCGATTTCATGGAGGGATAGAACGTTTTGTTTTCCATTTCTTTCAGGAGCTCGGTGAAAAGGTTGTTGTAAGTGTGGAAAAAGACATCCGAAGTGTAGAAAACCGCATTGCTGGGTTTCCGATCATGCGCATCGGTGGGACCGCTCACTTTGGAAAACAGTTGGAGGAATTCCCGGACATTGTCGCCAGAGGAATTGGGACGGATCGACGTATCCAGCAGGTTTTTCACCACGAATTTGTTCTTGGAAAGGAAGGAGAGCTCGGCTTCGGTGAATTTGAAGCCATAATCGGTTTCCATGTTCTTCAGGTTTTGGACGGTCTTGAGGTCAAAGTCCTTGGAGACGTCGGGTGCGATGGAAACGGTGGGCGCCTCGTATTGGACTGCGTCGCCGAAATCCTTGGCGTTGGCCGCGGGGATGACGATATCCGTCGGGGTCGACGGATTGGAAATGGGTATTTTGGGATGGCTTGCCGTGGTTTCGGCCGGGGGGGTCGTGGCTTCAGGAGGGGCGGAAGGGGTTTTGGTGGAGCAGGCACTCAAAAAAACGAGTGCCAAAATTGATGCGACAAAAAACGAAAATCGGTTTTTCATTTCGCTTGTGTTAATGGATAGGGTTGGGGTCGGCAGGCTTTCGAAGCCTATTCTACCACCTCTTCTGTTCTTGCAGAAGAGGACCTTCCGTCGCCCATGATCCGTTTCACCACAAACTGTGCCATTGGGGTCAGCGTCGATAGGTCGACGGTTTTGGGGTCAATCCATTCGACATACGCAACGTCCTCATGGTTTGTGGCGGGTCCGCGGACTTTTTTTGTCTTGCTTACCCGATAGAGATGGGCGACATGTTGGAATGCGATAGGGGTTCCCTTGTCTTCGTAGTGGGTATAGTGGATCCGATCGGTCACATGTTCGAATCGAATCGGTTCAAGGCCCAGCTCTTCGACAAGCTCGCGCTTCAGGGTGTCCTCGGGCTGTTCACCCCATTCGATTTTTCCGCCCGGCAAAGCCATGAGCCCCGCGTAAGGCCCGCGCGATTTTTTGACGAGTGGGATCCGATCGTCTTTTAAAATAATACCGTATGCGCCGATATGGATGCGATGAATCTCTTCGGGCATAGGAAAAAGGTAGAAAATGCTTACGGCTTAACGCTTACCGCTTATGGCTATTTCAATAACAAATATCCTTCCGTCGCCACCCCATCCGTGAACGTATGCTTCACCCACGTGAGCGCCTGGAAAGGCTCGAGCATGTTGGAAACTAGCGCAGTCGCGGGCCATTGCGAGAGCAGGGGTAGGGCGTTCCTAAGGTCGAAGTACGAGATCTCGTCGCTCACGGCGCTCAGGTTGCTGAGTGATTGCCGGAACGATTGCGATTGGGACAATGCGAATTTGGGGGTGGTTGTCAGGTCGATGGTCTCTTTGATGGAGGCCAAGTTGTTGCCCAGGATGACCAGATCATCCGTGATGGCGGTGCAGAAGCCCATGGGGGAATCCGAGACCTCTACGCAGTGAAGATCCGCGCCTTGGTAGGTTTCATCCGTCTCCTTGAGGCGGGTGGCATCGGCCACCATCTCCTTGCTTTCCGTGCCATCGGGCAGGGCCACGGTTTTGACTCGAGGCGAGAATTGGGCCGCGAGCATCCGGAAACCCGACTGAAGTTTCTTCAGCTTGATGTCCGCGAAAGCGCGATCCGTGTGCTTGAGGATCAGCTTCACGCCCAGTTGGCCTTGGTCCAAATTCTCAAAGGCTAATGCGTATTCGCCTTCGAACAAGGGATACAAATCATCGCTCAGGCTGACTTCGTCACTGAAGATTTTGTTAGACTGAGCCCGAAGGATTCCTTCCAAAATAATGCCGTAGGTCGGATTCATTTTGCTTAGGCTTTCCAAAGTGTTTTGCCATTCGGCGCTCAGGTCGGATCCGCCGATGTAACCGGCCAAGGTCTTGGAGCCGAGCGTGTCCGCCAAGCTGTAGGCGAAGCGGGCCTTTGCCACTGCGCCATTTTTGAGGGCCAAGGCATCCGGCGTCATGGAAAGCAGGGTGTTGAAATGGAAGCCGTTGTACTCCTTGCGCACCGTGAAAGTCAGATGGTCCAAAAGGTTTTTGAGCGGAGCAACCGTTTGCCCCAATCGGCTGTCGGCCCCAAACGAAAGGGCTTGTAGGTTCAGGTAGCCACGGGCCCAGGTTTTTTTGGGCAAATTCGAGAGCGATTTCTGCACATTCACATCGGATTCCAGGCTGGGTAGCAGTTTCTGGTCGACTTGTTGGATCATCTGGATCGTTTCCGGTTCTTTGGCCACAAAAAGGTAGGGACCCACAAAGCCGAACACAAAGGCCTGGCCCTTGGGGTAGGAATAGATGGGGCTCTTGGCATCCCCGCTCAAGGTAAGTTGTTCATCGGGCAACGCAAGGCTTTCCAAATATTTCAACGCATTCCCGCGATGGACGACATGCATGAACAAAAGCGGTTTATTCTTGGGGGTTCCGTCATCCAGCAGGGCTACACCCAGCCTTCCGTCCGAAAGTTTGCTTTGTAGGGTAGAAGCGTCGAGCCCGAACGTGGCCTTGGCCATGGCGCTGAGGCCCAGCAGATCCAAAACCGTTTCCTGCTTGAGTCGGGGCGGGAGCGTCAGGTCTTCCAATTCGAAAACCGCGATGGTCTTTTGCGCGGGTAGCAAATAGGTGACGCTTCGGTTGGAGAAGGTGTACCACGCCATGGAAACAAATAGGGCCACGAGTAGTAGTAGGCCGCCACCCATCAGGGCGATCAGGATCTTGTCGAAGATCGACACTGGTTTGCGGACCTTGTGCAGAAGGATTTTGAGAAGCCAAGGCTGACTCATAGCGATTGATTAATGGAAAAACGAAGAGGGCAAAGCCATTTTAGGCTAAAGCCCCAAAATTTCCAATGTCCAAATTCAAAACCAAAAAGCGATCCGCTTTGGCGGATCGCTTTCAAATGGTTTGTATTACAATCCGTAATCAGCGGTATTCCGCCGAATGCGAAATCTGAAATCCGAAATGCAAAATTATTCCGTTTTTTTCTCATTGGTCTCCTCCTTCACCTCGACCTCCGTCTCCTTCCCGCATTTTTCGCATTTGATCAGGTCTTTCTTGGCCTGAACCTGGAGCCCTCCGCAGACCACGCATGGATCCTCGATCGGCTTGCTCCAAGTGGCGAAATCGCACTTGGGATAATTGGCGCAACCGTAGAATACCTTGCCCTTCTTGGTTCGTTTTTCGACCAAGTCGCCCCCACATTTGGGGCATTTCACCTTGAGGGCATGCGTCAACGGACGGGTCGTTTTGCATTTGGGGTAGGCGGAGCAGGCGAGGAATTCGCCGAAACGCCCCTTTTTGATGATCATGGGAGAGCCGCACTTGGGGCATTTCTCGTTTTTGAATTCCTGCTGGAGTTTGTCCTCCACCACTTTTTGCTCCGCGGACAAAAGCGGCTTGGCGTTCTTGCATTTAGGATAGTCGGAGCAACTCAGGAATTTTCCGTTGCGCCCGAGTTTCACAATCATGGGCTTGCCACACAGGTTGCAGATCTCATCGGTCTTCTCGGCCACGGAATCGCCTTTCTTGATGCTCTTTTTCTTTTCCTCGATCAGTTTATTGAAAGGAACGAAGAACTCGCGGATCACGGGCACCCATTTCTCCTCGCCCTCAGCGATCTTGTCGAGATTCTCCTCCATTTTGGCCGTGAATTTCAGGTCTACGATAGCCGGGAAATGTTCCACCAAAAAATCGTTCACGATCATGCCGATCTCCATGGGATAGAGCTTCTTGTCCGCCTTCTTTTCCACATACCCACGGGTGATGATGGTCGAGATGGTCGGGGCGTAGGTGGACGGGCGTCCGATGCCTTCGGACTCCAATTTTTTCACCAACATGGCTTCGGTGTAACGGGCCGGAGGCTGGGTGAATTTCTGTTCGTGGTTCAATTTGATCAGGTCCAGTTTCTCGCCAATGGTGAGCGGGGGCAGGATCGATTCCTTGTCGGCCAACGCCTCGTCGGGATGGTCCGTGCCTTCCACGTAGGCTTTCATGAAGCCCGCGAACTTGATCACTTGGCCCTTGGCGGTCAAAGTGTAGCCATTGCCAGTTTCAATAACGGCTGTGGTGGAATCCAACTTGGCGGCCGGCATCTGGCAGGCGGCTGTGCGTTCCCAGATCAGTTTGTACAATTTGTATTGGGCTGCTTCCAGATGCTCTTTCACTGAGGCCGGAGTCTTGGAAAGGTCGGTGGGGCGGATGGCCTCATGAGCCTCTTGGGCACCCTTCATCTTTTTGGTGAACACGCGCGGCGTCTCGAGCGCATATTCCCTGCCATACATCTTGCCGATGATCTTGGGAACTTCCTTCAGGAATTCCGCGGAAAGGTTGTAGGAATCGGTCCTCATGTAGGTGATAAGACCAGTGTGCTCCTTGCCCACGGCCACGCCTTCGTACAATTGCTGGGCGATCACCATGGTCTGTTTCACGGAGAATCCGAGTTTGCGGGACGCTTCCTGTTGGAGCGAGCTGGTAATGAACGGGTTGGCCGGCTGGCGTGTGGTTTCCTTTTGGATAAGGTCCGCCACGGTGTAGTGGCCTTTTTGCAAGTCAGCCAAAATCTTGTCCGCCTGCTCCTTGTTTTTCACCTCTGTCTTCTCGCCATTGATCTTGGCCAAATCCACAGTGATCTCCCCTTCTTTGGCCTTCAAATCGGCGCCGATGTTCCAGTACTCCTCGGGCTTGAACGCCAAGATTTCGCGTTCCCGATCCACGATCAGCCGCACCGCCACGCTTTGCACGCGGCCGGCGCTAAGGCCTCCCCGGACCTTGGTCCACAGCAAGGGGGAAAGTTTGTAACCTACCAAGCGGTCCAGCACGCGCCGGGCCTGTTGGGCATGGATCAGGTTGATATCGAGATCGCGTGGATGCTCCAACGCGGCCAGAACGGCCGGCTTGGTGATTTCATGGAACGCGATGCGCTTGTATTGGTCTTTCTTGAGTTTCAAGGCGTGAACCAGATGCCAGGCGATGCTCTCTCCTTCACGGTCCTCATCGCTTGCGAGCCAGACCATCGTGTCGCCGTACTTGTGGATCGCGTCGTTCAGCTCTTTCACGATTTTTTTCTTGTCCGCACTCACTTCATAAGTGGGCTCAAAATCGTGTTCGGTATCAATGCCCAGCTCCTTTTTCGGAAGGTCGCGAATGTGGCCCATGGAGGCCTTGATGTTGTATTTGGCACCCAAAAACTTCTTGATGGTCCTCGCTTTCGCTGGGGATTCCACAATGATGAAATGATTCATAAAAAGGGTTAGAAGGTTCGATGGTTTGTCGATTTTGTTTCGCTACGCAATGGTACATTTTTAACAAGTTTTGGTTTAATTTCAAGCCTTTTATTTTTTTTGCGCCAATTTTTGTCTCTGAAATTTTGAGGGTCCAGATTTTGGTCCCAAAAAGGGTCGGCGTGGATTTTTTTTGGATTTTTGGTTGTTTGGTTTGGGATTTTTTTTGGTTTTAGTCAGAAGTTTAATTTTGATCGTCTGCCAGACCACCCCGCCCGCAAATGCGGGCACCCCTCCTCGACTGAGGAGGGGATCGTACTGTTGCAATCCCCTCCTTAATAAGGAGGGGTGCCCCGAAGGGGCGGGGTGGTCTGGCGGACCTACACCTATATATAGCCCCTTTCCCACGTTCATGGACACCCTGTCCACTTTCCCATTCACCTCGGTTTATGGTACAACTGTGGCATCAATTTTTATCTATGAACCGAGACCTCGTTAAACTCAAAATCCTCCAGATCGTTGTGGACGCGCTCCTTGTTTTTTCCGCGTTCATGCTGGCCTACTTCTTTCGCGTCGGTTTTATCCTTTCTTCCGATTTTCCATTCGGGAAGTATGTTTCCATAGCAGCCATAACGGTTCCGATCACCTTGGTGTTCATGTTTTTCTCGCGGGCCTACAAGCTGACCCAGCAGGTGAATAGCCTTCGCCATGTGGAGCGGATCGCATTTGTGGCCATCGAGAATGTGGCGGTATTCATCGTTCTGTACTACTTCACTTTCCGACAATTCTTTTCCCGGATGGTCCTCGTTTATATCTTTTTTTTCACATTTGTTCTCGTCTATTTGTGGCATCGGGCATTCCGCAGGATCTTGCAAAAAAGCTCCGAGCGCGAGATCGGCGTTTACCGCACACTGGTCATCGGCGCCAATCGTCCTGCCGAGGAGATCGTTAAGCGGCTGGTGCTGGCCCAATCGCATCTGAAACCCGTGGCCATCATCGATGCGTCTGGCACCGGCAAAACCATCATCGCCGGCGTGCCTGTTGTTGGCAAGATGGATATGTTCGAGCGGGCCATTGCCCAGCATCGGATCGACCATATTCTGCAAACCGACCATCTGGAGCAAACGCTCAACATCATCAACTACGCCCTCAGTAACAACATCAAATATGTGATGACCCCTGAGCTCTTGGGCATCTTCCAAGGCCACCAGACCATGGAGGAAATCGAGGGGCAGATGTTCCTCAAGATTCATGGAAAAAAGAAGTGGTGGGAACAGATTTGGTAAGTTCCCAATGGTGGAACCGGTTGTGGCACCGCTTTGCGTGGCACCAATCGTTGAAAATATCGTGACGATCATTATTGGATCCACTACTGGTGCCACAATGGGTGCCACAATGGGTGCCACAACTGGAATCTATGAAATGTATCATTTTGGCTGGCGGCTTCGCGACTCGCCTCTGGCCACTCACCGAAAACAAGGCCAAGCCTCTGCTCCACCTGAAAGACCGCCCGATCATTTCGCATATCGTGGATGGTCTGCCGACGGAATTGGAGATCATCATTGTCACCAATGCGGTTTTCGAGGCGGACTTCAAGGTTTGGTCCAAACGTTATCCAGATCGGAATATTCGAATTTTGGCGGAGGATTCTACAGGCAACGCGGAAAAAAAGGGGGCGCTGGGCGCCACAGCAATCGTTATCCAAAGTGAAAAAATCGATGAGGACCTGATGCTGCTCGCGGGGGATAACTATTTCGGTTTTCGTCTAACCGATTTCATAGCGGCCTATCAAGGGCATCCGCTTTTGGCCACGTACGATATTCGCGACCTTAATCTGGCCAAGAAATTTGGCGTAGTGGTGGCTGAAAAGGGGATCGTGCGCGAGTTTCAGGAGAAGCCCCAAGAGCCCAAGAGCACCTTGGTCAGCACGGGGTGTTATATTTTCCCTCGATCTGCGCTGGCAGATATCGTGGAATACGCGGCCAGGAAGAAAGACGATTTGGGAGGCATCTTCGAGCATCTTCTCAGGAAAGGCGAGGTGATACAAACCTTTTCGTTCCAGGAGCCATGGTACGACATCGGTTCGTTCGAAGGGTATTTGAAGGCGACCCGCGAACTTTTGGGCGACAATGTGATCGAAAAGGAGGGGGTCCGAAAATTGGGTCAGAATCAACTGATTGGTGGCGTGTATCTGGGCGAAAAAACCACAATCGAGGATTGCGTGATCGAGCATTCGGTCATTTTGGGAAATTGTGTCCTTAAAAACTGTGTCCTCCGGAATTGCATCGTGGACGAGCGGTGCATCCTCAGCGGGATCGATTTGAGCCGGCAGATGATCAGGCAGGGGAGTGTCATCAGAAAATAAATTTTAAATTTTAATTTTAAAACAACGGTCCTTGATTGGCGTTTCTGTTTGCAATGGAGGAGAGGGGAAGGGTAAAATTCAATTAATAAAAAAATAAACCCTATCACCATGAATCGAAACTACCTTTCTAAATTTTTGGTGCTGTCCCTTGCAGCCAGCCTTTTCACCTATCTCCTGCCTCAGGCTTTCGCCGCGGCACCTACCGGTACTTTGACCGGCTCGGTTTTATTGTTGGCTTGCGGTGCCACGGGCACTTCTTATGGCACGCTGACCGTCACGGATACCAACGGCCAGGTTAATTTAACAAACGATATCCGCATCAAGATCCAGGACACCGCCAACGCCACGTGGGACCCCACCGTTACCACAGTCACCCGCGGTGGCGCGGCTTCGTCGAAGGTCAGCGCCACGGTCTCCTACACTGGGGGCAACAAGGTCCTGATCATAGATGTTACCTCCAATTTCACAAGCGGCGATGTATTGACCATCGGAGGTCTTAAGGTGGTTGGCGGTTTATGCTCGATTGGCTCCACCGGACCCAAGCCCGTGCAATGGGCGGTTGATGGCTCCATCTATGGAAATGCCGATGCCACTACCAACATCACGATTTACAAGGGGCTCGGCACCACTACCGATGTCAACAACGTAGCCCCCGCCTTCACCGTCGACCCCGCAGATGGCTCCGATGGCACCACCCCCACCAACTCGGGCTCCGTGGTGCATTTCACGGCAATGGCTCATGACAACAATGGAGACAGCTGGTATTTGGCCGTTTGCAAGACGCCATATGTGAAAGCGATGACGGGCGCGCAACCTCAGTGCTGTTCGGATGCCAGCAAGACAACCTGCGATACCAATTTTCCAACATCTCACAGCTACACGTGGGCGGAAAGCGCCTCCCACGCCAGTGACGCGGCCGTGACCTCGGGCCAGGCGGATTACACCACCCTGACGGGGGATGTCGAATCCAATGACTGGCACGCATTCGCTTGCGATGGAAACACGACCCCGCTTTGCTCGGGGGATTCGAACACGGCTTCGCCCTTCAAGGTGAACCACCGGCCTGTGATGGGAACGGTGACCGCGGGCAACGCCTACGGTTCCAACGCTAGCGTGGATCCCAGTTCTGGCGGGGCTGGAGGAGGCTCGGACTTCAAAATCTTCACCGATGTGAACAATTCCCACAGTGCCACCCCCTCTTCTGGAACCATCGTGCAATCGGATGGCAAAATCCTGGTGGCAGGAACGACCGGGAGCAACTTTGTGCTCGTCCGATACAACTCCGATGGAACCTTGGATACCGGTTTTGGCACGAGTGGCGTGGCCACATTATCCTCTTCCTATACTATGAGAGGAATTGCCCTCCAATCGGATGGGAAAATCGTGGCAGTTGGGGGTGACGGCAGCGATTTCGTCGTCGCCCGCTTTGGTATTAACGGCACGCTGGATTCAGGCTTTGGCTCTTCAGGCATCGTGACCACCGATACCGGAGCAAGTGGCAATGATGCAGCCTCGGCGGTTGCTATCCAGTCCGATGGGAAGATCGTGGTGGTCGGTCTCAGCAACTACAACGGCTCATCCGATTATGGATTCGAAATTGTTCGTTACAGCGGATCCAACGGCGCGTTGGACGGCACGTTCGGCACAGGCGGAAAAGTGAGGACCACCCTTAACCAGGGCGCCTTCGCCAAGGCGGTCGCCATCCAGTCCGACGGAACGATCGTGGTGGCTGGCTACACCGCGACCGATGTCTCGCATTCCATTTATGCCATGGCTCGGTACACCACCAGCGGCGGACTGATCGGCTCTGTCGTGACGACCGATATCGCTGGTCAAAACATGGACATTGCCAATGCGGTCGTCATCCAGTCGGATGGAAAGATCGTGGTCGGTGGCTGGAGTGAAAACGGAAGCCATGCTGGTGTCGCCGGGATCGTTCGTTACTCGTCGACCGGCTCATTGGATGGCACCTTCGGTACCAGTGGGATCAAAACTCTGGACATGGGAACCGACAATTGGATCTTTCAGTTTAGCAGTTTAGCCATCCAAAGCGATGGAATGATCCTCGGATCGGCCTATGTATCAACCGGTTACAATTATGCTTCCAGCCTGGTGCGCCTCACCACCGCCGGCGCGTTGGATACCAGCTTCGGCTCGGGCGGAAAGGCAATCAAATCGTTCTCGGATCAGGTTTCCGGAGGCTTCGGGATCGCTTTGCAGTCCAACGGGAAGATTCTTCAGGCGGTGGCAATGAACAGCGGGGATCCGGATTATAACTCTGGATTCGGATTGTACCGATTCACCACGGCGGGTGCCGTGGACACGACAATCGAAGGCTCGGCGGGGGCAACCGTTTATGTCCAGGCGGGCGTGACCGATACCGACACGGACACGACAGCGGACACGGTGAGCATGTACGTCTGCAAGACTGACGACTTCACAGGGGGGACATGCGCCAGCAGCCAGGAGCTCTGCTCCGTCTCGGGTGTGGCCTCGGGCGCGAACGCCCAGTGCTCGTTCACTGGCCAAGTGCCCATTCCAACCACCTCTGGCAGCAAAACGATCTACGTGTTCCTGAAGGACAGCCACGGGTTCTGGGACGCGGACGCCGCGACGCCGGGGGCCGACACGAACCAGCACAGCTACAACGTGACCGACATTGTACCGGTCATCGGCACCTTCTCGGCCAACGATATCGCTCCCACGGCCGGAGGTTCCGTGGTCACCTCCTTCACGGTCCTGATCACCGACGACAACGGTTGGGGCGATGTCGCCACCGTGAACGGCGCGATCTACGACAGCAACGCCCTTGGCGCCATCGGCACAGGCACCACGCTCTGCACCCCGAACGAGAAGAATTGCTACCTCCGTTCCTCTTGCACCCTGACCCAGAGCACAACGACCGTCGCCTTGGCCAACTGCGACGCCATCACCACCTGGTTCAACATCAACCCCTCATCGCCAGGCGTGTGGAAGGCCCACATCAACGCCTTGAGCAATTCACCGACAGTGGGCGGGGACTCCAACACCTTTGTTGTGGACACCCTCTCCGCCGTGTCTGTATCGGAATCCTCCATCGCCTACGGGGCGACTGCCGCGGGAGGGGTCTCGACCCCGGCTCAGCCCACAACCCTGCAGAACGTGGGAAACGTGACTATCGACATCGGCATCCACGGGGCGGACATGGTGTCGGGCTCCTACAGCATTCCGCTGGCCCGGCAGCATTGGGCCACGGCATTGGGTTTCACGTGGGGCACCTCCGACCATGCGCTTGTCTCCGCGGAGACCGTGGACGGGGCCCACGGGGCCGACTCCGGCTGCTCCAACCGCTCCGTGCAGGTGAGGCCGGTCCACGGCACCCCCTCCACCGACTCGCCTATCTATTGGAAGCTTGCGGTCCCAGCACTCCAGCCGACCGGATCCTACTCGGGCAGCGACACCTTCGTCTCGGTCGTGGACGGCCTGTGCGTGGGGAGCGACTAGAGAACTGATCGGGAGTTGATTGGGAGGCTAATTGCCAATGGGGTCCTAGGCATTCAAAAGAAATGGCCGCGCGGACGTTCGCGTGGCCATTTCAGGCATCCATTTCCGTTTGCCTTGAGGGTGGAAGAGAGATAAAATGATTTCGATAAAAAATAGAATTTGGATCATGAATAGAAAAAATCTCACAAGATTTGCCATGTTGGCGGTTGTTGTGGGCATTTTTGCGATCAATCTTCCCTTCTTCAAAGCCCGGACTGTGCTGGCCTCCACCACCTGCCCGACTTCGGGCAACAATGTCACCATCTCCTCCAATTGCCAATTTGATGCCGGGACGTACACCTTCTCGGGAACGCTGACCATCAATTCGGGAATCACCGTGACTGCGTCCAGCAACAATGGAAGCGCACCCGTGATCCTCCAGTCGGACAGTTTCGCCATAGCAGGAACCCTATCGGCCAACGGGACAGGCTCTTCGGCTGGAACAGGCACTGGAGCGGGGACTGGCACCCGCGGCGGAGGCTACGGGGGCAACGGCGGGTCGGGTGGCGGGACGGGCGGCACGACCTACGGTTCTACCACGCAGCCCACGAATCTGGGCTCCGGTGGGGCGGCCTCGGCTGGCGGAGGCGCCATCAAATTGATTGCGACCGGAACCACGAACATCACAGGAACCGTTTCGGCCAACGGAACCGATTGCGCTAGCTCCTCTTATGGATGCGGATCGGGCGGGTCAATCTGGATCCAAACAGGCACCCTGAGCGGTGCTGGCACCATTTCGGCCAACGGTGGCAACAACAGCAACCCGGGAGGAGGCGGCGGAGGCGGGCGCATCGCGCTTTACGCCTCGACCGACTCTTCGACGATTACCAAAAGGGTCATTGGCGGAACTGACAGCACGGGCGGGTTCAATATGCTTTACAACCTCTCTGGCGGGTCGGGGGGTCTTTGCGCACAGGCGACTTACACGGCACCCGACGGGACCACGGTCGTGTCCAGCCAAAGCACCTATGGCACCCTATATGCGACCAACTACGGGCTCCCTTATCTTTTCGGGGGAACCTGGGGTACAGGGGCCGGCGAGTACTGGTTGAGTGCCAACGGCGGTTCCGCGACGATCACTTTCACCTTTCCGACCTCCTTCCTGATGTCCAAGATCACGGTCTACCCCTATGCGCGGACCGATTCGTGGTCCAAATACTACATCCAGGTTTCCAACGACAATTCAACGTGGACAACGATAACTCCGAACGACTGTACCGGCTACACGCACTGCGCAATCGGGGCGTTGGGGGACAATTTCACCTACACAGTGGGAACCACGAACAAATACATCAAATTCTTCCTTAATAATCCAGGCACCTACATGCCCCTGAACGAAGTCCAGGTCTATTATCCCATTTACCCAACCCAGGCCGGCACCGGTGGAGCCGGAACCATTTACACGAATATCGGATCCCAGGCCAACGGAAATCTTCTCGTGGACAACAACAACATGGATGGCGGGTCAACGACCCAATCCACGACCCAGGCCTCCCAGATCTATGACCAAATCACTATCCAAAAAGGCGCCAAATACACTATCCCCAGTTCCGACACCCTGGCCTTGGCTTCAGGTGGCGTTTTTGCTTCGAACGCCACGGCCTCCACTTCGTTGACCGTGAATTCGGGAGGCACTTTGACCTTGCCTTCTTCAGGCACGATCACGCTCCAAAACCTGACCTTGACCAACAACGGAACCCTGAACGCGGGTGGTTCTGTGGATATAGCCAGCGGCTCGGTTGTTTTGGGCGGGACCGTCAACAGCAGTTTCAACAGCGTCACCCTTGAAAACGCCGGAATCCTTGAGCAAAAAAGTCTCACCACCATCAATGTCACCAATGCGCTGACCATTAATAACGGCGGAATTCTCCGTCATACTGCCAACACGACCAGCAAGCAATATGTGGTGGACTTTTCGGCGGGCTCCATCGACATCCAAAGTGGCGGTAGTGTGAATGTGGATGGAAAGGGCTTCGCGGTCGGTCAGGGGTCTGGCGCAGGAAGTGGAATCGGTGGAGGCGGTTACGGCGGAAGCGGAGGCGATTCGGGGGGTGGCACCTACGGTTCATCGATTCAACCCATCGACTTGGGGTCCGGTGGCGGGAATTCCGCGGGTGGCGGGGCTATCCATCTCGTAGCCTCGGGAACGATGAATATTTCCGGGACTGTGAGCGCCAACGGCGCCAATTGCGCGTCCTCGTCCGGAGGATGCGGTTCTGGTGGGTCGGTGTGGCTTCAAGCCAACACGCTCACAGGGGGTGGCACAGTCACGGTGAATGGTGGCAACAACAGCAACCCCGCAGGGGGGGGAGGTGGAGGAAGAATCGCTATTTCAGCCCCCACAAACACCTCCTCGCTGACCAAACAGGCGGCAGGAGGCACAGACAGCACGGGCACTTTCCAATCCGTTTACAGCCTTTCCGGCGGATCGGGTGGGGCTGGGGGGCAGACCACCTACACGGCACCCGATGGGACCACTGCAGTCTCGACTTATACCACCTTCAACAACGCCACCAACTACTACATGTCCTACCTCTTCTCTGGAACATGGGGCATCGGCCCCACCGAATATTGGCTGACCAACACAGGAGGCGCCCAAACCCTCACCTTCACCTTCCCGAATTCCTTTTTGTTGTCCAAAATCGGTGTTTACCCCTATACACGGACCGAAGCCTGGTCCAAATATTCAATCCAGGTTTCCAACGACAATTCAACGTGGTCAACGATCACTCCAAACGACTGTAGCGGCTACACGCACTGCTCCCAAGGATCGGCAGGCGATTATTTTGAATACACGGTGAATGGAACGGAAAAATATGCCAAATTCAACCTGTCCGCACAAGCAAGCTGGGGTGCAACCCTGAACGAAATCCGATTCTACGTACCCACGTATACCACCGTGGCCGGAACGGGTGGCAATGGGACCATCAACACAGGGGCGCCTCAGGTTTGCGGCAACAGTGTGGTCGAAGGCACGGAGACCTGCGACGATGGCAACCTCACCTCCGAGACCTCGTGCGGCTACGGCACCGCGACCTGCTCGGCCTGCAACGCGACCTGTTCGGGCGTGTTGAACCTCACGGGCACCTATTGCGGGGACGGCATGGTCCAGTCCGGCAACGGGGAGACGTGCGACGACGGGAACGTGGTCTCAGGCGACGGGTGCACCTCCTCGTGCCTGGTGGAGGCGTCTTGGACGTGCGTGAACGGGAAGTGCGCAAAATCCTCCTTCTCCATTCCCCTGGGCTCGACCAATCTGGCGACCGTCTCGGACATGGATTCCGTGGCCGGCCTCAAATTGGCGACCTCCCAGGCCAGCGTCCAGTGGACCAACCCGGTCAGGGCCAGCAGCCAGAACCTGGACCAGTACGTGGCCCTCGGGGCGGGATTCGTGAGCGTGGACAAGGCGAATCTGGACTCCAGCATGAACTCCACGGCGACCGTGAAGGTGAAAGTCTCCAGCTGCGCGCATTGGAAGATCTACCATTCGGCCGTCCCCGTGACCTCGCTGGCCGACCTCAAGTCGGTCGGCGCGCTGGTCGGTTCCGGCGCCGGGGGGACGGGCTCCTGTACCAGCTACTGCTCGAACCCGACTTGCGCCAACAACACCCTCACCTACACCGTTCCCGGCTTCGACGGCACAGGGGGCGAGGGGTCCCAATATGTGGGCATAGGCACCACCCTCGGCGTCGACAATGTCCACCCTTCGTTCATATCGGGCCCCTCGGACGGCGGCTCGGACGGGTCGAACCCCACCAAGGTGGGCGACAACGTGACCTTCTACGCCACGGCGAGCGACCCGAACGCGGACAACTACTACGTGGCGATCTGCAAGACTCCGTCGATCACCCCGCACAACGGATCCGCGCCCATCTGTGATGGCGGAAGCTGGGGGGATGTGACTTCTGCCACCGCCAGCGGTGTCGCCATCACGCCTATCGTGTTCACGCCCTCGGCATCCGAGACCCTCGAGACCTACGCCTGGTACGCTTACGCCTGCGACGGAAACGGGGTCTCCGACAACTGCTCGCCCTATGCGCAAGGCGGCTCTGAGCCCGGAACCCCTGGCGCCTCACCATTCCACGTGGATCACAGACCCTCCATCGGCACGGTGACAGCTGGATCCAGCTATGGATCCAATTCCAGCGTCGACCCTGGCAACACGCTCTACGTGAGGGTCGGGGTGACCGATTCAGACACCGACACCGTGGCGGACACCATCGATATGTACGTGTGCTCGACTGACAGCTTCTCGGGTGGCGCCTGCGCGAGCGGGAAACAAATCTGCTCCATCTCGGGCGTGGCCTCGGGCGCGAATGCGGATTGCTCTGCGTCGGGAGCGGTGCCAGTCCCCACTGCGCATGGCAACTATCCGCTCTATGTTTTCCTAAAGGACAGCCACGGGTTCTGGGACGCGGACGCCGCGACGCCGGGGGCCGACACGAACCAGCAAAGCTACGATGTGACCGACATCGCACCCTCGGTCG
>PMDG01000065.1 GCA_003154375.1 Candidatus Peregrinibacteria bacterium
TAATTGGTTCTGGGGTGAACATCGACCAATTCATATCAAAGCTTGAGTCCAGCGACGCCTACCAAAGCAACAAGGCGGTGCGAAAGCTCGTGTCCGATAGCCGCCAGGTCTTGATCGATCTTGGCCACGGCAACGACGGCGAGGCGTTCAAGGCGGAATTGCGCAAATTCAATGATAGGCTTGATGTGGCCCTGAACCCCAATGTCGCCAAAGTGAGGAAGATCGAGCTTGTCCGAGAGATGAACCTTGAAAGACAATACATGAGATGCGTGGATACCGTGTTTATGTTCGGGCTATTGCGTAACAATCCCGATAGCTACGGCGATGCCCACTTGCCTTTGATCGAGGAGACTCTTGATTCATTTACCCTCGACATGTTAGAGCTCGCCGCTACGTTCCAGGAGCCCACTTTGTTACTGGTGCCCGAAACCAGCTTCGCGGCCAAGGTGAAAGCAATCGACAACCACAGGTCGATGAAAAGCCAGTCCGAAACTTACCAAGCCGACCTGTACAAAAAATCCGACTCGGGTTCTGAGAAGATCGCAGGCTGGAGGGCCGTGATCGTGGACGGGGCAAAGGAGATGGAACTCAAGGAGGGGGACGACGTGAAACAAAGATTCGATAAGCGTATCGAGGCCAGGAAAGCCGGCCGGAGACCCGAAGAGAAGGGCATGGATCGCCACGCCTACGCCTTGCTCATGATGGAGTATCTAAGAAAGGGGGAGCCGATCGACGAGGACACTTATACTTTGTTGGACGATGATCCGGCCATGTCAGCCTCTGACATGCCGGGCGTGGGGTGGGACTATGGCTCTCGGCAGGTGGCCTTCGGTGCGGGCGACCCTGGCAGTGTCAATGACCACGCGCGTTTTCGTTCCTCCGTGGGCGGCGACGTCCTGCTGAACGCCGTGGAGGCCTCTGAAACCGTTGAAAAATTCAACCTCGCCGAGCAGTACGAAAAACGGATAGAGACCTTGACCACCTTCGGGTTTGTCGAAAACCCCTTGAACCCTTCCATCCAGGGCATCGACCACATGATCTATCTGGCACCGACGCTTGAGCAAATCAAGGAACGCCTCACGCCCGAGAAGCTCAAGCTGATCGAGACCCACATCAAGAACCCCATGCTCCTCCTCGTCCCTTTCGCCATGCCGCTCAGGACCATCGCTGAGAAGGCAGGACAAAAGAAAGGCAAGCTCGACCAGAACCCCGTTAACGCCGAAAATTACGACATCGATTCCGACCTCCCGGATCGCGGCGAGGATGACGAGGAACTGATCTATTTTCCCGGAAAGTTCGATCAGGTCTACCACGGCGGCCTTTCCAAATCCGAGATCATCGGAACCGAAGGCGGGCCTAACAGCTTCCCCGGCTGGCAGGTGCTGGTGGTCGACGGCACCGAGACAATCCCCGAGGACACCCTCAACAAATCCGCTATCGAACTCCAGGCCGAATTCGACGCTTTGGGCCTTTCGGGCCTCACCCCCGAGGAATGGCTCCTGTTTCACATCGAGGGCGTGCTCAAGGGGATCCCCTTTGACGACTACACAAAAAACAGCTATTGCTGGAATCTGGCATCTTATCTGAAAGGCGGCAGTGTCCCCGACACGTTCTGGGACCCCGAGGGTTCGGAGGCTTACCTGGACTGCGGGCTTCCTCCCGACTCGGATGAGGACCTTGGTTCGCGCCGCGCAGTGAGGCTTTAGGGTTATAATTCTCTCCATCTTTTCATTCAGAGTGCAACGGAGTGAAACGAAGAATCTCCCGAATTCTGCCACGGAGGCTCATTGGGAGATTCTTCACTGCGTTCCCCGCAACTTCGCACAGGACAGGCCACTTCGTTCTGAATGAAAAGACAGGAAACCCGTAATTCGGAATTTGCAGTTTTGCAGTTTAAAAATTTTCTAAAAAAGGGCGTCCTCTCGGACACCCTTTCTGGATTTTGACTTTGAGCGAAACGGTTATTTGCGCCCCTTCTTGGCGACCTTTTTCACGGTCTTTTTGACTGCCTTTTTCACCACTTTCTTAACTGCTTTTTTGACGACCTTTTTGATGGCTTTTTTCATTTTTATGAAAATTAGCTGAATTAATAAACCTGATTTCACCTTAGAGTACCCACCCCCGATGTCAATCGGTTATTTGTAAAAAACCATTCGGAATTGCCCAATCAGTCCACCCATCAGTTCCCCAATTAGATCCCCAATTAGAGCTACAGTCCATGTTTATGAAAGGTCTCCACATAGTCTCTGTCGAAGCCCAAGAGGTGGTGTTTGAACCAGTTTTCTAGAAAAGCCGAGATTTCCATAGAAAGTTGGCCATCTCTCGTGGCAAGCTTATTCGTGAAGGAGTCTATGGTTTTTCGGAAATTTTCGTGTTGGGCCTCATGCTCCTTTGCTCTTTTATAATGGAATTCGCTGAAATATTTTTCTTCGGTGGCGAAATGGAAGTGGGCGTATTGGGTCAACTCGTCCAAAATTTTCTGGAGGGCCTTCTTCTCCTTGGCCTTATTTTTGTATCCCGTTGAATTCAGGCTGCTCGGAATCAGGTCCCCAAGCTCAGCGATGATCTGCACAAGCCGTTTATGCTGCGTGTCGATGATCTCGATGCCGAGTTTATACTGGTCTTTCCATTGGAATTGTTCCATGTCTGTTTGTTAAGGGCTTTTATAGCCCATGTTTGTGGAAGCATTCCACATACTCTCGGTCGTAATGGAGGATGTGCCTCACAAACCAATTGCTCAGGAAGGATAGGGTTTCAAAGGCGACATTTTCATTTCCCTTTTCTAACTCTTCCCTCAGCGAATGGATTTTGAGACGGAATAACTCGTGCTGGGCCATGTGTTCCTCCGTTTTTTCATAATGGAATTCCTGGAAATAGCTTTCCTCAAGGAAGAAATGGTTTGAGGCGTATTCCGACATTTCATCCAGAATCTCCTCGGTGATTTTGTCTAGCACCACTTTGCCATTGAAGGTTCGTGGGGTCACATCTTTCTCAAGGACGGAACAGAGTTTGTTGATCATTTCAAACAGCATTTTGTGCTGGTCATCAATGGCCTTGATCCCAAGGCTGTAATCGTCGTTCCATTTTGCGCAAGACGACATAGGTTCTTTTTTAGGGGTTACATAGCCCATTTTATCGTTGATAGATGAAAAGGGGAATGGGGTTTATTCCACCCGTCATTTCGACTAAGCGGAGCGCATGGAGAAATCTGCGAATCATTTGATGATCAGGTCGTCAGCTATTTCGCAGATTTCTCGGCTCCCTCTGGTCGCTCGAAATGACGAGGGGGGCTATTTGAGCGCCCGCTTAAGGGCCTTGTAACATTTCATCGGATCCTTCATCACTTCATGCTCCCAGAACCGAATCGATTTGATGCCCATTTCGCGCAAGGAAACATCAACCTGGATATCTCGGGCGATGTTACGCTTGATTTTGGCGGTCCAAAACCGTTTATTGGTTTTCGGCGCCCTGTAGCATTCGGGGCATTTGTGCCAAAAGCATCCATCGATGAAAACCGCCACTTTTTCGGGGCCAAAATAAAGGTCGGGTTTTCCTGGGAGCTTTTTATGGATCCTGTATCCGCGAACCCCCTTCGACCATAAAAATCGGCGCAAGAAAAGCTCAGGCTTTGTGTTTTTGCCATGGATCTTCGACATCAAGTCGCTCCGTTGCTGTTGGGTCATGATATCCATCGGGTGTTTCAGTTGAATTCATTGTGACTCAACTCAAAGATTAAATCCATTTTTGACAAATATTAAAATATTGTTATAATTATAAACCATTTAAATATTTTAAGGAACTGTTCTATGGCCAAAGACTCAAAAAAGCGCGATGAGCTGGAGGCAAGGTTTGATGCCCAGATGCGTAATCTGGAAGATCTCCGTGGAGATAGGGAATCTATGACCGATTGGCCCAATGGGTATTCAATTCTATTGGATCCTGAGGCCCCCGCTCAGGTTCGGGGTGAGATGCTGAACGAAATCATGCAGAAAGGCGGTCGAATCACTCGCGCCATCGATAATAATGGGCAAATGGTCCAAGGTCGTTTCGCTGTTACTATGCTTGGCAAGGCCGGGGATTGGGTCGGGATTGGGCTGCTTTTCTTTTCCAAGGAGTTCGGTGAGCTGGAGATGGAGGCAGTGAAAACCCGCGCCAAGGTTATCGCTCTGAAGTATGGCGTTAAAATCGATAAAATCGAACCCATGGAGGATCCCAAGCGTGAGCCCGATAATCTTTTATCTCCTTTGGGGATAGTGGGGAATTGGGGCGAGGCAGCCTCCAAAGCCAGGAAATTTTTTGAGGCTGGCATCGTGAAGTATTTCGCTGCGGCGAATCCAAGGGAGATCCAGCAAGGTCAGTTTGCGGCTGTGCCTTTGGACATGGCCTATTTGGAGCATTTGGGTGCCGCGTGTAACGATGTGTACCCGTTGGCTGGGCGCATTGCTTTGTACATCAACGAGGGGAGAATGCCGGACAAGTCCATTAAGAAAATTCTTGTGGCAGTCCCTCAGCCGAAGGGGATTGATTATAATTAGAGAAAAGAATGTCCGAACTACTTCCCATACCCTTGGAAATCGTCCAGGAGATCGATATGCTCGTATCTCGTTGCGGGATTTTGGAAATGGAAGCCGAGAAAAAAGATATCGAACTCAAGAAGGCGTTGGCGGCTGAGACAAGGAACATCAGGTCCTTTCTCAAGCTGTTGAAGGGGTTGGGAGCCACGAAAGACGTGGCTAAGCTAAAAGAAACGGTGGCCTGGTTCCGTTCACGGCTTTTTGCATTGAGCTCAAATCCAGAGTCGGCCGGGAAATGCGATTGGGTGGCCGAGTGGGGTAAGGGACGTTAGAGGATCAAAACAGGGTTGCCTGAGACCCTTCCGCGTCTCGGTCGATTTCGATTTCAACATCTTCTTTCAGATGGCTTCCCGCAGCGGCCGTGGTCGCAAGCGTGTCGGCCAGTTCGTTCATGGGGTCGCCAGCATGCCCTTTGAGCCAATGCCAGCGGACCTTGAGTTTTTGATTTAGGGCATCGAGTTTGACCCATAGGTCAGCGTTTTTCACGGGTTTCCGCTGGGATGTTTTCCAGTTTTTCGATTTCCATCCGGAGATCCAATCCGTGATGCCCTCGCGGACATAGGTGCTGTCCGTGTGAAGGTCGATTTCGGTCTTTGGTTCTCGTACGGTTTCGAGCGCATGGATACAAGCCATGAGTTCCATGCGGTTGTTGGTGGTGTGTTTCTCGCCGCCACTCAGCTCTTTTTCCGTGGCGTTGTGACGCAGCACCACGCCCCAGCCACCGGGCCCGGGATTTCCGCTGCAGG
>PMDG01000047.1 GCA_003154375.1 Candidatus Peregrinibacteria bacterium
GAGGCCTGCCCCATTGCGACTTTTTCAGGGGCGCTTTTTGGTCGGTCAAAAAGCGCCCAGCCCCGCGGCTCGAGCGGAAAAAGAAAAAACGAGATTCCTGCCTGCGCGGGAATGAAAATAGCGCGACAGCGACAACCGGAAACATGGGAAATCCCAAGCCCCGCGGATTCCCGCAGGGAAACCGTCGGGACTCCAAAAACCGAGGTGCCAAAGAGCCTCGTACAATGCCTATTTTGAAAGCTAGTCCAACTTTTTCTCCACAATCCCCCAGATCATGTCCGCGATTTCATCAATGCTCTTTGAGGCGTCGATCACATGGAAATTTGGGTATTGTTGGGCAAGTATTTCATAGGTTTTCCAAATGGCCCTAAGCTTTTCGGCCTTTTCGAACAGTTCAAGCGCTTCTCCTCGGACTTGGATGCGGCGCATACACTCCTCGGGGTCCAGTTTGAACAGAAACGTCAGATCGGGAAGGGGATAAAGGCGATTGAGTTGTTTGAGCCATTCTATATCGGGTACGCCGTAGGAGCCGAAGGCGATGGTAGAGAAAAGATAACGGCTGGTCACTACGGTTTTACCCTCCTTTTGGGCAGGTAAAATGTCGAGTCGCAAATGCTCGGCGCGGTCAGCGGTATAGAGAAGCTGGAGGGTTTCGGGCGCGACTTCAAATTTATGCTGAAGGATATCGCGGATCATTCGGCCGGTCGGGTGAGAGGTCGGCTCCGCGGTGAGCAGGGCGGGGTGGTTTGTCCTTTCGAGCCGTTCGACCAGCATTCTGGTTTGGGTGGAAGATCCTGAGCCGTCAAGGCCTTCAAAGGCTATGAACATGGTTTAGTGGTTATCGGATTTCGGTAACAATATACCTCAAATTTCCCGCCAATCGAATTTTTATTGGTTTCTTTTCGATTTCCAATAGAAACGCCACTCATCCAATGGTTATTGTTTTTCTGCTGGGAATGAATGAGGGGTGAATCGCGCGGACACAAGCGGTTTTATCCTTTCGTAGAGGGTCGGGGTTTCGTTGGGGAGTCCGATGCGGGCCAGTAATTCGGAGACTTCGACGCAGTGGAGTACCCCGCCGATATGCAAAAGGTGCGAAGGGTGATGGGTTTCGATGGTTTCCAGAATGGTCTTGGCTTGGTGGTTTTCCCGATTTTCAGTGAGAGCGGTTCGAAGGTCGGGAAAGCCCTTTTTCAGAAGTTCTGGATCGATTTCCCCTGTTTTGAAGAATCGGTGGAAGGGCAGGAGCACGCGCTTTTCCAGGTTGCTAACGACGGATCGGGCGATGCCCGAGCTTGCCGTTTCGGCATCATCCTGCAGGACTCGTGTGACGCCACGATCCAGGATGTCTTGGATCGTGGTTCTGATTTCAGTGAGGACCACCTCCGCAAGCCTTCCATTAAGCGGTGTCATGATTTTTTCAACGATATCAGAGGAGTCGGTCAAGATGAGTGGAATACCATTTTTTTCACAAAATTGAGTGGCGGACGCGACTTCGTTGGCATAATATCGAAAGAGCGTTCCCATGAAGCGATCACGACAATATTTCACGCCAAATTCGCCGAACGCTTTTTCGGCGGATAGGCTGAGGGAGTCAATCTCAGCTTGGGCCGTACCGGTTTGGGGTTTTGTTTCCTTTCTCCATTCCAAGGTGACCACATCGGGCTTGAGCTCGTCAAAAGCCATTTTGAGACCTTTGGCGGTTTGCCTCGAAAGATGGGACACACCGATCATGGTGATTTTCGGATTCATGAAAATAGAGGTTTTAGTTGTATAAAATAATATAGAAAATTATTTTTGTCAAATACCTTTGCGCGGAAATTTGGTATAATCCAAAGGCTGTAATTTGATCTAGCATATTTATGAGAAAATTTATCATCGCTTTTTTGGGCTTTGCCGCGTTGTGCTCCCTTTCCGCCTGCGACAAGAATCCTCCCAGTCTCGAAGACCGGGTGGGCGCGAATGTCGGAAGCCAGGCCGATACGGTGACGGTCACGGGCGATCTTGAGCCGATCCAGATCAGCCTGTATCAGGAAGGGACTCACCAGATCAAGACCGAGACTGGAAAAGTGGTCGTGGTCCAAAGCACCAAAATCAATTTGGAAAATTACGTGGGGAAGTCGGTAACGGTGAAGGGCGTCATGCAGAAACAGGCCCATAGCGGGCAGGAGGTTTTGGTGGTCGATACGATCCAGTTGTCGCAGGGGCAAAGCGAGGCCTTGACCGATTATCAGGGCTCAAGGTGGGGTTTCGGTTTCCAATATCCCTCCGAATGGGAGCTGGTCGAGGGTCTGGATGGGGTCACGCTCAAATCCAATGGAATCGAGACGGTCAAAATCGTGGTTTCGAACATGGACACCAATTTGGACGACTTTGTGGCGGCCCACGAGGTCGAGGATGGCGCAATGGTCACGGTGGGTGGCCAGCGTTCTTTCCGCTACACGGATGGAGCCAAAGTCAGGCTTTACGTTCCCAATGCGTCAAGGAAACGTGTTTACCGCATTTCCTTTTTGGGGGGTGAGTCGGATCAGGCCGCTTTTTATTCGCTTTTGGAAAACTTTACGATCCTGGAAGGCAAGGCGTTGGGCGGCGACAAATGCGGTGGCCCCGAGAATCTGACGTGCGCGGAGGGGTTCCGATGTGAGCTTTCCGGCGCCGAGGTGGATGCCGAGGGGGCTTGTGTTCCCTTGGAGGATGTAAAGGATCAGCCGGATTGCCCCTTTTTGGCGAAACCGTCAGGGTGTGTGAATGTGGAGGCTCGATCGATCGGAAAGAACGGATGTCCCACCAGCTACGTGTGCGCGGATACCCCCGCACAGGGTGGAACATCTGAGCCTACACCATTGCCCATTTCATCGAAACCGTCTGCGGATGATGTGGTGGCAGCTTTTCACAAGGCTCAGAGCGGTTTGCTTCCGGCTGGAGCCCAGATCGATCAGTTCGAGATCGTTTCAGAGCAGGATTTGCTGGCTGTGGTCTACAAGTTGGAGGATAAAAAATTCAGGGTCCTGTACAGCACCGCTTCCCAGGATGGCGGGATCGAATTCAACCGTCTGGCTTCCTTTGCGGAAGGCGATAAGCGGGATTGGGTTCTCACCGATGGGAAAGATGTGAAAAT
This sequence comes from Candidatus Peregrinibacteria bacterium, assembly GCA_003154375.1. Classification (GTDB taxonomy): domain Bacteria; phylum Patescibacteriota; class Gracilibacteria; order UM-FILTER-43-11; family UM-FILTER-43-11; genus FEN-1329. The sequence continues at coordinate 3,119 of PMDG01000047.1, forward strand.
CACGTTTGATAAAAAGATCATCACGCCCGGGGCCGATCTTTCCGTTCCGAAAATCGTTGGCGCGGATATGCGTCTTTACGAGAATTTGATCAAGGATTTTTCCATGCAATACCCCAAGGATTGGTATTACCGCAGTTTCGGGGCGATCGAGGGCAAGATCTGGGCCGTGGGTTTTTCCGACAAACCGTTTGAAAACTATGCGGATTCCGTCATTTTTCTGGTGATCGATAAGGGAGAAAGCGCGGGTAAACAGGAGGTCAAATCCGATCGTTACCGGATCGAGACGCCACGGGATGCCACGAGCCATTTTGTGTTGAACGGCCCCCTCGGGATGAAAGACCAGTTGGACACCATGACGAAGACGCTGATACAAAATTGAATTTTTAAACTGCAAATTTTATAAACTGACCTGTCCGCCGCAGGGCGGGAAAATAATTTTTTAAATCTGAATTTTTAAACACGATTAAAAATTAAAAATTTTCAGGTTTATTTAAAAATTTACAGTTTTGCAGTTTAAAAATTGCATTTCACACTTCAGAGTGATACTCTAGTCACGCTTTTTCTTAATCTCAATCAAGAATGCGTTTAGCGGACATCGCCAAGGAACTTAGAATCACCACTCAGGAGTTGAGGCACGAGCTTCAGAAGACCAATTTTGGAGTGGGGGCCGCCGCTCATGAGGTGGATGACGGATTGGGCAAGGGGATCGTCCGCTATTTGAAGGGCAAGGTGAAGCCCACGCTGACGCACAAGAGAGTCGCAGTCGTTTTCAAAGATGGCAAAGAGGAAAAGGAGGAAAAGCCAAAAAAGCCTCGTGTTCCCCGCAAAAAGGCCGAGAAAAAAGAGGGTGAAGAAATGGGCGAGGCCGCGAAGCCCGAAACGGCTCCAAAAGTGGAGGTCTCACCGTCGGCCAAGCCCGAGGTTTTAGCGCCGGCCCATGCAAGGTCCGAGGTGCCCAAGGCGGTGCCTTCCGCGGTCACAGCCACTCCCCAAATCTCCGTCAACCGACGTATCGAGGTGGCCACCGCACAGGGCAAATTGGATTATTTTCCGAAAACGTTTTACAGGCCGAAAGGCAAGCGCAAGGGTAAGCAGGCCGTCAAATCCGCCGAGGAGCAGATCCTGACCATGATGCGCCATCCGCACACAGGCCGAAAGGTCAAGGTGGCCCGTGTGTCCTACGATACGGGCGAAGGCGCGGGTGAGGGTGTCGTGGCCGAGGAGATCGCAATCGAGCGAGAGCTAGATCGCGAGAAGTTCCGCGAGCAGAAGAAGGGTCGCGCCATCAGCCAGAGGCGCGTCACCAAGGCGCAGCCCCAGATCAAGGCAAAGGTGGGTGTGGTCGAGATTCCCTCGTCTGTAAGTGTGAAGGAGTTTTCAGAAAAGGCCGGCCTTCCCGTCACGGATGTGATCGCCGCGCTCTTCAAAAACGGAATTTTGGCAACCATCAACCAGCGTCTCGATTATGAGACCGCGGCCGTGATCGCTGCGGATTTGGGGGTCGAGGTCAGGATGGTGGAGCATGTGGCCACTTCCGAAGAGCTATTGGCCGGTGATCTCAAGGCTCTGCTCAAAGAGGAAGATTCAAGCGTTCTCAGGCCAAGGCCTCCTATCGTCACGGTCATGGGCCATGTGGACCACGGCAAAACCAAACTTCTCGATACGATCCGCCACACCAACGTCATGGGAGGGGAATCGGGTGGCATCACTCAGCATATCGGCGCCTATCAGGTCGAGAAGAACGGGCGTCTCATCACGTTTTTGGATACGCCTGGCCACGAGGCATTCGCATCCATGCGCGCCCGTGGCGCCAAAGTCACCGATATCGCCATCCTGGTGGTCGCGGCCGACGAAGGCGTGAAACCCCAAACCATCGAAGCCCTGAACCATGCCAAAGAGGCGGGAGTCCCGATCATCGTTGCCATCAACAAGATGGACAAGCCCGGCGCGAACCCCGACAAGGTGAAGAGCGAGTTGGTGGAATACGGATTGCAATCCGAGGATTGGGGAGGCCAGAACATCATGGTGCCTGTTTCGGCCCTCAAGGGCACGGGCGTGGATAAGTTGTTGGAAATGATTTTGCTGGTAGCGGACATGGAAAACCTGAAGGCCAATCCCAAACGCATGGCAGTCGGCACCGTGGTCGAGGCGAACCTCGATCCGTCTCTGGGTCCTGTGGCCACCATTCTGGTCAACACCGGCACGCTCCATGTGGGGGATTCCATCGTGGTCGGCACCACCTTGGGTCGTGTGAAGACCATGAAAGACGACAAAGGAAAAGATCTCAAAGAGGTCGCCCCATCGGGCGCCGCGCGGATTTCCGGTTTGGACATGGTCCCCAAGGCAGGCGACATCGTGCAGTCGTTCAAGAGCGAGAAGATGGCCAAGGCGCGGTTGGAAAAGATCTTGGAGCTCAAGTTGCAACAGGAGGGCGATCTGGGCGGCTCCATGGTGGAGCGCATCGTCAACCAGATCAGCACGGGCGATATGAAATTCCTCAAGATCGTGCTCAAGGCCGATGTGAAAGGCTCGCTGGAGGCAATTCTACAAGCGCTGGCCAAGATCAAGGGCAAGGATGTGGCGGTGAAGGTCATCCACTATGGCGTGGGCAATGTCACGGGGACCGATGTGGCCATGGCTGCGGCCAGCCAGGCGCTCATTGTCGGCTTTCACGTCGATGTCAGCACGCACATCAAGAAATTGGCGGAGGCCGATAAGGTGGATATCAAGCTTTACACCGTCATTTACCATCTCATCGAGGAGATCAAGGCCTACCTGTCCGGGATGCTTTTGCCCGAGATCACCGTGGTCGAGTTGGGCAAGATGGAGATCAAGCAGATATTCCTGGATAAGAAGGTGTGGATCATCGCTGGTTGCGAGGTGACCGAAGGAAAAGTCGAAAAGGGCGCCATGGTCCGCGTGAAGCGCAATGGCGAGCTTCTTTTCGAGACCCAACTGGAATCCCTCAAGGTGGTCCAACAGGATGTCCGCGAGCTCGACAAGGGTTCCGAATGCGGCATCCGCATCAAGACTCACAAGCCGGTGCTCGTTGGCGATATTCTCGAAGTATATCGGATTGATAAGAAGGAGCGGACGCTTTGATTCTTGAAACTCGAAATGCGAATCTTCGAAATCCGAAAAATATCAAAATTCTAAATACGAATTTCGAATCGGTCCGAGCCATTTCATATTTTCTTAATTTTCGTATTTCGTGCTTTTTCGGATTTCGAAGATTCGGTGATTCGGATTTTTGGGTGTGGCTTTTATATTGACAAAATCGATTAATGATGTACAATAAACAACCATTAACCCTGTTTTTATGCATTCGCGCGATTGTTCAGAGACTCTTTCGAATCGTGAGCCTGTTCTCGGGAAATGGAGTCAGATTGAAGGTGCCCGAAGTTGCAGAAGGCAACTGATCCTTTTGTTGGCCATGCTTTTAATGGGGCCTACGTCTTGCGCCACTTCTGGGGTAAGGCCAGACGATTCTGAGGAAGACCTTCTGGGCGAGGCGGTTGAACAAGCTGGGAAACAGTCCTCTTCGAAAGAGGGGGGTCTCAAAGGCAAGGTGGACCAGGAAGAGGAAGATTTGGATCTCGAAGATGAATCCCAGGACGGCTTGGATGAGGTTGAAAAATGTTTGAATATCGTCATAGGCGATGAGGAGCGTGCGTGGGATCCAAATTATATGGATGGGCATGGCAAGAAAAAGCGTATGAGCAAGAAAAAGGTCTCGAAGCGCTGTCTTTCGATCTAATATTGCATTTGTAATTTTAGCTATGGAAAAGGGTTGCGCTTCGATCATTGGGGAATTCGATCAGGGTTCAATGGGCCCGGAGCTTGAAGGCCGGAAAGCGGGGCGCCTATTCGCGGCGTTGATTTCTAGGAATCGAGCTTTGCTTGCGGCTTTTGGGGTGTTCTTTGGGGCTTGTGCTACGGCATCCAAAGGATCTTCTGTGGATGCCACGGCAAAAACGGTTTTGGTATTCAAGGGGGAAAATGCCGATAGGGGGGGGCGTTGGGGATTCATGACGGAAGCTCAAAAGGAGGCTGCACGTTACTTGAGCACTCTGCCCTGTGACCGCATTGAGGAGATGTTACGACAATCGAAGGCGATCGAAATACCATTGATTCTTTCAGTGGTTCAGGCTTCGAGAGGTGTCCAAGGGGCTTTAGAATCGAATGATGTCCAGGCGATTCGAGAAAAGTCGGCTCGGTTTTATGCGTTGGCCATGGCCATGGGCGAAGGGGAATCCCAACGCAAATTCCGTGAGCTTCAAGGGGATCCTGGTACGGCCATGGAGTTGATGATGTTCCAGGATTACTTCATTCCAGCCCTAGAACACGCCCAGCGACTTTCGGCCATTGGGGATTGATTCAGAGGGGATTTTCATGATATAATATAAAAAATAAAATATAAAAAATGACCAAAGAGGAAATTCTCAAGATCATCGACCAGAACCGCGACGTACTCACGCCCGAGAATTATTTGGGAATCTTAAAAAATGTGGATATTTTCACTGAGGACGAGAAAAAGAGGATCGTCGAGTATTTGAGGGTGGCCAAGGAGATGTTGAGGGTCAATGAGGATTTCATGAAGAAGCGGAGCGCCTTATTGAAAAAGGGGCTGGACGAACTGCATCAAATCAAGAATCAGATGATTGAGCAGGACAAACAGGTGAGAAGGGAAAGGGAGCACAATCAGAATTCTGAGGACTCTTCAGAGGCGGATCGAATGCTGGGAAGCCTGTAATTTATTATTTACGTAATTCAATCGTTATGGCAGAACCAATGGAACACATGATCACAGTGAAGGACGCAGGCGCCGAATTCCAATTCGAGGTCAACCTTGAAGGGTTGCAGTTGAACAATGACAAGGCTCAGAAGGAGTTGGAGAAGTCGGCGCAGGAGTTGATGAAAAAAGCGGAAAAACAGATCATGGAGAATCCCCCTGAAAAATGGTATTCAAGGGGTTCGGAGACGCTCGGGCGCGGAAAAGTGATCGATCGCGATGCGGTGAAGGAGCAGTTGGGCAAAGTCGCGGTTTCTACTGAGATTTTACTCAAGGAGGGGCGGGCGAAAATTCAGCCAGGCCAAGAGTTGTTAGGAATTGGCAATATAAAACTCGAGCTCGATCTGAGGTCTGCCGAGATTATTACCAACGCCCTGAATCAAAAACTCAAGGATCTGGTAGCCACGGCCGAGGGCCGCTCCGGCAACACCGAATACACCCTTGGCAATCCGATGATGCCCGCGATCGAGAAGAGGAGATTGAAGGAGATAGAGGACCAGAAATAATAAGGATGAGTTTTGAAAGAGGATCGGGGAATGGTAAAATCCAATCAAAAGTAAAATATAAATTTCTATGAAAAAACTTTATCCGATCGGTTTGGGCATCGTGTTCCTTTTCCTCTTGATTTTGGCCTTGCCCCAGATCGCAGCCACCTGCTCGTGGTACACCCCGCTCGGTTCGAGCACCAGCCCGACATTGGTCCTGTTCCAGGCCGCTGGCCTTGGCGCCATTCTTGGGGGTCTCGGCGTGCTGTATTGGAAATCGCTCAAGGAACCGATGGATGACGAGGGAAGCGGGCCAGAGGTCGGATCCACGGATTCGAAACCCCCGCAGAAAATGTCCTAAGGCCTATCCAACAGATGTCAGATTGATATCCAGTAGATCGTTTTTTTGTTGTGTCTTCAATCGGAGATCCATCGGATAGCAATAGGGATTTATAGTTCAACTAAGTTACCCATGATCAAAAATAGAGTTCTATTTTTAAAATATNNCGGATTCATGAATCTGTATAAATTTTATGTACAAGTTTTCTGGGGGTGGCAAATCCGCCCCGCGATCAAAATAAAAAGGCCAAAGAGATCCTCGACGATTTTCTTCCGCCTTATTTTTTTATTCTAACGAAAACCATGCTTAAAGCGTTGTTCAGCTCAAAGACCCGGGTCAAGCTTCTTGGCACATTCCTCATGAATCCCGACCAGGAGTATTTCATCCGCGAGCTCACCCGCAAATTGGACGAGCAGATCAATTCGATCCGCCGTGAACTCGACAATTTGAGGAAGATCGGGTTGCTCAAGACCCGCACACGCAACCGTAAGAAATACTTTTTCACCAACAAGGAGTTTGTCATTTTCAACGAGTTGCGCGACATGTTTCTGAAAGCCAACAACAACGATAGCGAACTGATCCACCAAATCACCCATTTGGGCGAAGTCGATTTGTTGATCCTCACCGGTATGTTCCTGGGCAAAGAGGCGCCAGTCGATTTGCTCGTCGTGGGCGAGATCAACGCGGAAAGCTTGCGCAAGGTCCTTTCGGAAAACGCCAAGGATGGGAAGGAAATCCGCTTCACGGCCATGAACAAGCGCGACTTCCTCTATCGTTTGGAAATGAAGGACAAATTCATCCATGAGTTGATCACCGACGAAAAGGTGATCGTCGCGGTCAACAAGTTGAAGAAGGAGCTCGAAAAGGTGAAGGCTTAGACTCCCGTTGTGGAACCGATGGTGGCACCTTTTGTGGCACCGATTGTTGATAAAACCACCACAGGTTCAACAATGGGTTCCACGCGAAGCGGTGCCACAATTGGAAAATTCTCTTGCGTTAAAGGCCGTTTTTGACTAGATTGATCAAGCAATTTTGGGTATAGTGCTGGCCTTCCGCCAGTCAAAGTCCCTAGTTCTTACCCCTTAGTCCTTACCACAATGCATCCGCTTATCCGAGACATCCTCAAAGACGAGATCAAGAAAGTCCCCCAGATCAAGGCGGGGTACACGGTTCGTGTTCACCAGAAGGTCAGGGAACTGATCAAGGAGGGTGGCGATGACGAGGGCGGAGCCAAGGTCGCCAGCAAGAAAAAGGCCGCCGAGGTGGTTCGCGAGCGCATCCAGATTTTCGAAGGCCTGGTCATCCGGGTCAGTGCTGGGGAAGGGGTCGAAAAGTCCTTCACGGTACGCAAGATGGTCGAAGGCATCGGAGTCGAAAAGGTGTTCTTGATGAATTCCCCGAACCTGATCAAAGTCGAGATCAAGAAGAAAGGCGAGGTGCGCCGCTCCAAGCTGTATTACATGCGCAACCGTTCCGGCAAGTCCGCCCGTCTAACCGAGACGCAGGTGAGCGACAAGGATCGCGCTGCCGAGGAGGCCAAGATGGAGGCATTGCTCCAAGAGGCGATCATCGCCGACGAGAAGAAGAAGGCCGCGGAAGCCGCCGCCGCCCCTGCTCCCGAAGCCACACCTCAGGCATAAATTCAAAATCCGAAAACCCCTGGATTGCCAACTGGCCTCCAGGGGTTTTTTAGTTTTTGGTTTTTTGAAAACTAATTCCCAATGGATATTTGTTCCCACCGTATCGCAAAATTCAATTCAGTTTCCCGACGCCGTTCGCCACGGCGGGCGTTCCTTTTTGGGCGGTCAAAAAGTAACCAAAAAACCGCCTGGGGGTTTATGATTCACCACCCGGCACATCGCCTTGTCCCGACAACGCAGTTCAGCATAAACCCCCGGGTCCCCCCGAAGCCGAGTATCCTTCGTTTGTAAGTCAAATTTCACCGTCAACACGCAGGATTTGGAGCACCCAGGCACACGCCATTTGGATGTGCCGCGAATGATGAGGGGCGAAAAGGGGTCTGGGGATCCATGGCCGTGTTCGTTGTTGGTCCTCGGGGTAAAGGCGGTTTCACGGCTCATGGGCCCCCAGTGGCTTTTCTTGGGGGTCTTTTGGCCACTCAAAAGACCCCCGCCCCCGCGGCGAGCGGAAAAAGAAAAGAAAAAATAAACCCAATGACTTGCATGGGTAGATAACCTCCTTGTTTTTAGAGACAAAAAATGGTATAATATATAGATTAATTTTATGGTCACCTGAAGAAAAAATTCCTCAAATTCATAGGGTTGGGCATCGTTTTGGTCCTTTTGCTTGCCCTGGTTTCCGAGCGGGGAATTTTCATGGGGATCCAAAGGGGGCTCCAGAACAAGTTCTACGATTTTGCCTCGGCCTCGCCTGAAATCGTGATCGTGGCCATCGACGAGAAAAGCCTGTTGCCCCAAAACTTGGGTCCGCTCCAGCAATGGAAACGGGAAAACTACGCGAAAGCCCTGGAGATCCTGAACGGAAAAGGCGTTTCCGCGGTCGGAATCGACATTACTTTCCCAGATCCGTCCACCCATGGTGTTTCCGACGATCAGACCTTCCGGGACGCCCTGCAAAAATACCCCAACACGGTGCTGGCGGGCCGATATTTTTTCGATGAGGGTCGATCCAGTTCAGAGTGGCCCAACGATACCATCATGGAATCGAGCCCGGCTGTGGGTTGGATCAATGTGAGCATGGATGAAGACGGATTTATCCGCAAAATCCCGTTGTTCAATGCGGTCGGCAACAAGGTGTCGGAATCCTTTTCCTTGCTTCTGGCCCGAAAGGCTTTGCAGGCCAAATCGGAAGGGAGTCGGGTCCAGCAAGGGGTTTACCAGTTTTCGAAAGACATCCAAATTCCAGCGGTCACCCTACGGGACTCCTCCACTCGGAAGGATTCCTATTTCATGTATGTGAATTATTTTGCCGAACCCGAGGCCTACACCCAGCTTTCGATGAGCGATGTTTTGCAGGGCAAATTGATCGACAAGAATGGCAATACCGTTGATCTGAAGGGGAAAATCGCGCTCATCGGCCCCACAGCCATCGACCTCCAAGACCAGTACCTTTCTCCCGTTAGCCAAGGGGTCAAGATGCCAGGGGTCGAAGTCCATGCCAACAACCTCCAGACCATCCTTTCGGGAAAATTCCTGCAAGATCAATCGGCCCAAAGCCTGTGGATCGAACTCTTGGCCTTGCTTGCCATCAATATTTTCCTGTTTTCAATGCTCCGCGTTAGGTTTGCCATCCCGATCCTCGCGATCGAGCTTTTGGCCATTGTCGTCAGTGGCATCATGGGCTACGAAAGCGGGGTGTTCGTGAATGTGGTTTATCCGATTTTGGATGCCCTCCTTGCCTTTGTGGGGACCTTTTTGCTCCGGTTCATTTTGGAGCAGAAAGAGCGCAAATTCGCTGAAAAGGCCTTTGGGCAATATGTCAGCAAGGACTTGGTGGATCAGATTCTGAAGGACCCGGATTCCCTCAAGTTGGGCGGCGCCAGGCGGAATATCACGGTGTTTTTCTCCGATATCGCGGGATTCACTTCGATCTCGGAAAAAATGGAGCCTGAACCATTGGTCCGCTTCCTGAACACCTATCTGGGCGCCATGACCAACATTATTCTGGGACGTCTAGGAACCTTGGACAAATACGAGGGTGACGCCATCATGGCTTTCTGGGGCGCGCCCATCTCGTTGGAAGATCACGCGGTGCGCGCCTGTTCGGCCGCATTGGAGTGCCAACAGAAGCTTGAAGAATTGCGTCAGCAATGGATCCAGCAGGGCCTCCCGCCGTTCCGGGTCCGGATCGGGATCAACTCGGGCGATGCCATCGCGGGGAACATGGGCTCCGAGAGTCGGTTCGACTACACCGTGATGGGCGACAACGTGAATCTCGCCTCTCGACTGGAGGGCATCAACAAGCAATACGGCACCGAACTCATCATTTCCGAGAATACCCTGGCCCTGATTGGCGACGAGTTTGTCTGTCGCGAACTCGATTTGATCCGTGTGAAAGGCAAGGAACAACCCGTGCGGATTTTCGAGCTGGTGGGCAAAAAGGACGAGGTTTCGGAAGAAAAAAACAGGCTGATCACGGTTTTCCAAAGGGGATTGGCCTATTATCGGGCCAGAAATTTCCTAGGCGCAAGGGATCAGTTCAGCACGATCCATGGCGATCCGGCCTCAGGCGTATTCGTGTATCGGTGCGAGGAGTTCCTCAAAAGCCCGCCCCCGGAGGGGTGGGATGGGGTGTTCACGTTCACGGAGAAATAATCCTCCATCCGTTATTCCCGCCCCCGTCTAAACGAGGGCAAACTCCGATGGGAACCTATCCATTTTCTGACATCTAATTAGCAGATTCCCTTCTGCAAGGGAATGACAACAAAAAATGCCCGAAGAAAAAAACAAAACACCAAAGGGAAAACCAGAAAGGGTTGCCGAAGCCATCCTCAAACAGCCAGAAACCTTGGCCGCGGAGGAAATCCGCGAACGGATTGGACTGACGCTTGAAGATCTGAAATGGATTGATGAGAAGGTTGAAACGATTATCAAATCATACGAGTCTTTTGATTTTTTGGAAAAAGTAGATGCGCGACTTCATAAACCCTTGGCGCTTAGGCTTATTGAAGAAAATTTAGGGGATCGTCTTTTGGATAATCTCAGATACTTCCACGGGCTAGATGCGGAGGTCGCCGAGAAGCTGATCGGGATCAGTAGGGGTGATGATATTTCGATCCACATTTCAAGTTTTCTGCCTGAAGATCACAAAAAAATAGCGACCAGCTTAATTGATGCTGGCCATGGATATTGGGTTGCCTCCCATCTCGATAGTTTCCAAGGACTGGATCACAACAAAATCGCCATGCGGCTCATCGAATCGGGAGACGCTCGGGCATTATCAAATAACCTGCATAAATTTCATGGCCTCAGGCAAGAGGTTGCCTTAGGCCTTATCGACAAGGATGAAGGTTATGTATATGAAATCGTCAGATTCCTTGATCACTTCCAAGCGTCGGGTCACAACGAGATCGCCCAAGGGTTGATCGACTGGGGTAGGGGCAGCCTTGTCGTCGAAAATTTCAATAAATTCCCTGGGCTGGACCACAACGAGATCGCACTGAGGATGATCGACGGGGGGGAGGGCGACTATGTAGTCAGGCACATCAATAAATTCCATGCTCTGGACCACAACGAAATCGCCCTGAAAATGATCGACAGGGGGGAATACGATTCGGTCCTAGTAAATTTTGATAATTTCAAGGGGCTCGATTCGAGGAAAATCGCCCTCGCGCTCATAAATAATGGGCATGGGGAGTCCCTCCTCAAATATCTCGATCGATTCCACGGCTTGGATCACAACGAGTTCGGACAGAAACTCATTGAAACGGGGCAGGCTGAAATTTTGCTTGACTACATCACACATTTCGAAAACCTGGACCCTAAAAAGATCTTTGATACCCTCTCAAAAAAAAATCCAGGCTTGGCCATTATTGAGCGTGATGATTATAATAGTTATTTTAGGCATGTTTCGGATCAAGAATCCCGAATCGAAAAAGGGTTGGCGGATTACATCGGAAGCCTTGCCTCTGATTTGTCGGGAACGGAGGCGGCAAAGCAAGCTGAGGCTGTTTTGACGAACTGCAAAGGGGTCGAGGAAAGGTTCGGCCGTGCGTTTTATGGGCTCTGGAAGACGCTGAAAAATAAACCCGACCTTTGGGCCAACCTGGTGTATCCAACCATCATGAGCCAGAAAATTGGATCGTTCCTTTGCCTGGAGGATTTTAGCTGGCTTTTGAAAAAAAATGATTTCGCAGATCCCAAGGTTCCCAATTTGTTGAGATTTATAACCACCCAAACTGGCATTAAGGCGCACGACATTCTTCGGAATCTAATTATAGATGGATTGTATGGGGGTGAGATCCATGACCTCTCCGCGGAATCCAGCTTGATCCGGGATTTTATTGAGAGCAAGTCGATCCCCCTTACAGAGATTTACCAGGGTTTCAAGGCGGCCAAGGAGCAAGGCAAACCCGAATTGTATCGAGAGATCGTGGAGGTGACCAAAGCGCTCCAGGAAAAGATCGCGGACGGCACGTGCGAGGCTGATGATTTCAACAACCGCTTTTTCCCAGCCATTGTGATGTATACCTTTCCGCCCGCCATCGGTGTGGAACGAAATCAGTATGCCAATCTTATTGGCTCCCGCGAGGATCGACAGGGCGATGTGCCCAAGTCGCTCGAACCATTCCAAGGCCAGACTATTTCCGTCAGCTCTGGCGGCTACAAACTCAAGGAAGGCGAAACATTGGATACAAAGGCGTGGAACGCAATCTTGAAATCGGTCGAGGAAGGAAAAAAGACCGAAGGCAAAAAGCTTACGGATTCCGAATTTGCAGGTATCGGCAAGGAACTCTGTTTCGCCTTTTCCGATGGGAGATTGAAATCAGCACAGGAAAAATTCCTCGGCATCCTCTACCGTGTGTACCAAAGCCAAGGGCAGAGCCTACCCGATTCGCTTTCGAGCCACCGAGAGCTGATGGCCTATAAGGAATACGTGGGCGACTCTCTCAACGACCTGATCGGGCTGTTGCTCCAGACATGGCAAAAGAAGGACGCCGAGGGTTTCGGTGCTTGGCAACAGTCGGAGATTGGAAAACGGAGCAAAGACCTGAAGGGTCTGGCCAAACAGGTCGCCGGCGTCCTAAAAAACGATAAGATGGACGAGGCAAAAAAGACGGAGGTCCTAAAAAAAATATTGGAGCGCGCCGAATTCCAGGCCGAAGGTGATGTGACGAAAAGCCTCACGGAAGAGTTGGAAAAGGGAAATCTGGAGGAATTCCTGAAGTCCAAAATCGAAACCAAAGGAAACACCCAAAAGTTCAATCTCTTGATCAAAAATGCCTTGCTTGGCAGGGAATATAGCCAAATGTACGAAGAGATGCAGAAATACGAGTTCGCAGAAGGGGTCGAGAAGCAGGAATACCAGCTATTTGTTTCCAAAAAAAAGGAACACGGATGCGCGGGTCTAAACATGGGGGTTTGCGTGACGCCAGACGAGAAGCTTTGGAACAATCCCAACTTCATGAATGTGATCACGATGAAAGACAAAATTGCATATGGCGGAATGCATTTCCTCATCGTGGAAACCGATTCCGACCTAACGGAAGACTACGATGAAGATTTCTCTCGGCACTACGATCATCTCCCCACTGCGCTGGCAAAGGAATTCGATGATGAATACCTAGGGGAAGACCTTATTTCAGAGCCTGAAGAACGCCAAACCAATAAATATCTCGTCCTCCCAGGTATCAATCCGAACGAGGCTTTGCTGGGTCAGGTCGCGGCCGCGCCGCTGTTCGACGAAATGATGGATTATGCCAAACGGTGCGCCGAAGCGATGGGGTGCGAAAAGGTGCTCATTCCTAAGCGAACCGAAATCCATTCAAACCGTTCGGCCATTCAGGAGGCGATCGCCTCGAAAAATTATCCAACCTTCGATTTCGGGGAAGAAATACCTTTCAGCTACGACCCATACCGATACTCGTTCCAGGAATGCTACGAGGTCACCTAACTCACCGCCCCCCCCGCCAATTGGGATGGGGTTTTCACGTTTAAGGAGAAATAAAGACCTAAGTGGGCGTTTGATAATCCACAAGGATTTTTATATTTATATAATATTATTGACTATTTGTAAAATATATAGTATAATATAACAAAATAACCAAGCCGACAACTCTATGGATTCCTACGAGAATCTAAAACATCGGGCACAATGGCATTCCGAGAAACTCGACGCCCTTCAGGACGAAGAGGGTCTCAAGGAAATCATCCAGACCCAGCGGGAAAAGCTTTCGAGTGTGAATATGTATCTCGTGGCGCCTCGGCCTACCTTTATCGAAAAGGCTGACCAGATTTTGGGGTCGCTCGAAACCTCTTTGGAATCGGTGACCAAATACCTTGGTTTGCAGGCCAAAATGCAAAAGGTGGCCGAGCCCCTTCCGATCATTCCCGATACAATGGGCAAAGAGTTCCATGGCCGTATCGAACGACTGGAGGCGGATTTAAAGGTCTTTGAAAAAAAGGCGACAACTCTGGAACAACGGGCGTTGATCAGCAACCGCCGTCAGGAATTGAACAATATCGGGGTTTTGGTCGATTCCTCGAGGGCATCGAGCCTTCAGGGTGAGATCGAGAAACGTCTTTCTACCCTTGAGCAGTTCCCAGGCTCCGCAGGCCAGCACGATGTGCATCTAAAAGCCGATCTCGCGCAACAGGCCCAGACCACGCCCAGCCATGCGGAGGAACTCCAGCCTTAATAAGCTCTCGGTTCATGGTTCTTGAAGCTTTGGATTTTTAGAGATGCCTTGGGCAATCGTATAAGTCGCGATAGTCCCAGTTTTTATTGCCTCTTTTTTGTAATGGAATAAAAGGTATAATGAGCCCTGCCATTTAATCGTGAGTGAATGAAATTGGCTTTAATCGGCAATTATGGGGCGACCAACGTGGGGGACGATGCCATTTTGGCCTCTATTCTTAAAAGCCATGCCAACCACGAGTGGACGGTTTTTTCCGCGGATCCCGAGGACACGCATCATCGTTTCAAGGTCAAAACGGCCCCGTTGTTCCCATTGGGCTTCCGCTCCCTGTTCCGATTTGGTTTCAAGGGGTCGTATAAGGCCCTCAAGTCAGTCCAAGCTGTTGTATTGGGGGGCGGGGGATTGTTTCAGGACAATCATCTTTTCGCCTGTTTTTTGTGGGCGTGGCAGGTGTTTTGGGCTAAGCGGTTGGGAAAGCCGTTGTTCATTTATGCCACAGGAGTGGGCCCGCTCAAAACGTGGCTGGGCATGTGGCTCACGCGGTGGGTTTACGATTATGCATCGGGAATCACGGTGCGTGACAAGGCATCGTTCGACAAGCTCGTGGAATTGGGCGTCGATCCGGCCAAGGTCGAAATCACGGCAGATCCTGCCTTCCTCTTTAAACCAGGGGAGGAGGAAAAGACACGAGAGCCTCACACCTATCTCATTTCCCTTAGGCCGTGGCTCCATCACAATCCAGCTTTGATCGATGGGTTTGCCCAGGTTTTGTCCAAGTTGAAGGCCGAAAAGGGCGCCACCTTCACCTTTGTCAGTATGCAAGGCATCCGCGAGCACGACCGACAAGTGCTTGAACCGCTTGCGGAGCGGGTCGGCGGAAGCATAGTGACCCCGAACAATATTACCGAGTTGGTGGAGCTTTTGGAAAAGGCAGAGTTCGCCATCGGGATGCGGTACCATTTTTTGATCGCCGCGCTCATCGCCCATACGCCGACTTTGGCCCTCAGCTACAGCCCCAAGGTTTTGAGCCTGTACGAAGGCGATTTGGCCCCTTATTGCATGGGTCTCGAGGGTTTTGACGCCGAGGCGCTTGAGAAAAAATTCTCTCGGCTTTCGCTGGATTACAACAAATTCAAGCTGTTCGCCCGTCGTCGCGCCCAGGACCTCTCGGATCGGGCCGCGAAAAATCAGAAGTTTTTCGAAGGGTTCGTGCAAACCCTGGCCAAAGAGCCCCGCTAACCTTTTCCTGTGCAAAAAATTTCTTTGGTTTATGGCTAAAATAAGCCGTTATCAAGGTGGATGATGATAATGATATTGACCGAATCCTATGAAACTGATAAATTGTCGCAGCAATGCACTAGTTGTTAGTCACATTCAATAATCTCAATCCTATGTTTGCCATTGTCGAAATCGCTGGAAGCCAGCACAAAGTCCAGAAAGGGGATGTCCTCACCGTCGAGAAACTCAAGAACCACAAGGTGGGCGACAAGGTGAAGACCGACCGTGTCCTCCTCCGTGCCGAGGGCACCAAGGCCGAGATCGGCGAGCCCTTCGTGGCCGGCGCCAGTGTCGAATTCGAGATCAAGGAATTCGGCCGTGGCGAGAAGATCCGTGTTTTCAAGAAGAAGCCCAAGAAACGCTACGTCCGCACCCAAGGTCATCGACAGGAATACACCGAGATCGAGATCAAGGATGTGAAGTAATCCAAACTGAAAATCCGAAATCCTCCCTTCAAAGCCTTGTGCGAAGAATGGGAGGATTTTTTGTTTTGAGCGGCTCCCAGCTCCAAGCTCAAAGCTCCAAGCTTTTCAGTTGCTGTCAATTCAATACAATAGGGGATTCATGGTAAGTTGGGAAACGAATCCCTAAGCAATCCGCTATGCACTTCAAAAGCAACGCTTACCACAAGCAAAATTTCGGCTCCATCGAATGTATTGTGGGACCCATGTTTTGCGGAAAGACCACCGAGTTGCTCCGAAGGGCCCGATTGTCAAAGATCGCCAAATTGAATGTCAGGGTTTATAAGCCGAGCATCGACACTCGATATTCAGTGGAGTCTGCGGTGACGCACGACAATGTCCAGATGGGTAGCCAAATGGTCGAAAACGCTGAAGATCTCCTAAAAAGGGTGGACGGGGAATGGGGACGAATCCATGTGGTTGCGATCGACGAGGTTCAATTCATCCCCGGGAAGATGGTGGAGGTGTGTGCCACGCTTCGGGATCGGGGGATTCGGGTGATCGTTGCGGGCCTTGATATGGATTTTCGCCGGGAGCCCTTCGGGGACATTGGCGATCTTTTGGCTATTGCGGATGAGGTGGTCAAACTCAAGGCGGTCTGCCAAGGCTGTGGCGAGAACGCGTTGTTCACCAAAAGACTCACCGAGGGCAAGGATGTGGTCCAGGTCGGCGGCGCGCAGGATTACACGGCCGTGTGTGAGCGTTGCTATTTAGAGGATTTGTCTCCGAAAAAAGAAGAATGAGCAACAGTTTGAGCGGCTCCCACCCCTCCCGCGTCATTTCGAGCGAAGGGACGGAGTCGAGAAATCTCCGAACTGCCATGTCTGATTATGGCTGTTGGTTTGTTCGCAGGTTTCTCCATTCGCTCTGCTCAGTCGAAACGACAGAAAGGGTGCGGTTTGCGGCTTAGGCTTTAAGTGCCTCCAGTTTCTTGAGCGCGGCTTGCAGGTCTTTCGCAAGCGGAGCCCATTTTTTTCATTCAGAGCGAACAGAGTGAAGCGAAGAATCTTCAAATCGTGTAAGCAGGGGATTCTTCACTCCGTTCCACTGCGTTCTGAATGAAAAGGGATATGGCTCCTAGCTCAAAGCCTCCAGTTTCTTGAGCGCGGCTTGCAGGTCTTTCGCGAGCGGAGCCCTTAGCTCGATCTCTTCCCCTGTGCTCGGCAATTTGAATTTTAGGTAGGCGGCATGCAGGAATTGGCGGCTGAGGCCTGTCTTTTCCTTGATCCATTCGTTCGTCTTGGGGTCGCCATAACGGTCGTCGCCAGCCACGGGGTGGCCGATGGAGGCGAAATGCACGCGGATCTGGTGCGTGCGCCCCGTCACGATTCTAACCTCGACCAATGAGAAATCGCCGATGTATTTGATGACCTCGTAATGGGTGAGGGCGTATTTGGCCTTCTCGTCGCCGGAAACCTTCACCATCTGGCTTCCCATGGTCTTCAGGATGGGCGCTTCGATGCTTCCGATTTTGGGGGTCAAATGCCCTTTTAGCAGGGTTATGTACCGTTTGGTTATGTGCCGCGCCATGATCTGCCCTGCCACCATGCGGTGGGCGTGGTCGTTCTTGGCCGAGATCAGGAGTCCCGAGGTGAATTTGTCCAATCGATGCACGATCCCAGGCCTCATTTCGCCACCAATGCCCGATAGGCTGTCCTTGCAATGGTATAAAAGGGCGTTCACGAGCGTTCCTGAAACGTGCGCGCCATGATCCGTGGGGTGTACGGGCATTCCAGGGGCCTTGTTCACTACCACGATGTCCTTGTCCTCGTATACCACGTCGAGCGGAATGTTTTCGGCCTCGATGCCGGTTTCGCGGATCGACGGGACGATGACCAGAAGCTCATCGCCCGTGTTCAGGCGAATGCCCGGCTTTGTGGTTTTTTTGCCATTCACGAATACCGACCCGACTTTGATCATCTTCTGAAGAAAAGCCCTCGTGAATTCGGGTTTGTCCTTGGCCAGGTAATGGTCGAGCCGAGTGCCTTTGTCTTCGGGGGCGACGGTGTGATGGCGCATAAATTTAATCGTAAAAACCGCTTCGGTTTTTCCGCCTTTTCCCGCTCAAGGTCTCGCATTCGATAGCTCACTTGGCTTCGCGACTTCCCTTCGCGGGTGCCCACGAGACCCGCTCGGGCTTCGCTACGCACGTTCGCAATCTCATGCTCGGCTTCGGTGGTGGCGGAGGTAGGTGTAAATAAACAGTGCGTGGACATTGTAGCAGAGTTTCAGATCCATTGGGTTTGTCTCTTGAAATTCAGAGAGAGAGAGATGGTATAATTATAAGATTTTATAAATTCAAATTTATGCCTGAGAACTTAGAACATCAATCTGTTAAGGTCGAAAAGGGGGTCGGTGAGATCCCTGCGTCACCTACTGAGGCAAAACAAAAAGGGGCCGAAGTGCTGGATAATGCAAAGTCGACAATAAAGGAGGCCCAAGATGTTAAAGAGATGGAAAAAGTGGCTAAGGAAATGGATGCCAAGGGCTTGAAAGTGAACCTAAATTCTCAGGGGAAAATTGAGCGTTTTCAGCCCACAGGTGTCTCCATGTCAGATATTGTTTTGGGACGATCGGGGGTTAGTCAGGCTGACCGAACCCGTATTTTAAAGGAGGGGTTTCGGGATAATTATTCAGCAGACAAAGGGGGTTATTTTGATAATTTTGTTTTCGAGGGCGACAAAATTAAGTTCGAGGAGATGAAAGGCGACAATTCACGTGCTTATTCGGTTGAGCTCATAAAAATTGATGGGGGGTATTTGGTGTCTGAGGATGGAAAGGACGCTTGTAAGATTTTGTTAAAGCCTGAAAATGGCTTTCCTGGCGAGAAAAAGTACGATAAAAATTTGTTGTATAAACCTGTGGACGAGGAGGTCCCGAGCATATTCAAGCAAAAGACGGATAAGCCTAAGGAAAATGTGGCAAAAGACAAAGTGGAATACAGCGAAGAGGCGACAAAGAAGCTAAGGGATTTAGGATTTTCTGTGCATGGAAAGACCTTGAGCGTCGACGGGCTTGGCAAAGAGGCGGATCTTGTTTTTGACGATAACACAAAGAATGTAGCTTGCTCGGTGGGGCCAGAATCGGTGATTTTGAAAATAGAGAACAAGGATGGCACAAATGACATAATGGATATTTCCCAAGAGTCGATCAAATATAACGGGAAAGAGATGGCACTGGATGATCGGGGGAGGGTTTTGCGTGACCTGAGATGGGTTGAACAGGTGAATGCGGGAGAGGGGATCGATGAACGGATAAAGTTTAGGCCCTATCTTTCTGGAACAAGTGAAAGTGGGCTAAGGGTTGAGGTCAAAGAGGTGGATTATGAGGCCATGAGAAGGACAGGGGTGGAATTCGATGATTATAAACAGAGTTTTGAGGTCACATTTGATGGCAAGCCGGTGAAGGTATTGGAAGCTGATCGTCTTAGGGACGGGGGGACCACCAATATTGTTGTTGCTTTTCCTTTGGAAATTGCAGGGAAGTCAATGAGTGTCAGGCGAAGAATCCATATCCCCGCTTTCAGGAAGGGGGATGCCGATATCGATGGCGAAAAGATAAAATCGTAATTATTTGCTGATCAGAAAATCCCACCTCCGAATTCCCGCCACGGGAATAAAAAAGAGGTGGTTTTTTCATATTGGGGGTGCCGAGGACTAGCATTGTGTCAGAGTTTCGGATCCATTGGGTTTGCCTCTTGAAATTCAGAAGGAATTGTTGATATGGGGGTTGAAAAGGGTTGAATATGGTGAAATGGTACCGGCTGTGCGTTGTTTGGAATTGTCCGTTATCCGCGCACGGGTGCGATTCATTCTCAAATACGGCAAACGAAACCCATTCCCCAAATTCCAATGGCAAAAATCGTTTTTCGACCATTATTGCCGTGGCGAATCCGACCTCCGAAACCACCTCGAATATATCCTCCGCAACCCGACAAAACATGGGTTGCCAACGGATTGGCCGTATGTTTTCTCTAATCCCAAATACGCCGACCTCGTGGATCCGATTTGAAATCGATTTGACTTTCCCCGTTTTCTCCGTAAAATGATCCCGTCAAAGACAGCAGGCATCCTGAGACATCCTGAGCGAGTCGAAGGAAATAAGACCTGCCGAGACGCACCCAATTTCGAATGTTTGGTTCCGAATTGTCTCGTTTGTCTCTGACTGCGAGATTTTTTTTGGCTCGCAACTCGTCATTCGCAATTCGTAATTTTTAATTCTTAATTNNCGCCTCCGCAAAGCCAATGCCGAATGCAAAGTGGGCAAAAAGTCCCTCATGCGTCTCGCCGCCAAAGAGAACAAGCTCGAAGGCGTCACCGACGAAATGATGACCGGCCAAGTGGCCGCCACGTTTGTGTACGGCGAGGATTTCGCCGCCTTCAAGGCGCTCTATAATTTCTCCAAGGAGCAAGACAAGCTCAAGATCCTCGGAGGATTCATCGCAGGCAAGCCCGTCGGTCTCGAGGAGATCAAGAAGTTGGCCCTGGTGCCTTCTCGCGAGGAATCCCTCGCCAAGATGCTGGGTTCCCTTATGTCCCCCGTGTCCGGCTTTGCCCGTGTCCTTAACGCTTACAAGGAGAAGTTGGAAGCTGCTGCGAAAGCCGCCGCAGCCCCAGCTCCAGTCGTNNATTCTTAATTCTTAATTCATAATTAATTAATACTATGTCAGACGTAACATTGTCCGCAGGAGCACAGAAGATTCTCGATGAGGTCAAGAAGCTGAGCATCCTCGAATTGGCCGACTTGGTGAAGGCCATGGAAGCCGAATTCGGAGTTTCCGCCGCCGCACCTGTGGCTGCCGCTGGTGCCGCCGGTGGTGCCGCC
>PMDG01000064.1 GCA_003154375.1 Candidatus Peregrinibacteria bacterium
AGGCAGTGGCCTCTGGAGCCACCATGCGAAGGTTCGACCCCTTCCTCCCGAACAGAGGGATTATTAGGCCAAGAGCCAGACAAACCTTTTGCCCCAACCCAAAAAACACAATGTCCTCTTACGATAAAATGCCACTACCAGAAATCGAAAAAGAGCTTGAAAAAATCGAAGTACGACTGAATGAAATCAAGCCTGCGGAACGGAAATATGTCATTTTCGGTGAGCTAATCTTGTCTGAACAACAGTCGATAGAAGTCACCTTTTTGCTTAAATACAGGGAAAATCTGCAGAAGACGCTGGATTGGCGTAACGCGCAACCCCAGAAGCAAGCCGCTAATGGCTAAGGCAAATCCAATCTGCCCCGACAGTCCTCCAAGCAGAGGGATTTTTTGCTTAATTTGAAACCTCAATGATTTGATTAAATAAAACTTTAGTGATAAAAAATAACTTAGAAGATCATTAAAAAAACATCAATATGAAACCAGTGTTCAATACAAGCTTCAAGCTTGCGAGGAAAACGGTGTGGGCCTTGGGCGTTTTAACGCTACTCCTTTTCGGTTCAATCCGTTTTTTGCATGCGGCGCCGATCGATTTTTTTGACGTCATATACGAGCCCACTGCATTCAGCAAGACCGACATCGCTGGCCCAGAGATTTTTTACGCCACGATCAAGGCCAAAGCCACCCTGTCTCAGGATCTTCCAAAGCCCATTGTGGCACTCAGGGCCACCCTCCGCTATTATGCTGAAAATAACGAAACAGGCGAGGAGGTTGTACTTAATCCGAATTATGTCGGTGCCTGGATCGAACCTTTTCCTTCAAAGGTTGGAGACAGTTTCGTGCTGTCTGAAAAAGTGCCTTTGCAATTTCCAGCTGGAAGTTTGAAGGGTGAATACACGGTATACGAGCAAGCCATCAAAGCCGATATCTCGAAACCGGAAAAACCTGCCGCGCCAACCAAACCCACAGCCCCGACCAAACCCTCCGCGCCTAGCGGACCCGATGGATCCGCTCATGGCGATAAGCCCTCTAAGCCACCAGAGCCAAACCAACCTCCCGAGCCTGAACAGCCATCGGAACCTGGTCATCCCCCCGAGCCAGGCGAGCCCCAAGGCCCACCCGATATGAACCAACCTTCCGAACCCAGAGAATTAGGAACGATCATGTTTCAGCCTGGGACGACGACCACCTCACTCTCGATTTCCTCACTGACCCTGATGCCGGATACGATGACCGGTGGCGATTCATTGGTGGGTACCGTGACCTTGAGCGGATCTGCGCCGACTGGAGGACAGCGTGTGAGACTATCGGCCTCCCCGGCCATTTCGGCGAAACTTCCCATGAATATAAGGATCAAGGCTGGCGAAACCTCGGGCGACTTCAAAATTTTGACCAAAAAAGTGACCGTACCAAAAGAGGTGACCGTGTCCGCTTGGCTTCCCCCAGCCACGGGCCCCTCAAAAGTTTCCGCGCTTCCTCTGAAAGTCAAAGCCTTGCTGACGATCAATCCGGCCTCTTCATCCACATGGGCTTGCGGCGATTCAATGACCGACGCTCGTGATGGCAAATCCTATTCCACGGTCCAAATCGGAGCCCAATGCTGGATGTCGCAAAACCTGAACATCGGCACCAAAATCACTTCTTGCGACAAAGGATTTGCAGGAACCTGCGCCAACACCACACCCAAGCAGACGACCAATGAGCAGGGAACCAGCTGCTCCTCGATCCAGAAATTCTGCTATGGAGACAGCGAAGACAATTGCACGGCCTATGGAGGCCTCTACCAAGGGAATCAGGCGGTTTGCGGCTCCTCGGTTGATGGAACCCAAGGCATTTGTCCCGCGGACTGGCACGTTCCGACCGACAAAGAGTGGTTTGCGTTGGAAAAAGGACTTACGGACGAAGGCCAGACTTGTGGATCCTCCAGGGATTACAGCTGGGATTGCGCCTCCGCCGGGGCCAAACTGAGGTCTGGGGGATCCTCTGGATTCAACGCCCTGCTCTTGGGTACCCGATCGACCACAGGCGGGTATTTCAACCGATTCAGCGAATATAAAGACGGGAAATCGACCCTCCGGGACAAGCGCACCGGGTTTTGGACCTCCACTGGTACCGATTTCTCCAGAACCAATCGATTCCTCGATTCGAATGACACAACCATCATGCGCTATGCGGAAAACACGCATGAAGGCTACTTTGTCCGTTGCCTGAAAAACGACCAAGATATCCCGCCAATGCCCTTTTCTATTTCCGAATTCACTGTGCTACCGACTTCGCTCGAAGGTGGCGGTTTGGCGGACGCCATGCTTACCTTGAGCGACTCAGCACCCGCAGGAGGCTTAACCATAAACCTATCCGCTGATCTCAAAGACGCGGTTTCCCTTCCAGACACCATCAAAGTCGCCGAGGGGGAAACCTTGGTCCGATTCTCGATCCAGACACAAACGGTGCAGACGGTGACGAACTTGGCGATCAAAGCGACGCTGAACAGTTCCTTTGGCGTCGCCAAGCTCACCCTCAATCCAATCACCAAACCCCGGACGATATTTTCGGTGACCGTTTCACCGGACACTTTGATCGGGGGCGGCAAAGCGGTGGGCACCGTAAACCTAAGCGGCCCTGCACCCGAGGGCGGCCTGACGGTTTTGCTGTCGGCTGATCCTAGCAACATGGTAACCATACCCATGTCTGTGCCAGTGGCAGCGGGCGCCAATTCGGCCACTTTCGACATCCTGACCAAGCCGGTGATAGCTTCATCCGAGATAAAGTTCACCACCATGCTTGGCAGCTCAAGCAAAACAGCCATCCTCAAGATCACTACCCCTGCCCCGCTGGCCCTTTCGGATTTCACCCTTTCTGAGACCTCGGTCACCCCGGTGACCAATGGCGCCATCCAATCGGTCGGCACCGTGACCTTGAGCGGCCCCGCGCCCGCAGGCGGCCAACCAGTGAGACTTTCCATTTCATCCAACGAGGCCAAACCCGCCTCGAACCTGACCATCGCGGAAGGGAAGACCTCGGGCACGTTCAACATCCTGACCAACAAGGTGTCCGTAGCCACAAAGGTGACTTTCACTGCTGTAGTGAACAACTCTCAGAAAACGGCTGCCCTGACTTTAAACCCCATCACCGTGTCTGATTTCAAAGTCTCCCCGACCGAGGTGACCAGTGGGAAATCGTCGACTGGAACCGTGACAGTAAGCCTTGCGGTGCCCAATGCCCCCCAGACGATATATTTTAGCGCCGACCCGGGCTCAGCCGTGAACATCCCTGGTTCCCTGACACTGAACCCTGGAATAACATCGGGCACGTTTAACATCCAAACAAATCTGGTGACGGTGCCCACTCAGGTGACCCTCACCGCCACATTGGGCGGCTCACGAAAAACGGCTGTGCTGACGGTCAACCCCCTGATCGCAGCACTTCCCTCGCTGATTCTGTCGCCCACCTCGATCCTCGATGGAAATGTGGTGATGGCCACCGTTACCCTCAAAGACCCGGCGCCCTTCCGAGGGCTGGATGTCGAGCTCACGCATAACCTCTGCAAGGACTTCGTCTCATTTGCCGCGGTAGAAACACAACCACCACTCCCACCGAAGACCTATGTCCATATCAACCAGAATGAGACCATTGGAACCTTCAGCATGACGACCAAGTTCATTGGCATCCCCGAGGGCTCAAGCAGGCAATGCGATGTCATCGCCAACGTAAATGGCCAGACCCTCAGCAAAACCTTTACGGTCACCCATAGGTGAGCAAAATGAAGGATCGATGAAATAGACGAAAAATATTGAAGGCGCGAATGATCATTCGCGCCTTCTTCGTTTTTTCGATTGAAAAATCATCTATAACTCAATCGTCCGCCCGATTTTCAGTTTTTCCACAAAATAACGGTCGTGCGAGATGACGATCATGGCCACGCTTTGATCGACCAGGAAGTTTTCCAGATCCTCGCGGAGAAAGATGTCGAGATGGTTGGTAGGCTCGTCGAGGAGCAGTAGGTCGGGTTTGTTGGTGAGCAAGATTGCGATTTCCAGACGGCGCTGTTGGCCGAAGCTGAGTTTTTTGATGGCCGTATCCATGAACTCGGCCGGAAACAGAAAGTTGGCCAGAATGGCTCGGCGCAGGGTGTATTCGATCTTGGTCTTGTTGCCGAATTCCTCGACCACGGTGTTTTCAAGGTCCAAATCGCAGAACTGTCGCAAATAGCCGACTTTTTCGGGGTGACGGAGCTTTATTGAGCCCACAAAATCCGTGTCGCGGAGCGCAATGATGTTCATGAGCGTTGTTTTCCCCGAACCGTTTCGACCCGAAATGAGGATGCGCTCGCCGCTCATGACCCGGAAATCAAGGTTTTTCAGGATCTCGCGGTCTTCGAACGCCTTCTTCTCGATCTTGGCGATGAGCACATTCCCCTCCTCGGCATCCTCAAGATCCTTCATGTGGATGCGCGGGTCTGCGACCGGCTCGGGCGGGACCCCCTTTTCCAGGCGCTCGAGCGCCTTCTTTTTTTGGGCCACCGTAGATGTGAATTTGTACTTGGGATGATTGGCGTTCTCACGGAGCCACAGCTCCAATTCGTTGTACTCGCGCTGGCTGAACTCAAACAGCTGTAACGATTTCTGGTAACGGTTGTAACGCTCGACCAGAAACTCGTCGTAATTCATGCCGTAGACCTCGATCTTCTTGTTGCCTGTGATTTCGAGAATCTGATTGCCCACGGCATTGATGAAGTCACGATCATGGGACACAAATACCACGGTTCCTGCAAACTCCTTCACAAAGCGTTTTAGCCACGCCACGCTTCCCACATCCAAATGGTTGGTGGGCTCATCCATCATCAGGATTGTGGGCTCCAAAAGCAGAATCTCAGCCAAGGCAATACGGACTTTCTGCCCACCACTCAACTTTCCGAGTTCGATGATAAGTATGTCCGGCGTAAGGCCGACTTGCTCTATAGCCATGTCGATTTTGTAGCTCATCCATTCCTCCTCGAGTTTGGATTCCAAATAAGCACCCGCCAACTGCGTGAGATCGGGAAACACGATGTCCTGAGGCAAAAAGCCGATGGTTTCGCGGATACAGCTGACAGAGCCGGAACGAGGCTCCAATTCGCCTTTCAACAGTTTGAGTAACGTAGTTTTTCCACAGCCATTTCGACCAACAATCGCGACCCGCTTCTGGGCCGCGCTGTCCAGCGTGACATCGACACTGTTGAACAGGTTTCCGTCATTGCCGTCGTAGGAGAGGCCTTTCACAACTAACATAGTTTAAATTAATACCCAATCATTTAAGGACAAAGTGGGGGAAAAGGCCACCCAATAACCCTCCGTCATTCCCGAGAAGTCGGGAATCTATCGCTTCACCGGTGATCAATTTATTCAAAAAAGGCAGATCCCCCTCTACGGGGGAATGACAAAGGGAGAGAGAAAAAACTTGAGGTCACAATTTGTGACCTCAAATCAACTTGATATCGCAATTTGCGATATCAAAACTATTTTCCCCTTGATAAGTGAACAAAAGTTCACTATAATCCAAATTCACCATAATTTTTTGTATATGAAATCAGACTCTATTGTTCCCGCTGAACGGATCGAAAGTCGTATCCTCATCATCCGTGGCCAGCGGGTGATGCTGGACCAGGATTTGGCGGTTCTTTATGAAGTAGAAACAAAGGCGTTAAATCAGGCGGTCAAACGAAATATTAATCGATTTCCGGATGATTTTGCCTTTCGCCTCACCAATGAAGAGTGGAAATGTTTGAGGTCGCAATTTGCGACCTCAAAACCCGAATCAGAAACTTTGAGGTCACAATTTGTGACCTCAAAAAATGAGACACGTGGAGGCAGACAATACTTCCCGACAGCCTTCACCGAGCACGGCGCCCTCATGTTGGCCAATATTTTGCGAAGCGATCGCGCCGCCCAAATGAGCATCGAGGTCATTCGAGCCTTCATTCATCTGCGTCGGACCTCGGCCTCCCACGAGGCCTTGGCCAAAGAGTCAAAAGAGATCAAATCGTTCGTCCTGAAGCACGCCCAAAAGTCGGATCAGGAATTCCGGCGTGTCTGGAATGCCATCGAAAAACTTTCGGCACCCCCTGCGGAAGAGCGCAGAATCGGGTTTCGGGTGGATTGAAGCTGTTTCCACAATAAAAACCCCCCACCGTTGGAACGGCTGAGGGGGGTTTCAAAGCCGATAGCTCTTGGTCCGAACGAATTCGGGCCATTAACCAAAGGCTTCGTTTTCACACCTTGCGAATGCGGACAGCGGCGAAACAGCGCTAGCTGTTACGAGAAGCATGCCAGATCGGGCTTGGGCCCCTTGGCTACCGGTCGACCGCGATGAGCTCGGCGGGAGCCAAATAGATGAACTCAGGCATGCCGTTGTCGACCACGACGAACTTCTTGCCGCCCCATTCGGCAATCTGGCCAATCCCCTTGGCGTCCTTGAGGTGAGCGAGCTCAGCCGGGAGCGGCTCATATCCATATCCACCACGCGAGCCACTAAAAGGTTGGGTGGGGATGTTGTACTTCGCGCAGGTTCCGACCGACTGCAGGTTATCAGAGTAATCACCAAAATCAGGGCCGTACGCCGCGATCGCGTCCTTTTGGGCTACCTGGCGGAGCACCGAGAGCGGAATGGGCCCCTTCGACTTCTTCTTCGTGAAGTATTCAGGAAACCGCTTCACGAACTTCCGGCCAAGGTCGGAGCGCAAGTCGAGCATTGCCAGCGCCCACATCACGTGAGCGTCCGTGATCTCGCAGATCGCCTTCCAGTTCTTGAACATTATATTCGCCTCTCGAAAAGCGTTAGGTTTTTGCACGCTATAGCCACCCATTGGCCACAGCTTCCAATTCCCGACGGATCGGATTGCTGGAAGCCGGGGCCAAGGGTTTATTCGCAAGTGATGAAAAAGATCAGGTCAACTAACACCCAATAGGGGTATGTTGACAGGTTAATAAATATATAGCAATTTTATCATTATGTCAAAACAAAACAGCTAACTTTCATTTAGTTCTCCGATTCACCACCATCGAGCCTATAAACAGAATCATCGCCACGATCACAATCGTGCCCCCGCTAGAGAGATCGAGGTAGAAGGACGAGATCAAGCCGACGACCACGGAGAAGAGCGAGAACCCCACGGCCAGGGCCATGGTCTTTTTGAAACCCTTGCCGAACTGGAAGGCCGTGAGCACCGGGATGACCATGAGCGCGCTCACCAGCAGAATGCCGACGATGCGCATGGCAATGGAAACCGTGGCTGCCGAGAGGATTATGAGGAGTAGATTGATGGCGCGGACGTTGATGCCGTCAGTGGCGGCCAATTCTTCATCGAACGAAATGGCGAACAAGGGTTTGTAGAACCAAAACACGATCCCGACGATCAAGGTGCCAAGAATCAGGACGGCCCAGAGGTCAGAGGCGGTGACGGTGGTGATGCTGCCGAACAGGAACGAGAAAAAGTCGACTTTGTAACTTTTAATAAGACCGATAATTACCACGGCCAAGGCCAAACTGCCCGAAATGGTGAGCGCGAGAACCGTTTCCCCGCTCAACCGCTTTTGAGAACGCAGGAATTCGAGGCCGAAGGCGGAAAGGACCGAAACCACGATGGCCGTGAGGATGGGATTGAGGCCAAGGAGCAGGCCGATGGCCACACCCAAGAGGGAAATGTGCGCGAGCGTGTCGGCGATCAAGGCGTAACGGCGCACCACCAAAAATTGCCCTATGACGGGAGCGATGAGCGCGATGGCCACTCCGGCAACAAAGGCCCTAAACATAAAGTCGTAATGAAATAGATCTAACATGATAAGGGGTAAGTGCTTAAGGAGTAAGTGCTACAGTGCTTAAAAATGCAATCAGCACTTAAGCACTTAAACCTTAAGCACTTGGTTTAATGGTTATGCGTAACAAACTTCACTTTTTCGCCGTACATTTTGCCCAAATAATCGCCTTGTATAAACTCGGCAGATCGGGCGTGACAGAGCATGGTGTAATTCAAACATAAAACATGACCTGCCTCTCTGGCGATCACATCCAAATCGTGTGTAACAAACAGAATAGTCAGGCCCATGTCGCGGTTCAGTTTTTTAAGGAATTCGTAGAAGGCGGACTGGGCAGCGGAATCAACCCCGACCAACGGCTCGTCGAGGATCAGGATCTTGGGCCTGCGGGCGAGCGCTCGGGCAATGAGGACCCGCTGACGCTGGCCGCCGGAAAGATCGCCGATTAGACGGTGGCGGAGATCCGTGACGCCCGCGACTTCCATTGCCTCGAAAACCGCGACATCATCATCCGTGGCGCAGTTTTCACATTTTTCTTGAGCAAATCGGCCGCTTCGGACAATCTCATCCACAGTCGCCGGAAAATAGCCAAGAGAGCCTGCCATGCGCTGGGGCACGTAGCCGATAAAATGGCGATGCGCCCTCTCGGACGGATCTTTTCCAAGAATCCTTATTTTTCCAGAATCTGGCTGTAACAAACCCAGTAACAATTTGATCAAGGTCGACTTGCCGCCCCCGTTGGGGCCAATGATGCCAAGGTAATCGCCTTGGGCCACCCGAAACGTGATGTCTTTGAGAACGGGAGTCTTCTCAAATGAGAAGCTGACATCCTCGACGGTGATGATGGATTCTTTTTTCATAGGCATTGGAGCGCTATTCTTAATTGGTTAAGGTTCAGCCTCATTTGATCTAGGTAGAGATTGGGGTTCGCAGCCTCCTCGGGCGTGAACCCGCCATCAATGTGGTACATGTCGAGCGTCTCGCCGTTGATTTCGGATGCAAGCGTCTCGGCCAATTTTGGGTTGGAGCGCTTCTCGAAAAAAATGTAACGGGGGCCGAGTTTCTTGGCCTGGTCTACCAGCTGAACAAAATCCTTGGGGGCTGGCTCCTGTTCAGGGGATAGCCCGCTGATCGAAAGCATTTGGAATCCGTAACGATGGGCCAAGTATTGAAAAGCCGCATGCGAGAGGATGACGGTGTGATCCATGCAGGACGAGAGGCCTGATTTGAAATCGGCATCCAGGGTCTTGAGTTTGTCTAGGAAAATAGCTGCATGCTCCCGATAGTCATCCGCTTGGGCAGGGTCGATCGAAATAAGCGCGTCACGAATCAATTCGACCTGCCTTTGCGCAAGCACAGGATCGAGCCAAATGTGGGGATCAGCCTGGTTCATATCTTGGGTCGGCTGACCCGTGGTTCCCGACAACAAATCGACATGCTCAGACATTTTGAGAACCCGAATCCCTTTGGACTCCAGCTCGGGGCGGATGCGGTCGGCCCACGGCTCTAAATTCGCCCCACTGTATATAAAGAGTTGTCCGGAATAGGCGGCGGATAGCCTTTTTGGGGTCGGGTCGAAATCATGGGGGTCGAGGCCGTTTGGGATGACTGATACCACCTCGGCATGGTCGCCTGCGACTTGGCGAGCAAAATATTCCAGAGGGAAAAAGCTGGTGGAGATGCGGACCTTCCCTTGCGAAACAAATGGCCCTGAAGATGAGCATCCCCCCAGCAAGACCAGTGCCACAATCGCACCTCCGATTTTTAAGAATAAATTCATTGGCATCGATTACAGATTCCGTAAAATTCCAACGAGTGCCCAAGGTCGGCAAATCCGGATTTCCGACTTAAACTCTTTTCGAACTTAACGAAAGAGGATTCCATCTCATGAGCATCCAGCTCCTCAATCCGATTGCATTTTTTGCAGACCAAATGATGGTGGTGCTCAGAGGCCCATTCATAGCATTTTCTTCCGCCACCCAAATCCAGAACTGTTGCCCAGCCGCCACTGACGAGAAAGTCGACTTCTCGGTAAAGAGTGACCTTGCTGGGTTTAAGGCCAAGACGCATTAGACAAGACCCAATCCCCTCAACGCAGATCGGCTTTTTAGATTTTGCCAAAACCGACACCACCGCCTTGCGGACTGGTGTGAGACGGGCTCCCCTTTGCCTGAACTGATCGAAAATGGACTGAATAGGTTTCATGGCAAAATTCTAATGCAACTCAGTTGCATTTGCAAGCGATTTCCAATTTGAAAAAGCCTAGGCCAACGCGAATCGCGTCAGCCTAGGGCAAAAAATGAAATGGAAAACATCAAAACGCCGAGAATTGGGCTAGGCCGCCTTCTTCCAGGGCGTCTTCCCCTTGTACAGCTTGGGGCCCTTGTGTTTGAACAGCTTCTTGAGCTCCGCGTTGATGAGGGGGTAGGGTACCGTGCGCCTAAAGGGGTTCCGACCCACTCGTTTCTTGGCCAGATCCGACAAAGCGCCGTAGAGGTCGGCCCTGAAAGCCGCAACCGTCCTGGCTTCGCCCTCCAGCGACTCCTTCATCTTCTCCTCAGGAGGATTGTTGGCACCCACGAACGCGAAACGCTTGCGGGGGAACCGCAAGGCCGTACGGTGGAGATCGAAGCGCTCCGCCTTGAACTCCCAGCTCACCACAGTGACTCGATCCGGGGTGGCACCCATGATCTCGTGGAACCGAGCTAGCGAGAACAACAGGTTCTCGAAAGAGTCGCGAGCGAACTCATCCAGGAAAGCACGCTCGCGCACCTCCGCATGGCCCCACCACTTGTAGTGTTCGCACACCATCCAGTAGGACAACGCCTCGCTGATCGGGCCTGCCTCTTTACGGGTTTGCCCTCCAGAAAAAATCAGGATGGCATCCGGGTTCTTGGCGGCCTCTTCGACCGCTCGCTTCATGTGCTCGATGTAGTACTTCACTTCACCTTTCTGGAACGACTGGAGGAACCAGAACGCCTCATCGAGAGGATCGGTGAAACCGAAACTCCTCAATGCCGCATGACAGGCACAGATAATCAACGCCAGCATGATCCACCTCCCACATAAGGGTTAAACCGATCCGCTACGATTGATTTCACGACTTGGATGATAGGACGCCCGCGGTTCGCGCCGGTTACGCCCCATAGACAATTTCCATTTCAAGGATCTTCGTCGGCACCAAAATTCGGACCGAGCGAGGTGGACATTTTATAATTATTATCAACTTCAGTCAATAAAAATTTTTGGCTTAAACAAGCCATTCATTAAATTTAGTGAACTTTTGTTCAATTTTTGCTTGATCGGTGAACATCCGTTTACTACAATGGATTTGTAATCACCCAAAATCAAATGATCACAAACCTTCTTATCGCATTGGCGCTCATCGTCATTTCACTGACTTTTGCCCTCAACTCAGATCGTCTTTATAGGGCAAGCGAAACCCTGATTTACCGGTTTGCCCGAATCGCGATGCGCCTCAAATTCATTGCACAGGCCTTTGTCCGTGCGGTTCGCAGGGCCGACCGCTACCCCTATTATTCCTAAACCCAACCCCATGATCGCCAATTCACTGATCGGAGGCTTCGTGGTCTCCTTCTCCATCGGTTTCTTTTATCTCACTAACCTTTCACAACATGATTGAAAACCTCAAGGAAAAAATCGGACGAATCCGAAAATACTATCGCGAGAACAAAATCATGCCCACTTACGAGGAATTGTGCCTCCTTTTCGGCTTCAGTTCCAAAAACGCGGCTTTCAAACTGGTCAACAAACTGGTGGAAAGCGGTTTTGTTGAAAAAATGGACAAGGGTCGCCTAAAGCCGGGGCCTAACCTGCTAGGTTTGCCCATCTATAGCAGTGTACAAGCAGGCCCCCCAACCGCCGAAGAGGAAATCCTGCTCGACAAGGTGGATCTGAACGACTATCTCGTTCAAAAACCCGAGAGCACGGTCATGATCAATGTCCGTGGCGATAGCATGATCGACGCCGGCATCCAAGAGGGTGACAAGGTGATCGTGGACCGCGAGGCTACTCCACACCTTGGCAACATTGTGGTGGCCATTGTGGATGGCGACTACACTGTGAAATATTTGGACAAAACCACGGACGGAAAAATCTTGTTACAGCCTGGCAACCCCAAATACTCCCCCATTTTGCCCCAGAACGAATTGAGCATTTTCGGAAAGGTGGTAGGAGTGGTTAGGAAACTTTGATAACAAACGAAAAACGATAACAAAAAACCCCGTTCGGCATGGAACGGGGTTTTTTAATTCTCAAATTACCCGATTATGGGGTGTCTGGCGAAGTGCTGCTCGCTGGGGAAGAAGGTGCAGTGGTTCCAGTGGGAGCTGTGGCATCAGGGGCAGTGGGCGTGGTTGGGATAACTGGAGCTGGTGGAGGGGTCGGCGCAGTGGGAGCCGTGGGCTCAGTTGCAACGGCGGGAGCGGTGGGCTCGGTGGTTGGCGCAGGTGCCGTTCCGACTGTTGGAGGAACCTCTGCTGACGGGGGAACCGCTTCGGCACTAGGCTGTACGGCCGGAGGAGTAACGGGTTCGGTCGGAGCTGTCGGGGGAACTGGAGCCACAGGCTGCTGTTCTGCAGGAGGAGTAACAGGCTCCGAAGACGGAGTGGGATAGCGATCCGCAGAGCAGCCGGCCAAAGCCAAAGCGCTCGCAAGAATCGCAATACGTGCGAGATTCTTTCTCATAAAATTAGAGAATTAAAAAAATAAACGGTTGTTTTTTTAAATTTTGGAGGCGCATGTATTTTAGTTCACTCTATGAGGACTGCAAGAAAATGCCCATGCGGAAATTGGAAAAGTGTTTCACAATAAAAATAGAACCTTGCACCCAACAATCACCTCCTGAACAGGATTCGTTGGCGATCAGAGCCCGATGGAAGGGGCAATTTCCAGCATGGCGCTGAGACTGATTTCGAACAGCTTCTCAAGGGGGATATTGAGACCGTCCGCCTTTGCGCACATGGCGACCTCGTCGCGACGGGTGCCAGCTGCAAAACGAGGCTCCTTGTGAAACCGCTTCGATATGGACGAAGGTTTCACGTCGGCCAGTTTTTTAGATGGATAGACCATAGCGGTCGCCACAATCAAACCCGTCAGTGAATCGACGCAAAACAGGGCCCACTGGGCTTTGGACTGGGGCTGGACCCCCGACTCCTTGGGCGAATGCGCTTTCACAATTTGGATGACAGATTCTGGCACTTCAAGTCCGTATTTGGCCAATGCCTCTTTGGTTTTGGTCGGATGGGATTCCTTGAACTCGCCCGAAAAATCGATGTCATGGATCAAGCCGGCCAACACCCAATCCTCTCGCGGAGGCTCTGTCGGATCCAAAAGCCCATTGGCTTTGAGGTGATCATAAATCGCCCCCATGCAGGCCTCGACGGCCAAGCAGTGGTAGACCATTCGTTCATCTAGTTGAGACTTAACCGCAGACAGAAATTTTTGACGATCGTAAGACATAGGAGTTGGTTTAGACAATTAGATAATTTGACCAAAAATAATTCTAGCAGGATCGAGTCCAGAATTGCCATCCTGTTTTTCTGATAGGGAAACGCTTGGATTTGCTGAAATTCGCTGGGTCGCCTTTAGCGACCGCGCATTCACGCAAATCCATCCTCGCCCCAGTCGCGCTAAAAAAACGCGCTCCTTTTGGCTCGGATCGCGTTTCTCGCTACCTAGATGGTAGCCCCGACAGGAATCGAACCTGTATCAAGGCCTTAGGAGAGCCCTATTCTATCCATTGAACTACGGGACCACACGACATCACTATAACGTAAAAAACACCCATGAGAAAGCCTTGAGCTAAGAGTAGAGAGCTTTGAGCCACTCAGAGCCCAAAGCACAAAGCCCAATGCTACGAGTTCCTCAGCACCACCACCTTGCTCATCTCCTCGGGCAATTCGCTGCGCTTCACGGAAAGCATGTCCAGACGCTCCGAATTGACCGCGCCCATCTCCTTCAAAAAGGCGCTCAACGTTTCTTCGGTGTACATCATGGGGATCATGACACGGGGCTCGATCTGCTCAATCACCTCTTTCGCCTTCTTGGCCTCGATTGTTCCATCCTCGCCTACGGGGATGAACAGGACATCCACATCGCCGATCTGCTCCAGTTGTTCTGGCGTAGGTTTGGTGCCTAGACGGCCCAAGTGGCACAAACGCAAACCGTTGCACTCGATCTTGAAAATCGTGTTTTCCTCCTGTTTTTCGGAATCTTTTGTGTTGTGGAAGCTAGGAATTCCCATCAAAAACACTCCGGATGTTTCGTATTCGCCAGGCCAATTGAACCGTTTGGTTTCCGGGGAAGGGGCCTTGAAAGCATTGGTGGATTGACATTGGGTGAAGGCACCGACCTTTTCCATCGGAACCCCATCGAAAGGATCAGTGACCAGGGTGAAATCGCCCTCCTTGATCGCGAAACAGGAATTACCGTGAAATTTGATCTGCATAATCGTTCGGTTAAAAGACGAATCGTATTTTAGCATAAACCTACCAATTCCAAAAAATCGAAATATCAATCTTCGAAATACGAAAAATGCACGAAACCCGAATGACAAAAATCTCAAACCAATTTACCGAAGAGGCTCGAAAAAATTTTCGAGCCTTCAATCAGCGTTGATTATCCGCGTTTGAATATTGAAATTTTTGAAAATTGAATTTTTTCGGATTTCCTAGCTTATTTAGCAAAAGTCCTCGTGAACTTCCTGAATACCAAAGCCACAAAGGCGGCAAACAAGGCGATTGCGGTGGCTTCGGGACCGGTTTGGGGAGTCTTGCTTCCTTTGATAAGCGTTGTTCCAGACACAGGACTCTGAGTATTCTGATAATTGGAAGATGGGATCCCCTGAGCATTGACAGGTTGGTACACCTGGCTATTCGAAACATTTGTGTAGATCGTACCCGTTGAACCGTAAGTCGGAGCTGAAGCTCCAGCCAGTCGCTGGCTCAGCATCTGCTCGGGGGTAACGGACACGCGATAGGGGTTCGTTCGGAATCCGGGCTGTACCGCATTGGCCGTTCCAGCGCTGGTGGTGGCTGCGGGTGCGGCTGGATAGGTTCCATTCGTTTTTTGGGCCTGGACCTCATTCACGAGATCCTGCATCAACTTGTTGCTTTGGTCTTTTTGGGCCTGGAGCTCGTCGACCTGTTTTTTCAGTTGCGCGACCAAATCCGCCTGACTATTGTCCGCGGTCAACGTAACCAGATAAGCCTTGAGCGAATCCACCGCGGAACCGCTACAAACCTCTGACAACTTGATAGGATCGCTGAAATTGGCCTGAAGGCTTTCCTGCGTATAAACACCCTTGGATAATTTGCACACCGCGTCCTTGCCGACCAGGTCGGTCACGGGGGCTTTGGTGATAACCGCCTTCACGAGGCAGTTGTCGCCTTCGGAACCCGTGATCTCAAGGCTCGCCTCGACACTTTGGCCCATGGACTGATACGCAAAGACTCCTTTTGCAAGCGAACAATCGGACAGCTTGGGAAGGAAGCAGGCCATGTCGGTCTTGCAGTCCACAGGGCCGGTGACGATCGGAGCCACAACCACTGGCTCTGGAGTCGAAATCGGCTCAACCGCCACACTGATCGGCTGATCCTGGGGTTTCACAACAGGTTCCGCTTGGGGCGTTTCGGACGAAGCGGGAGGCGTCGAAGGAGCGGCAGGATTGAGAGTCTCTTGGCCTGCAGTGTTGTCTGAAGCGGAAGCGCCCTGATCCGTCGCGGTGCCGGAATCCGAGAAAGCCTGATTCGCTGGAGGGGTGACTGAAGGCGTCTGGCCCGCAGGAGGAGTGACCGCCGTTCCTGATGGATTCGTCGTTCCCGATGTCTGTTGACCCACTAAGCTCAACGGGGGAATCACACCCGTAGTCTGGTCGCTCGAGACGCCAGAGGTATCGAACAAGGCATTGCCCTGAAGCAGCTTGCTGAATTGGCCAGGCGATAAGACCGCGAATGCGGCCACGATCACGACCACAAAACCGATGCCCCAGAAGAGCTTATTCTTTACAAGGTCGGGGCTGCCGG
>PMDG01000086.1 GCA_003154375.1 Candidatus Peregrinibacteria bacterium
GCTCGCAGCTCCCAGCTCGCAGCTCCCAGCTCCCAGCTCCCAGCTTGAGCTTTTGGGTCAGCGAAACCATCTCCATCGCGGTTCCCAATTTCGATCCTTTCGCGCCTGGTTTCGACCTCAACATGAAAGTGGCCCGAGGTCGGAAATCCGAGCTTCGAAGTGATCCGTTCGTCGAGGTGCTCAAAAAAACCATCGATGCGGATCCTGAATTCCTCAAAAACGTGAAATCCGGCAAAACCGCTATGTTCCCAGACATTGCCAACGGACTTTATACGCCAGATGGAAACCGATCAAAAATCACACTGAAAACAGGTCTCGGCAAACCGTTGCCTCTGGAGCGCCTGGGCCAGGAGTTCGAGGCCTACGAGGATTTGGGCTCCAAACATCGCCGGTGGGCCAAGAAAGAGGATTATGTTTGATTGATGGCCGTATCGTATTGATCGATTTTTTATTTCTGCCCACTACATGTCATTCCCTCGAAGGAGAGAATCTTATTTTTGACATATTCAATAATTGTTAATATAATAATAATCCATTAAATTTCTAATCAGTAAATGATGATCCTCAACGTGGTCCACCCTTACACCTACAAACTCAAGGGAACAACTTTGGATATAGGCCCAAGCGAGGAGACGAAAGAGCGTGACTCGAAAGTATCGCATTTTGTTCAGGCTGTACTTGGGTCTGGGGGCCGGGTGGTGGCCCATGAGCGTTTCGACGAACGAGGGGTGATCGCGCAGGATTTCCACCGAATCGCCGTAGAAATGGATCCGTTTCTCAAGATTTTGTACGAACCTCGGGTTGAGTGGGTTTCCACGACTCGGTTCGGACTGCCTATCGAGGATAAAAGGCCTGAGCGTGTATCAAAAGGAAATTGGAGAAAAATCCAAAAGTGCCTGATCACTCGCTCCAGATTTGCTAAGATTTTGGGGGAGTCGGAGAAATTGGTGTTTATTGGGGGCGCCTTGGAGAATTGCGTGGCTGAAATAGCCCTCTATTCTCTAATCAATTATCGCAAGGAAATAGGCTCGGTTTTTGTAATTCCTGAGCTCTGTGCGACCTTCGATCCAAAGCAAAGGGCATATGTCGAGGGGGTGCTGGCGGAAAAAGGGGTCGGCTTCCTGTCTGTTGAACAGGCTTTCGGAATGGTCAAAGAAAAATGAGTTTGCCCTCCCATTCTTTCAGATGCTTTTTTCTTCCGTCGCTCTCAGCACCTCGATAATGGCGGTCTTGAGATACCGCCCTTCGGGGAATGAGAGTTTTTCAGTGTGATCGGAGGGTTGTTCGTAGAATTCGAGCAATCGGGTGTCTCGCCCCGTGCGACCGCAGGACATTTTGAGGATCCGTCGGAATTCTTCGGCCGACACGCGGCCCGAGCAGGAGCTGGTGATGAGGATTCCGCCCTCCTTGAGCATCCACAGGCAACGCTGGTTCAGCGATTGGTAGGCTTCCAAAGCTCTTTCGACATTCTTTTCTGTCTTCGCGAAAGCTGGTGGGTCGCAAACGATCAAGTCGTATTCGGGTTTGAACGATTTGTTCCTGAATTCCTCGAGCACGTCGGCCTGCAAAAATTTGAATTTCGATTCGTCCTCGGGGTCGAAGCCGTTGAGTTTAAGGTTCTTCTTCGCCATCTCCAACGCCGATTTGGAAGAATCCACTGTTGTCACCGAAGCGGCATTGCCAAGGGCGGCATGCACGCTGAAGGCTCCTGTGTAACCGAACAGGTTCAGCACTTTTCGATCTTTCGAAAGCGCGCCGATGCGGATGCGGGCGAGGCGCTGGTCCAAAAAGAATCCAGTCTTCTGGCCTTCCATGACATCCACATAGAAGGAAACTCCATTTTCCAAGAACTCGACAGGGCCATCCACCTTTCCGTGGTGCACATGGGCGGGGATGTTCTTGAGTCCTTCCTGTGAGCGGTTATCGATGTCCGACCGCTCCACGATCGTCTTGGGATGAAAAGCCTTTTGGATGGCATCCACGACCATGTCTTTTATGCGTTCCATGCCAGCTGTGTTCACCTGAAAGACGATGGTGTCGGCATAACGATCAACGATGAGTCCCGGCATACCATCGGCATCCGAATGGCAGATGCGGTAGCCCGTGGTCTTTTTGGGCAAATGGGGCTTTTTCTGGTTATCGAGCCAAGTCAGCTTATTGGCAAAATACTCCATGGTTATGGGAGTCTCTGGATCTCGGCTCAGCATGCGTACGCGGATGGAGTTGAGCGGATTGATCATGCCGATCCCCAGCTTTTCGCCGTAGGACGATTCGACCAAAACCAGATCGCCCGGCACGGCCTTGCATTCGGTTTGGATGGCGTTGGAGAAAATCCAGGGGTGTCCCGCCTTGATGGGGTATTCCTTGGCTGGCTTGAGGGTGATCTTGTTCATAAATTCGTGAGGTTGGTTGGTAAAATCGTAAAATGATTATATCAATTTAAAAGTTCCAGAGCGAGAGACAAAAAATTGGCATTTCACATTTCAGATTCTGCAATCGTAGGAATCCATGGAATGCGAAATTCGAAATCTTGAAAATCCGCCATTGGAGGAATTAATGCGAAATTCGTCTAATGCTTTTTATACCCCACATATTGTTTGATCTCCGGAAACTCCTTGCACAGCTGTGTCACTTTTGCGTTTGAGCTGGATTCGCGCGAATAGGCGCGTGTTTGGTGGGTCTTGATGGCATCGAACAGGCCTTCGGGCGATTCGGCGTAGTATTCGGTCAGCGCTTTCCCGGCCAAGTCCTTTTCGTGGGCATCGCTGCTGCCGATGGCAGAAAGTTTGGCGCCCTTTTTCGAGGCGGCAAGGAAGGATCGAATGGCGCGACGCGTGATCTCGATGTTGGCGCCGTTGTAGAGCATGGAGCCGTTCAGGAGTTCGATCCCATCCACGATCTCGGCTTCCATCAGTTCCCGTGTCAGTGATTCGTTCCGATCCTTGCGGTCGTCCTTCCAGGAGGGATGGGCCAATATAAGGACCCCTGGATGATCCACGATCAGGTCTTCCTCAAGATCCTCGATGGGGGTGTTTGGCGGAGGGATTTCCGGAAGATTTTGTCGGTTGAAGGTTCCCTCGTAAATGTAGCAGGCGTGGTACAAGCGTTTCTGGAAGGTGACGGAAAGCTCGACCCCAAGGAGACCCAGTACTTTGCGCTTGGTTTTGGAAAGCAAACGATCCACCTCCGCTTGGACATCGAAGAACCGTGTTTCCATCCGATTGTGCTCGGTGATGGCGTAGGCGTCCAATTGCGAATCTACAATTCCGGCCGCCATGGCATCAGGATGTTCCCCATGCCACTTGTCGCGCTTGGGGTCGTAGTCGGTGTGAAGGTGGAGGTCTGCCCAGAATTTCATGTGCACTCTTTTAAGCGGATTATTATATAATATTTTATTTAATTATGCAAATAAAAGTGGGCGAAGAATAAATTCATTTGGACTTATGGGTTCTTTGAGTATAATAAACGGGCAACGTTCAAAAAATAGGATCCTTCGTCGGGGTGTGGCGCAGTTGGCTAGCGCGCATGCATGGGGTGCATGA
>PMDG01000057.1 GCA_003154375.1 Candidatus Peregrinibacteria bacterium
TTCACTTAGATCAGGCCCCTGATAATAAAATCCGTAGAATCGATTTGGCTGAGAAAATGGGATTCACCGCATCAGGAGTGACCCGGATACTGGCCCCCATGGAAAAAATCGGCCTGATCAAAAGGGAGGTGGCCCCGCGAGACGCCCGTGTGAGCTTCGTGGCGATCACCCCTAGCGGACATCGCAATTTGACCGAGACGTTGGGAAGGACTCAATTGTTTTTTGAAGAGATATTCCCTCCTGCCAAACTCAAAAAATTGGCTGGCTTATCGGTCTTACTTGCCGAATAGGACGGGTCTTCATTCGATTTGATGAAATGATAATCGCTAAAATCCAATGGGATGAAAAATAACCGGTTCATCGATAGAAAAGGAATGATCAATGAGTATAAACAAACCATCCAGCCCATGGGGATTTATCAGGTCAAAAACCTTTCGAATGGAAAAGTCCTCATTGAAAGCAGCAAAAACCTAAACGGCTCCTTGAACAGCGCCAAATTCCAATTGGATGTCGGATCTCACAAAAACCGAGTCCTGCAAGAAGAATATTCAAGGCTTGGCCAAGACCAATTCGCTTTCGAGATCCTGGACCGCCTCGCACCCAAAAAAGATAATCCGGACTACAATTACACAGACGATTTGGAAACCCTGAAAGGGATGTGGCTGGATAAACTGATGCCTTTCGATGGAAAAGGCTACAACGCTCGTCCAAAATTAGCTTAATGTCAAAAATAGGATAAAATAGGATTTGGAATTAACAACTAACATAAAATCTATGAAAGGATTCAATGCCAACATCGAGAAGGAAACACTCGCGAACAAAAACTTCCGAAAGATCCTCTACACCGCCAAGCACTGCCAACTCGTNNGGAGGAGATCGGCATGGAGGTCCACCCCGACAACGACCAATTCTTCCGTTTCGAGAAAGGTCAGGGCGAAGTCTTCATCGACGGACACAAATACAAAGTCACCGATGGTTCGGCCATTATCGTCCCCTGCGGCGCCCAGCACAACGTAGTCAACACCTCGGCCAAGGAGGATCTTAAGATGTATACGATCTACTCACCAGCCCACCACATGGATGGCATCGTTCGCGCCACCAAGGCAGAGGCTGAAAAAAAGGAAAACGACGAGGAATTCGACGGGAAGACGACGGAATAAACGCTATCTCTAGGCCAAAATGATTTTGAGCCTTATAGCATCGTAATTTTTTGAGATATCGGGAGCTTCTATCGGGATCGAGAGTTAGGCGAAATGCCACCTGTTATTAATCGCAGAACCATGAAGAAAATAATTGCATTGATCTCGGTGTTGTTCGGAGCAGTATTGCTGGTGGCTTGCAGCCAGCCGCAAACGGGCGGTGCCCAGCCTACGAGGCCCGTTCCGATCACCCAACAGCCGGCAACCGAAAAACCTGTGGAGAGCACCGTTGTCACCTATTATCTTTTGCCCGACGGCAGCCCTAGTTTCTGCGACGGGATGAACATGGATAGTATCGGCTACAAGGCCGCCCTAACCAAAAAAGTAGCCCAGACCGTGCCAGGCAAATTAACGACCGAAGAGAAAATCAAGGCAACCTTGCGTTTGGCGGTTGCGGACTCGGGATCGTTTGGTGAAAATTATGCCCTCACCGCCAATACAACCTTTGAAAACGGCATTGTCACCATGCACTCCGCGAACGGCTGGGCGGGATCCTCGATTTTCTACTGCGCCTGGAAGCCGTTTGTCGAAAAAAACTTGGAGCAGTTTACAGAGGTAAAAGAAATCAAATGGGCTTTGGAGAATTAATTTGCCAGATGAAAATCACATAACGGTTCTGCTCCAGAATCCCCCTTTTGTCTTGGAGTATACTGGGGATATTCCATAACCCAATCAAATGAAAAAATCTCTCGTCTTTATCATGCTCGGCGTCCTCGTTCTAATCGGTTGTGCTCGCATTTCTTCGCCTGAAGACACATGGCTATGCACCGATCAGGGATGGGTGAAGCATGGCAACCCGAGCGCTCCAATGCCATCGGATCCCTGTGTTACGAAACCCGAGACCAAGCCGATTGATACGACGAATCCACCATCTCAGACTGAGGTGCAGAAGCCNNGGTGAGCTTTCCGTTCAAGGCCTATGGCAAGGCCCGTGTGTTCGAAAGCCAGTTCAGCTGGAGGCTCAAGGATTCTAACGGGAAGGTGGTCGGCCAAGGCCAAGCAATGGCAAACAGCCCCGACGTGGGGAAATACGGCCCATTCCAAATCGAGGTGGAATTCGCGGAGACCAACGGCTCAAAGGCGACCTTCGAGGTATTCGACAGTTCCGCCAAGGATGGCTCCGAGCAGGATCTGGTGTCGGTTCCGATCAATATCGAGCAAACCGCATCCTTGGGCATAAAACTCTTTTTCGCCAACGATCGGCTGGATCCCGAGGTTACCTGCGACAAGGTGTTCTCAGCGGATCGGACGATTCCCAAGACCAAAAGCGTGGCCATGGCGACTTTGGTGGAATTGCTCAAGGGTACAAACGCCGATGAGGAAGGCCGCGGTTTCAGAACCACCATCAATCCCGGCGTCAAAATCAATAAGCTGACAATCGTGGACGGGGTTGCGAAGGTGGATTTCGACCAAGCCCTGCAGGACAAGGTGGGCGGTTCTTGCCGAGTGAACTTCATTCGGAGACAAATCGAGGAAACCCTCAAGCAGTTCCCCGCGGTCCAAAGCGTTGTGATTTCAATCGATGGAAAACCCAATGACGAGATCCTACAGCCCTAATCAGCCGATGATATAAAACTTCAAAATGAAGGCCCTGATGATGATTCGGGCCTTCATTTTATGTTAGGAAATCAATCAACAAAAACCTTAAAAAAAATCGGGCTTTACAGAAAGCCTGGGTTTTGATATTTGTTTAATGCGCCCACCGAAAAATTGCGCCTAACCGAGAGGCATAGCTCATAACCCCAGTCTTATGTTCGAATGTGAATGCGGCGACAATTGCCCACTTTGCGAGGAATGCGAGCTTCCCGAATGCGAATGCACATGCGAAAAGGATGAAGAGGATGAGGATGAGTTGGAACTCGAGGAGGAAGAGGGTCTCTAGACTAGCCCCAAAGAAACGATTTTATCTTGCGTAAAAAGATATTGATTGACAAGGCGCTTGGAAACGTGATAGTATTGCCGCAGTCAAAAAGTAGCAGTCAGTAGAAATAAGTAAAAAATATTTCTGCAACAGTCTAGTTTTTGCACATTTATTACTTATTTCTTTTTTTATGAAAGGAAGCATCAAGACCCTCAAAGAGCAGGGATTCGGTTTTATCACCCCAGAAGATGGTAGCAAAGACATTTTCTTCCACTCTTCCGCATTGGTCGGAGTTCAATTCACAGAGTTGAACGTCGGCGATATGGTTGAGTTCGAGACCGAGATGTCCCCCAAGGGACCTCGCGCCGCCGGTGTGAAGAAGGCGTAATCGCTTTTGATAAACACTTAAACCCTTCCTGGCTTCGGCCAGGAAGGGTTTTTTGATGGTTAAAATCCTGGTCCTTCGGTTATAGTAGGATCTGCCTAGTTTGAATGATAATCGATTATCATGGTTCACCTCGGTTTCTGGGGGAAGCTGCCCCGCCCTATCATCGGCCTTTCGCCCATGGACGGCATCACCGATGCCGCATTTCGCAAAATGTTCGCCTTACACGGGAAACCGGATGTCATCTACACCGAATTTGTAAACGTGGAAGGTTTGGCCCGAGGCGCTATCAACATGTTGGGGCATTTCATCTACGACAAAATAGAACGGCCGATTGTGGCCCAAATCTACGGAATCGAGTCGGACTCCTTCTACAAGGTGGCCCTCATGGCCTGCTACCTTGGCTTTGACGGCATCGACATCAACATGGGCTGTCCAGCCAACAAGGTGGCTCGAAGAAACTCAGGCGCCGGCCTAATTCGAGTGCCCGACCAGGCCAAAAAGATCATTCGAACGGTCAAAAGGGCATCGCAAGATTGGGCTGACGGGATCACGCTTGAGAAGGCGGACCTTCGCCCCAAGATCATCCAGGCGCTGAAAACCATGAAACCCCATGCCGCAGCACGAAAAAGGCTCCCGGTGTCGGTGAAAACCCGTATCGGAGTCGATAAAATCATCGCGGAAGACTGGGTAAAAGAGTTG
The DNA here is from genome assembly GCA_003154375.1 of Candidatus Peregrinibacteria bacterium. GTDB lineage: Bacteria > Patescibacteriota > Gracilibacteria > UM-FILTER-43-11 > UM-FILTER-43-11 > FEN-1329. Next base: position 4,148 of record PMDG01000057.1, read on the forward strand.
TTGGAGGAAGAGCCAGCGGTGATCGCGATGCACGGACGCACACTTAAACAGATGTACTCGGGCCAAGCGGATTGGGAAGTGCTTGGGAAGGTCGCCAAAATCGTGAAACAGACCAAAACCCTGTTTTTGGGCAATGGGGACATCCAAAACATCGATGATGCCAAGAAAAAAATAGCCCAATACGGGACCGATGGCGCTTTGGTGGGGCGGGCAGTTTGCGGAAACCCCTGGTTTTTTGCAGGAAGGAATCCGACCATCCAGGAAAAATTCGAGGTGGCCATTGAACATTCGAAAATCTACGAAAAAATTAAAACTGAACACGCCTTTTATGCCATACGAAAGCATCTCGCCTGGTATGTGAATGGTTTCGAGGGGGCCAAAGACCTCAGGGTCCAACTAATGCAGACGAATACTTCCTCAGAGGTGGAAAAAACGATAAAGGAATTCTGCAAAAAAAATGAGATCGGGTTTATAATGTGATCGAAAATAAATTACCTTAACCCACAAACCAATGATGTACGGAAACTATAACGCTGCAGGGGGATTCTCATCAGTGCACGCATTTGGTGGGCTCCTCGGGATCGTATTCCTGATCGGGCTGGTGTTCTTTGTGGCCTGGGCAATCAAGACCCTTAAAAAAGAAGATCTCCTCAAATGGAGTATTTTCCTGGTAGCGGTCGCTGCCATTGGATGGATCCTGATGACGTCTTTGGTTGGCTTTCAGGCAAATAAATCGCCTAGCTCATCCATCAGCCGCCCTGGCATGATGTGGGGGTCGTACGATTGGAATTCCAAAAAATAAGCTCGCGCTTCAGTCCTCAGCATTGTTTTGACGATTGTCGTTTTTTCGTCAACAGCATTGACCGTGTTCATTAATACCTGTACCATAGGTATAGGTATAAATTTTTATCGAAACCCTATGAACCGCGACAATGAAAAATTGATGATCGCCATGAAAAAGGCGAAAACATCACTCGACAAAGTATTCAAAATGGTTGAAGGCGGGCGTTACTGCATTGATGTCATCCAACAGAACCTGGCCGTGATTGGGCTCCTCCGCTCCGCCAACATGGAGCTTCTTTCGGGCCACATCAACACCTGTGTGAAGAACGCCGCCCGCAAAGGGGGCAAAGAGCTGGATGAAAAAATGGTGGAGTTGATCAAGGTCCTCAAGATCGCTCAAAGCAAATAGTTGATGTGACTTATTATCGGATAATCCAACCAAAATGAATAAAACCATAGTCCAAATCGAAGGCATGCACTGCAAGAGTTGCGAGGTTATGCTGGAAGAAAAACTGGGGCAGATCAAAGGGGTGAAGCGATGTTTTGTATCCCACAAATCAGGCAAAGCTGAATTGGCATGCGATGGGCCTATCCCGAAACGCGAAATCGAAAAAGCGGTAACAGAGGCCGGTTATCGCTTGGCCGGAACGCAAGAGTCCGACGCAAAACGAAAAAAGTTGGAGGGGATGGATTATGTCGAGATTGCGTCGATATTCCTTCTGGTGGGCATCGTAGCCCTGATTGTGAACCAGCTCGGACTCACCAAGCTGATGCCCAACACCCAAGGGGCGGTCTCGCCTGCGGTTTCAATATTGGTGGGGATTGTGGCCTCTATCTCAACATGCATGGCCTTGGTGGGCGGTATCGTCCTCAGTTTTAGCGAGGCGTTCCCCATCAGCCCTGATGCCCGACACCCATGGCTGGGCAAAGCCAAACCGCATCTTCTGTTCCACACCGGCCGCATTGGAGGATTCATTCTGTTGGGTGGAATCCTGGGCATGGTCGGCAAAGGAATAGGCCTTTCGCTTTCCACTTCGGGCTGGCTGATCCTTTTGGTTTCGATTCTGATGCTCTATATAGGTCTTCAGACCTTGGGCATCCTTCCAAATCTTTCACGTCTGGGCTTGGCTTTACCGAACGGCATATCAAAAAAAACGTGGAAATTGCGTAACAGCAACCATCCTCTCATGCCCATCGCCCTCGGGGTGTTGACCTTCTTTGTACCCTGCGGGTTCACGCAAGCCATGCAGTTGGCCGCCGTGGCTTCCGGGGGCTTTATGGCAGGTGCGCTTACAATGGGTGCCTTTGCCATAGGAACTTTCCCTGCCCTGATGCTGATCGGCTTTGGCAGCACCGCGATCCGCGAAGGAAAAACCGAGATTCTCAATAGGGTCATAGGGGTCATTCTCATATTCTTCGCCTTGCATTCAATGAACTCGGGACTTCTTTTGGTGGGTTCGCCTTGGACCTTCAATTCGGTGCAAAGCACTGAAAAAGCCGAGACGAGCGTGCCGACAGACAGTGTCCAAGTGGTTAAGATGGATGTGGATTGGGGTGGCTACTCCCCAAGCCAAATCAAGATCAAAAAGGGGGTTCCTGTTCGATGGGAAATCAACGGGATCAATGTATCCGGTTGCGCGAATTCGATCACGATACCTAGGCTTGGGGTTTTTCAACGCCTTCAGCCCGGAAGCAATATAGTCGAATTCACCCCAACCGAGACGGGGACGCTCCCCTTTTCGTGCGGAATGGGAATGATCAATGGACGATTTATCGTTGAATAATTTTTAAACTGAAAATTTTATAAACTGGCCTGTCCGCCGCAGGGCGGGAAAATAAATCCAAAATCCAAAACTTAAAAACAATGAATTTGTTTATATCTGTTTATAAAGTTTGTAGAGTTTAGTAAGTTTATTTAAAAATTTTCAGTTTTGCAGTTTAAAAATTAAACTCACCCATGGATAAAACGATACAATTAAAAATAACAGGCATGGACTGTGCCTCGTGCGTGCTCCATATTGAAAAGGATCTCGCCAAACTCGATGGCGTCAAAGAGGCCAAGGTCAATTTGGCCATGGAAAAAGGCGAAGTTACCTTTGATGATTCGAAATTGGCAGAAGGTGAAATCCTCAAACAGATTAAGAAATCGGGTTACTCCGCAGTCGTGGCTGGGGATCATCACGCCATGCATGATCATGGGGGCATGGGAGACACAGAGGACCATGCGGGCCACGCCGAAGCCGAAAGCAATGTCCATGTCCGAGAACGCTTTATGAAATTCCTGGTTTCCGCGATTCTCAGTGCGGTTATTTTGACCATCTCGTTCGGGTTGGAATTCCCGAAAAAGATGGAGGTCATGATGATCCTGTCGCTCATCATCCTGATTTACAGCGGTCGCGATTTCTTCAAACGTGGAATCCCAGATCTATTCAAAGGTCGGCCAGGCATGGACACGCTGGTGGCCCTTGGCGTTGGCACCGCGTTCGTTTATTCGACCTATAACACCTTATTCGGAAACGTGGAAACCGAGTATTTCATGGATGTGGCGATTATCACCACGTTCATTTTGTTGGGTCGCTATTTGGAAGCGAGGGCAAAAGGCACCGCAAGCGCAGCAATCCGGAAACTGCTGGAACTTTCGGCCAAAACTGCCCATCGAATCGGAAAAAATGGGGAAGTCGAGGATATTCCGATAGGCCAGGTGAAAGTGGGTAACCACTTGCGTGTGAAGCCCGGCGAAAAGATTCCGGTGGATGGAATGATTGTGAAAGGCGAGGCGGCCATCGACGAATCCATGGTGACCGGCGAAAGCATCCCCGTGGATAAAAACACGGCTGACCGTGTCATTGGATCCACGATCAACGGCAACACAGCTTTTGAGATGGAGGCGAAAAAGGTGGGCAACGAGACGCTTTTGGCGCAGATTGTGAAAATGGTAAATGAGGCGCAAATGTCCAAGGCACCCATCCAAAAATTGGTCGATGTGGTGGCCGGTTACTTCGCCTGGGGTGTGATTGCAATAGCCATCGGCACGTTCCTAGTCTGGTCATTCGGGCTTGGGGTGCCAATGTCGAAATCGGTCATCTATTCCGTGGCAGTGCTCATCATCGCCTGTCCCTGCGCGCTCGGCCTCGCAACCCCGATTTCCATAGTCGTGGGTTCGGGCAAGGGCGCATCGCTCGGGATCCTGATCAAACGAACGGATAGCCTTGAAAAGGCCCACAAGATCACAGCCATCGCCTTCGACAAAACGGGAACCATCACCAAGGGCCATCCCGAGGTGCAGGAATTCCAGGTGATTTCTGGCGAAAAATCGGAGGCCTTGAGACTGGCGCTCGCGCTTGAGACTCATTCGGAGCATCCGCTGGCGAAAAGCGTGATCGCATACGCGTCGCGACACGTAAAAGGCGAGCTGCCGGACCTAACCCGCTTCAAGGCGGTTCCAGGACTCGGAGTTGAGGGGAGGATCGAAGGAAAAACATATTATTTTGGTAGCGCCCGATTCATGCGGGAATGGAAAGTGTTGGACAAGAAAACAGAGGCCAAAATCGAAGCCTTGAACGAAAAGGGAAACACCGTGCTTTGCCTTTCAGACGGGAAAACCGTGCTTGCCCTGTTCGGGGTCATGGACGGAATCAGAGAAACTTCGAAGGAGGCAATACGTCTGCTCAAAAAACGAAACATCAAGACCGTGATGCTCACGGGCGACAACGAAAAGGTGGCTAACGAAATCGCCCGCGAAGTCGGCATCGACGAGGTCCACAGCGGAGTCACGCCTCAGATGAAATCGGAGATTATCGAGAAACTGCAAAAGAAGGGTTATTTTGTGGCGATGGTCGGCGACGGAATCAACGACTCCCCTGCCCTGGCCAAGGCGGATGTCGGTATTGCTATCGGCACCGGGACGGACGTCGCAGTCGAAACCGGGGATATCGTCCTCGTTAAAGGCGACCTGATGAAAGCTGTGGAGGCCATCGAGCTTTCGCGCGCTACGCTCCGAAACATCAAGCAGAACCTGTTCTGGGCTTTCATCTACAACTCCATCGGTTTGCCCATTGCGGCTATGGGTCTATTGAACCCCGCATTCTCGGCAGGGGCCATGGCTTTTTCCTCGGTTTCGGTGGTATTGAATGCGCTCAGATTAAAAAGATTCAAGGCAAAAGTCTGAGATGGTAAGATGGGGGCATGGACTTTCTCTCCTTGCTCCTCATCGCCCTCGGCCTTTCCATGGACGCCTTCGCCGTGTCGGTGACGGAAGGATTTTCGATCCATGAAAAAAAATTCAGGGGTAGCCTGCGCATAGGGCTCTGTTTCGGAATATTTCAGGCTGCAATGCCGATCCTCGGTTGGATGGCGGGCGTAACCTTGATCCAATGGATCTCGGCCTTCGACCACTGGATCGCTTTCGGCCTGCTCGCTTTCGTGGGAATCCGGATGATCAGGGAATCCTATTCGAAAAACAAAAAGGACGTCAAAGGAGAAAAACTTGGGAACTTGGAGCTTTTGATGCTCGGCATCGCCACCAGCATCGACGCATTGGCCGTTGGCCTGAGTTTTGCGTTCTTGAAAGTTCAGATCATCTGGCCATCGGTCTTTATCGGGCTTGTCACCTTCACGCTTTCGTTCCTCGGGGTTTTCCTCGGCCAAAAAATCGGCAACCATGCTCAAGGCCACTTGGAAAGAATTGGCGGAATAATTCTTATTGCGATCGGACTCAAAATCCTGGCGGAGCATCTGCTGGCCTAGGCAAATTGAACTACCCATCCGACATACGCGAATATAATTCCAAGCACAAAGGCGAACGCGCCCCAAAGCGGGATGAACGCGGGATGTTTGGTAACCGCCTTTGTAGCCCGAACCGTGACGCCGGGGAAAACCAAAAGCCCCAATCCCTTCAGGAGTCCGATCACGCCAAGCAAAGTGACCAAAACAGGCCAGCCAGTCCAGACCCAATGGTAAGTCAAAATCAGGACCCCGACGACCAGCGCCGCAGAACCGCCAAGGTAGACCGCGCTCCCCTCTTTGAGCATCTGGTCGAGCGCTTTTCGGTAATAGGCGGGGCTAAAGATCAAGCCTAACCCGACCGAAGCCAAAAGAATCGCATAAACTTTGGCGATAAGAATGGTGAGTTCCATGGTTTTTGGGTTACGTTGTTTGCTCCTTCGCAAAAATAATTATATCTCCTGCAAATACTCCGTAGCTCAAATTTGACCCCGCCATGCTATTAAGTCATTATTTTAGCTACGGAGCATAATCTAATAATTTAAACGAAGGAGTATATTTTAGGTGGGCTTTCTTTACCCTTATTGTCGGAGATTGGCCTATCGAATGCAACAGGATGTTACTTTTGCCCCAATCTTCCGTATTGCATTTCGGGTGATGAGTCGCCAGCCCGCAAGGACCCAGCGGCAGGGCGACATTCACCCTATCACCCCCAACTCACCCATGGAATTCGAGATCATCGCCCAATGCCAGCAGGGAAACCTGCGCGAATTCGGCCGCCTGTATGACGAATACGTCAGAAAGGTGTACCAATTCATCTACTTCAAAACCCACCACCGCGAAACGGCGGAGGACCTGACGAGTGTCGTTTTCATGAAAGCGATGGAAAATATCAAATCGTTTGACCCGAAAAAGGCGCCCTTCAAGGCGTGGCTGTTCCGCATCGCCCGAAACACGGTCATCGACCATTACCGCGCCCACAAGGAAACGGTCGACCTGGAAGACGTGTGGGACCTTAAGGGGAATCAAGATGTGGCCCGCGATGTCGAGACGGAGCTGAAGATCCAATCGATCCAAAAATATATGAAAAAGCTAAAACCCGACCAGCGTGAAATCGTTCTTCTGCGGGTCTGGGGCGACCACAGCTTCAAGGAAATAGCCGAGATCACGGGAAAGTCCGAAGCCGCAGCGAAAATGATGTTCAAACGAACGATCGACACCCTCCGCACGGACTTCGCGCTCCTCGCCATCGCCCTGCTTCTCATCCGATAAACGAGGTGCTAGGAGATAGGGTTTAGTGATTTGACTAAAACCTATAACCTAAAACCTATAACTTAAAATTATGAATGAAACCATTCAATCCATCCTCGGGGATCTGTACGCCTTGGATCCTCAGTTGAGAAAGTCGGAAAGGGACCTGATTCCCCTACTCGAAAAGCTGGCGGAATCCAAACCGAACCTGAATTTGGACGAGAGTTTTGTGACCAATCTTAAAATCCAACTCATGGTCCGCGCGGACGAGTTGATGGAAAGTGGAAAACTGACGCAAAAAGGCTGGCTTTCACGATTCCTAGCCCCTTTGATGGGTGGTACGGTGGCCTTTGCCGCCTTGATGATCGGACTCATGGTTTGGAACGGGGAAATCGGAGTCGGTCCGAAACCCGAGGCGACACCGATGATCGCCAGAAACCTCATGGCTCCCAAAGCCGAGGAGTCTGTTCCTGAAATTCCCTCGACCCCAAAGCCAAAACAGGCCCCAGTAAAAACTCAGGCCCAAGACAATTTGGCTCAAAAGGAGCCCGTGGTACCTGCCCCCTCAGCAGTTTCTGCCCCCATGATGCTCCAAGCTTTGCCAGCCCAAGGTGGGGCCGAATCCACGACTCCGCCTCTTGCTCCTAAGGCGTCGACTAGGACAACCGATATGGCCACCGCAGGAGTATCGAATGTGGGGGTCGATCCGGTTGCCTACGCCCTATCCGCTCTCAAGCGTGCCCAGGCTGGGGAGCGAAAAATAACAGTCGAATCGGCCCAGGTCGGGTTCCGTTCGCCACAAGAATTGATCGGTCTGAATTTTGATTACCTGCCTGAGGGATTCAAGGAAATAACCAATGCCCTACCCGCAGGCTATCGGGCTTTTGTCGACAACGCCAGCCCCACACCAGAGTATTACATCTACTTCGAAAAGACCTACCAATGGTACGGACCGTTTTAGAAAACGCTGAAATTAACCGATGATCTCCATGATCTCGCCCCACGAATCCACTCGTCGGATACCCTTGGGAAGAAAGCTACGCTGGTTCCATGGATTATCGAGCAAAAGCACGGTTCGGTTGGGAGCCACGCACTCCAACGCATAATCCAGAATATCGTCGATCAATAAATCGATCCCCAGCGAATCGCAGATCTCGGATTTCGTCCTAGGTGCGCCGGACTTCGAAAAATGATTAGCGAAATGAAGACCCGAAAAAGCGCCTGGGAAATGACGTTCGACCCATTCCCGCGTGCCCTCGGCGAGGTCGTTCGGCCTTCCGGTAATCACGTGAAGGACGTGGTTGTCCTTCAAGGTCTGGATCGCATCTTTCGCACCGAGGATAGGCACAATGTTTTTATAATGGGAGGTCCCTGAAAAATCGTACACCTTCTGGATCGCCTCCTCCTTCGTCCCACCCCATGTTTCCCAAAACCGATACGTTACGAATTGGCCTGGGGTCAACTGGGTCCCGTAAGACTCGTTGTGAAAACGAATCAAGGCCGAAAGATAGTCGGCCAGCACTTCGTCGATGTCGATTCCGATCTTCATGGTGAAAGTTATGGTTGGCTGCAAATCGGCAACGGATTCGAAATGATCTCCGTGCCGTAATGAGTGGTCAGATAATACTTCCCACTCGCCTGATCGATCGCGATTCCCAACCCGATCTCTTTGAAATAGGCATTCATCACGCTGTCGTAATGCGCATGGCTGGCTGTCCCTTTCTCGGCCATGTAAAAATCGAATGTGGTGCGGATGGCATTGATCAAATCATCCGTGCAGTCTGCCTTTGAGCAGTGGTAAACGCCCCACCCGATGTTCTCGGTATGGGTCACCCGGTATACATTCTTGAACACCAGCCCAAGGTCGGCGAACCACGCCGTGATCTTGTTGTAGTCATAATACGCATCGCCAGGCGAACGCTTATGATCCATCGAGCCTTGGGCTTTTTTAGTCTCGGACCACGTTATGGCGGATCGGTTCAGCTGATCGTTATAGGTATAAGCGTAAAGACCGGCGGCGGCCCGGGCATCGTTATACCATTTAAGCCACGTGGCGCGCACCTTGGCCATATCAATATTCGACGGAACATTTTCGCCCAACGGATTGCAGGGATTCTGCAGTTTCGCCAAGGTCGCGGCGGGTTGGTCGGTTTTATTCTCCATGATCCTCCACACCATCTCGGCCATTTCGCCTCGGGTCACGGTCTGGGTCAACGAATGGAATGAGTCGGGGATGACTTTCTGGCCAAGCAAAGTTTCCAAATATTTGCTATACCATTCGTTCCCCGTAGGCTGGATGGTGTCGATCTTGAACGAATTCACCAAAATCTTGGTTGCCTCCACCAAATTGATCGTCTGCGCGGGCTTGAAAGTGCCATCCAAATAACCGGAAATGATGTCGTTCTCGACCGCTTTCCTCAAATAAGGAATGTACCAGGCTTTGGGCTCCATATCGGAAAACGTGAGGCCCTGATTCGAGTAGATGTCGTAACCCGAAGGATCTTGGGCAGAGTTATAACTCAAGGCCGCCCCCACCACGATCTTGGTGAATTCCGCGCGGTTGATCTTGGCATTGGGCCTAAAGGTTCCATCGGCATAGCCCGACACAATACCCTTCGTCGATATGGAGTCGATCGCGATTTTGTATGAAGTGGAATCGGAAACGTCGGAATAAGCAAAAGCCAGCATCGGGAATGCGATGGTCAAAAGGATGGATAACAAAATTTTCTTCATGGGTTTATTTTAGAATATCATTGAATTTAAATTAGCATGGGGATTCGGGATCGAAGATTGACAAAAATGTATAAATTATTAAAATAAAACTATTATTAAGATTAATCTCATGGGCAAACTCATCCGTCTCGAAAAAATCAGGGAAGCAAGAGCCACTGAAAAATCTAAAATATCAGAGAAGGTTGATGATGTAGTCGAGGACATCCGTGAACTGTTCAAAAATGCCTCCTGTGCCAAGGCCACGCCCAAACTTGAGTTGGTCGAAGACGAAGGCGAATTCGATGAAAAGGATTTCGCGAGAATCATGGCAAAAATCCAATCGGGAGATATCAAGATCTGATGGTTCGTTCAAAAAAAGACCCCCCAACGCGGTGGCTGGAAGGTCTTTAAACTGCTCTAAATCTACGAGGGCACCCCAGTATGGAAACCGGGGGCCTTTTGTCAGGATGCCAAGACTAGAGGTTGTGCGGACGGGGGCGGTGGATCAGAACCTTGCCGCCGTTCGTGTTCTTCGAGATGAAGAAACCGTGGGGGGACATGATCCCCTCGGGCCGATCCATCTCGCTGACCTCGTCCAGCATCTTCTGGAGGCCGGAATGGTTCTGCGCCATCCAGGAATTGCTGACGGTGATATCCATCTTCCCGTTGTTGGCCATCGAGAGCTCGATGAGCCTCTCGTGGGTCCCGGCGCTGGCCAGGTGGTTCTTGTCGACCTCGGCTCCAGTCGCGGTCCGGAAGAGGATTTGGACCTCGTTGTCCTTGGCCTCCTCGCTGATGACCTTGTGGGCTTTGCCATCGATGACCTTCATGAGTCGGCTGGTCTTCTGGTCGATGAAAAGGAATGCGACACCGCCCACCCCGTTGGTGAATCCCTCGAGCGAACGGATGTCGTGGCCCTCGGACCACGGGAGCTTGGACCATCGCGGCGCGAACTCGAACTGGGCGAGGTCGTCCGTGTTGTCCAGGTTCATGGCCTGGTTGGGACGACCGTCTCCGTAGGCCGCAGTGGCCGTGATGACGAACCGATCGGGCAAACAGAGAAAATCCAGCTCACGGATCTTGAAGGTGCCATCGCTCGTGATCTTGTGAACGATGGGCTTCGAGGTCTTCAAGAGGGCCGAGAAGTAGGCCGTTACCTCGCCGTCCGAGTCGGGGGCGAGGAGCTTGGCGTAGTGGCCGTCCTTGAAGGGAGCGAGACCGGGGTTCAGGCAGCTGAGGGCCTCGATGTAGTCGGGGGCGATCTCGCCGTTGGCCGAAATCAGCAATCCCTTGCGGGTGTAGCTGAGCCGATTGACGACGACACCCTGGTAGGTATGGGGGAGCAGGAGCTCGAGGCTCGGGATGATCCGGGCAAAACTATGGCCCTGAACAAACTCGATCGCGCCAACGCCATCCAGCCAGTTCGAGATATTCTCGATCCTGTAGGCAAGGGCGTTCGCAGTCAGGTTGAAACAGGACGCACGCATCGCTTTCGACATTGGTTTTCTCCGTTTCGTGGGGAAAGACAGTGGAAATCAGGTGATCTAGTCTTGATACTTCTAAAGAGCAACGGATAGTTTTTATACTACTCTTTGAAACAAGTCAAATCATTTTGACAGATTGTCCACAATCACTCCGCCACCCAAGCATTCGCTTCCCTCATAAAATACCGCAAACTGCCCCGGGGCGATCCCGTGGATCGGCTCGGACAAATGGACGAGGCGCAACGGCATAGTCGGAAATAAGCGGAATGATCAAAATTTAATCACTCATCGTAATAATCATACCCATCGAAAACAGGATTGCCCGTATAGGAAAAACGATCGACATTGGTGGTCACAGGCGGGCGCAAGTTTTCTTGACGCGCGTGTTTGGCATTTTGAAAAAGGAACTGGGCTTGGCTTCCGTTATGGGTCTTTAAGGGGCGGGAGGAATCTTCGGGGAGACTATCAATGTGCTTTGGCGAAAGGGGATCGTTTTCGTTCTGGCTTTCTTGAAGTTGGCTCAACAGATCTTCCGTCTGGCCTTCTGCAAGCTTTCCCTTGACTAGTGCCAACACCTGTCGAAGCTGGGCCCTTGAATTGATTACCCATGCCACAAGGCTTTCGTCGGCTGCTTCCCTGCCAAGACATAACAGCATTGAGTAAGTTCGTGCATTGGCATTGGCATCGGGGTCTTCTCTCAAAAAAATAGCCTTCTCTGAAAAAACGAGCTTCTTGTCACCCGTTGGTAGGTCGGAAAGCGGTTCAACTTCTTTCTCTTGATCAAGGCTGCCCATAGAAAAAAAGGTTATTGGTTAAAGAGAGACATTGTAGCCCAAAATGCCTATTTTTGGAATGTCTAGACAATAACCCCGCCTCCCAGGCATTCCTCGCCCAGATAAAAAACAGCAAATTGACCTGGGGCGATCCCGTGGATCGGTTCGCCCAATCGGACACGGATTTTTGGTCCGTCGGACTCTATCGTGCATGCATGCAAAGCGGCCCCATGACGGATTCGGACATCCAATTTCTTCTTTTTTGGTGGAAACCCGAGAATCCAATTCATATTCTCAACCGCAAACTGGCTCCCTAAAACCTCCTTGGGCTGAGCACCATTAGCAAGATAAATGATATTTTTGGGGATGTCTTTTCCCACAACAAACCAAGGTCCGCCGCTAAGCCTAAGGCCAAACCGTTGGCCAATGGTATAAAACCAGTAACCTTCATGTTCCCCGACTTTTTTGCCTGTGGCCTGGTCGATAAAATCCCCGGGCTTCAGGCCCAAATGCTCGCGAATGAATTCGCGATACGGGATCTTGCCCAAAAAGCAGATACCCTGGCTGTCCTTCCGGGATTTGTTGGGAAGATTGAACTTCTGCGCCAAGTCGCGGACCTCCGATTTATGGTATTGGCCAATCGGGAATAGCGCTCGGCTCAGTTGCGCCTGGCTCAAATGCGACAAAAAATAGGTCTGATCCTTAATCGGATCGGGCGAACGGATCAGATGGAACAATCCGTCCCGCTCCTCGACTTGGGCATAATGGCCAGTGGCCACCTTCTGAAACGAATCGTCGATCTTGGTGTAGAACTGACCGAATTTGATCTGCTGATTGCAGAGAATATCGGGGTTTGGAGTCCGTCCCGCCTTGCATTCGGCTATGGTGTACGAAACCACCCGATCCCAGTATTCCTTTTGCATGGAAAGGACCTCGAGCGGAATCTTTGCCTCATCGCAGATCTGCCGAACAAAAGCCAAATCTTCTTCCCACGGGCATTCGCCCAAATGCTTGAATTCATCCTCAAGCCAAATTTTCAGATAAAACGCGGTCACAGTGTGCCCTTGGTCCTTGAGCAATCTTAAGGCCACGGAACTGTCGACACCGCCAGAGGTGAGAACTGCGATCTTCATAAATCAAGAATACGCCAAACAAGGTTGAGTGGGAACAGCTCAGGGGACGACAATCAAACTAAAGGCCATCCACCTTTTCCAAGGTGCGACAATCCAGCTTTCGGATCTCCTTCTTTAGCTTGGCGGCGGCAAGGGCCTTACCCGAATAGTGGAGATCCAAATACTGGCTCACTTTCTTGACCCTCACCTTCGAATAGAAAAAATAATTGAGGGCAACCGACGCTTTCTTGAGGGGGAGGTTGGCTTGGATCGTATCAGGGCTGGGGTGGTCGCCCTGGGCCGACTCGCATTTACGGTGGGTATCGAGTACAACTTGGGTGAAGGCAGTAATGTGCCCCTTCCCAGCGGCATCTTTTGCCTTTTCGTCATCGACGACTTTTTTGTAGAAAAGCGGATTGGCTTTTAGCCTCGAAAGAAGGAGATTTACTGCGATTGTCTCAACCTCTTCATCGATATACTCCAAAACAATATCATCCTGGTACAAAGGGTCATTATGGTAATAATCGTAATCCCAATAGGATTTGAGATCCTCATCCATGATGGGAAAGGCGAAGTAAAAGGGGTGATCCGCGTCCGTCCCGGAAAGCAGCTGAAAATAAAGCCTAAGACCCTCTGTACCGAAAGCCCCGAACGCGACATCGTAAGATCCCAACGCTTTCATGCCCCCTTGGGCAGCCTCAATCTCTTCAGGGGTCCAGTGTTTTTTCATTATGAGGGATCCCAGGGTATCAATGGCCACCAATACAAGCTCTGGGTCAATCGGGGCAAGGCGAGACTCAGAAGAAACAAGTTCAAAAGCATCGGATACCCTTTTTCGTACATTGGGAACCACGGATTCTGACTGGCTAAGCTTGGGACGACGCTTGGTATCGAGCGAATTGGAATCAAGCTTCAAAGAGTCGCGCATAAAAATGCAAAATTAAAAACGGATGAATATCAAAACACACCCAATAATTTGAGTCAATGGGCATGGCCTCTCAAGTTTAAATCAACATGAACCGATAGATGGCGCGACCCACCGCCTGATCGGGTCGCGAATATTTCAAGCAAAATCGGTCCTCGCCTTTCAAGATTTCGGGAAGCATGGGAGTTCGCTTGAACCCGAGCCGTTCGATCGATTGGATGGTCTTGCCCATGTCCAAACTCGGGCCGCTGGATGATCTGAAAAACGGCAGCGCGATGACCACGGGGACCTTGCGACCAACCGTCTTGAGGCTGGTGAAAAAACGAATATACAACTGATCAAGATCGGAAATGATTTTCTGAAGCATATCAGGCCGAATCTGCTGGCTATGGGGCATGCCCAAGTCGGATTCGGAAGCGATTCCGTCATAGGCGTGAGAGGCGGGCTGAGTTGCATCATGAACCATCAGCTTCGCTTCTTCTTTTAAACCAAATGTCGCACGGATCCATTCAACATTCTTCTTGGCCCCCTCGACACGCTCGGCATGGATATCGGAACCGACCATCGGATGCCCCATGAGAAGTCCTTCCATCACCACGACTCCGCTCCCGCAAAAAGGATCCCAAATCGTTCCTTGCACTCCTGTCAGATTAATAAGGATCTGCGCCAATTTTGGTGGAAGCATTCCCATTTTCATGTCGCGGAACGGTTTGCCGTAGTCGCGTTTGCTGTAGGCGTCGATATCCTGCATGGCCACGGTCTCGGCGACCCATTGCTGACCGCCTTGCTTGGCGACCAGAAGCTCGATCCCCTTTCCGGCGATCGATTTGTACTGCGCCGCCGTGATGTTCTGGAAATTGTTGTTGATGAACCGGCTCTTCAGATCCGCGGCCCTCAGAACCTTCTTGAGTCCGATCAAAATGGTTTTGAGCTGTTGCTCGGGCATTCCGTAAACGCTCACTCCGTATTCGAGCTTGGTGCCCGTGTACCGTTTGGCGAGCGCATTGGCCAAAACCTCGTTCGACCTCTCCCCTTCCTCGGCTGGAATGACCTTGCCGATCTTGATTGATCCGCCCAAGGCGTCCAGATCCTTTTGACCAAGTTTCCCGGGCAAATCCATCAACGCCCAATCCTGCCCCAAAACCTGGAATTCCCCTTCTGGATATCGCATAAAAAGTTCAGCGATGGAAAGCGCCCGATGGTTGCCAAGAACGAATAGATAGGTGTTCATAAATCGGTTAATGATGCCCGACCATATTAGAGACAACCCTAGCTATCCACAAGTTTTGGTGATTATCAGCCAAAAACACCTTGAGAAGGCCGGACTCGTGGCACCCAGGAAATCGCCCTTGGATGTACAACGCCGTATCTAAGGTCTTAACGGGTCCGGGGCGAAGTGGCATGCACGTTGGTCAATGAAGGGCCATACGTTGAATTTGAGTCCACGCAGCCCCGAGAAAATGGCGAGCGGGCCGACCGAACGCAGCTAGGGCGACCCTTTGGGAACCCGTACGGAGTGAGGGGGGATGGCCTGGCGCCCCCTTTGGGGTGACGGCCCATCTCAGGCCTGCCCCATTGCGCATTTTCTGGATACTCTTTTGGGCGCGCAAAAGAGTATCGCCCGTCGCGGCGAGCGACATTTTAGACTATTTTAAAATTTTGATGGATTTATGATCCGCAACCGATACAATAGGAACCATGAACAAAGACCTCCTCAATACCCTCCTCGCCAGCCTCCTTATCCTCGCGATCGGCCTTCTTTCAGGCTATTCGCTGGGTTATTACCGCGGGGCCCAAAGCCGCTTTCCCGAAATCCAAACCGTGGCCGACATCAATCCCGGTGTCGCTACCCTGAAACTGGATGGGGTCGCAAACGGTAAACTCAAAGGCCAAGTTGAAGGTCGTGAGATCCGAGTGGTGGTCGCCCCGCAGGACATTCGTACCTTCGCGGCCGGCTCATCATTCGAGATCCCGGTCAATGCGACCATATCAAGCGCGCCTGTGGCATCCGAAATCCCCGCGGATGCCCAATTCGTGGCCAGCAAACGGGGCAAGCTCTATTATTCAGTACTCGACCCTCGGGCCAACGAAATTGCCTCTCAGAATCGTGTCTATTTCAAATCCGCGGAGGAGGCGGAAAAGGCCGGATTCAGAAAACCCTCCAGCCAACCTTGATGTAACTCTGGAAATTTGGTATAATAGATAAGAGATAAAAAAACAAAAAAATGATCGCATTGCACACTTCTTCGCTTCATCGATACGGTCTGAACCGCATTTTTGGCTTTGCCAAGGCTGCCGGATACGACGGCATCGAGATCGGCGTGGACAAAAACAATTTCGATACCCAAAACGCCGAATACATCAAAAGGCTATCTGAAAAATACGAATTGCCTGTGGTGGCTCTACATGCCCCGATGAACGGATCGGAAAAAAGCGTCCAGCATGTGATCAGCATGGCCGCTTATCTCGGCTGCTCGGTGGTCGTGATCACGCCACCCAAGCTTATGGATTTCAGCTTCACCCGATGGCTGAAAAAAGAGGCTCCCGCGCTTAGGAAAAAGAAGAATATCCAGCTGGCTCTTGAGAATACGGGTGGAGAGACGTTCCTGGGATTCCTCCCTGGCCGTGCCATGAACAACATTTCGGATCTCAAAAACTTCGGAATGGTGGCATTGGACACCTCGGCCACCTCGGCCAAAAAGGCGGATTTGATCCGTTTCTACGAGCATCTGAAAAAGCTGGTGGTCCATGTGCATCTTTCAAACGTGCGTCACCATAAGGAATATTCGATGCCGAACGAGGGCGTGTTACCCTTGGAAAGCTTCCTGAAAAAACTCAAATCCAACGGTTACCAAGGCGTGATCAGCATGCGGATCCGCCCTGCCGATTTGATGGAAGGCGATGACGAAAAGGTGGTCAAAAACCTCAAAAAGGCGAAGGACTTTGTGGACAGTTACTTTAACTGAGGTGGGATTTCAGTACGAGCTCACGACCAGGAATCCAAAAGTGTGGCGTATTTGGGGTTGGTGAAAACATACGGCCAATCCCTTGGCAAAGGGTGATGGTACAAATTGTCGATCATGTATTCCAAATGATTTCGTAGATCCATTTCATTCCGGCAATAATGGTCATGAAAGGATTTTTGCCAATGGAACCGGGCGAATGTGTCGAATGTCGGGTGTATTTGTTGAAATTTGGATTGTAACCCGAAAATGTCGTATTTATTTGCATATATTTCCTGAAGGCGCGACGCCGGCGTCGCGCCTTCAGGGTCAATGATCCGATTGATCGAACACGAAACATTCTCCTTCAACGATTTCATGATTTGGGAATAATTAAATGTGCCATTCGGCTTGATCAAAAAATGGAAATGGTCATAAACCAACACCCAACCGTACAGCTCATACCCCTTGAGTTGTTTGCACACTCGTAATTCCTCGACAAAAACGTCGCAAAAAATCCGTTCCTCAAAAAACGGCTCGTTATGGAGCGTCTTCACCGTAATGAAATAGGCCGCATCAGAAATATATATACGTTTTTGGGCGCCTTTGTGTTCTAGGGTCATACAAAAAAAGGATTTAATTCATAAATTTCATCGTAAAACAAAAAATGGATTATTTTTATACCACATCAATTAAAAAAATAAAAATCCAATAACATAAATTACATAAAAAGAAGCCCTGCACCACGGTGGATGCAGGGCTTTTCAAACGGATGGACTAATGGACCAGGAACCGAGGCTCACGAAGGAGCCAAAGTTCCAAGGGGCCAAAAGACCAAGAACCGCCACGCCTACTTGCGAGAGGCGAGGAAACGACAGTTGCGATGCCAACAGTTCCGAACGAGGTTGACGGCCAAAGTGCGGTCGCTGTCGTGCCAGTTCACGATCGGGCAGACTATGTTGCCGCTCGCGCTCCGCCAGGCCGCGCGGCGAGCCGCGATGGGGAACTCGCGCTGCAGGTCGGGGTGCTTCGCGCCGAAAGCGCAGAGCTCCGGCAGGCCCTCGGGCTGGAGCCCGAGGCGGTCGAGCTCGCGCAGGAGCTCGCTCTCGGAGTCCACGTCGCTGTCGGCGACGTCGCGGTTGAAGCAGACGAGGACGAGCTCGCGCTCGCCGCCCGAGCGGACCTTGAAGGGGGGCCGATCGGAGCGGAACTCGTCGTGGGCCCAGTCGAACTTGCCCTGGGCGACAATGGCCTCGGGCGAGAGGCCCGGGTCGATCGTGAGGATGTACGGCGTGAAGGTCACACCCTCCGACGCCTTGGGCGACTTCGCTTTAGCCATCAGCTCGACGAACTTGTCGAGCAAGATGTCGCCCTCAGGGGTGGCCAGGCGGTGCAGGTCCTCGTCGCCGAGGCCAGCGTTGCGCATCTTCTCGAACAGCTTCGTGAAGATGCTCATCAGCATGCCCAGCGAGGACACAAGTCCTGACACGTTCTTCTTCGATTTCGACATCGCTTACTCCATCGTTGTGGCTTACCCCTTGCGCCGCCCAATGCGGAGCCATGGATTCGCCTGTGGTTGCTGCTCCCCATTGGCATCGCATGGATACCCGCGGAAAGCAGCAACCAGTTATTTGCAAGTGGTTTGAAGGAACAGGACCAATCCACACCCAAAATCGGGAATAAATTGACAGTAATAAAATTTATTACAAAATGTTCATTTTGTCAATCTCACAATAAAACTTCAATGCGATTGACTTTTGAGTCGAGCCGTTTTAAGCTGACTTGGCTTTTTAAACGTACTCACATGCAGAGCAAAGGGAACAAATTGGTTCGCAACAAGAGACATGGCTTTTTGAAGCGCATGGACTCCCCCACGGGCCGATCCGTCATCAGCCGCAGGCGCAGCAAGGGCCGTCATAAACTGACCGTCTAAGGTTATGCTCAACCGTCGGAATCGCATTGGCGAATCGGGAATGATTGAAAGATTGGCCAAGGCGGGAAACGTTTTCAAAAGCGATTTCCTTCTATTCCGATATGCGAAAACGAGCCACGGTTCGTTCGCGAACGACGTGGCGGGGGAAACCCCCAGTCGCTTTGCCGTGAATGTCAGCAAGAAGATCGACAAAAGGGCTGTTTATCGTAACCGACTGCGTCGCCAAGTGAACGAAGCGCTCAGGCTCAATCTTGCCCTGCTGCCTGACGGATACCGCGTTTTGGTGTCGGCAAGGGCTTCCGTGGTTCAAGGCAAACCAGGATTCAAGGAATTCAACCAAGCGGTGCTCGCATTTTTTAACACCCTGAGGTCCCATGCAAAGTAAAATCGCACGATTGCTGTTTTTCCTATTGGTATTCCTGATTATTTTGCAGATATTTGCCAAGCCCGCGACCCCAGTCAATCCTCTGGATGAAGTTTTGCTGTCTTCCAAGTCCAGCATCTCGATCGGCAAAGAGGTAATCATCACCATCGAGAACCGTAGCGCGGAGGCCTTGGTGATCCCAAGCGCTTGCCCCAAGAACCCGCTTTTGGTCGAAAACTACGTCAACGGCGAATGGGTCAAGAAAGAGGCGACTTTGTCAGACCCCACGCTCTGCAATGATTTAAAGGATGTCACGATCCAGCCCAAGGCAAAATCCCTGCTCTCGTTCAAGGATTGGAACAAAGATCTTTTCGGGGAACTCGGAAAGTATCGGGTCTCTTATAAAACCCTCCTGGCTGGAAAGGAAAAGACCTATGTCAGCGAATTCGAGGTCACTCCTCCCACGTTTCTCCAAAATCTATGGAATGCCGCGCTGTTCCGCCCCATCTTGAACACCCTGTTCTTCCTGATCGCGACGGTGCCGGGCCATAATCTGGGCGTGGCGATCCTTTTGCTCACGATTCTGATCAAGCTGATCCTTTTGATCCCCAACCAAAAGGCCCTCAAGTCCCAACGTGCGCTCCAGATCGTCCAGCCTCAGTTGGATGCCCTGAAGATCAAATACAAGGACAATCCGCAACTGCTGGCTTCGGAGACCATGAAGATTTGGAAGGATCACAAAGTGAATCCCATGGGCAGCTGCCTCCCCATGCTCATCCAATTCCCCATCTTGATCGCCCTTTTCTACGTGGTGAAAGGGGGGCTCAGTGTCGATCCTCAGCTTCTGTACGGATACCTCAAGGCTTTCGATCCTAAATCCGTGGGTACGATGTTCCTATGGATGGATCTCACAAAGATCCCGACGATCATCGTTCCGATCGCCATCGGACTCTTTCAGTTCGCCCAAATCCGCCTCAGTTTCGCCAAGGCGAGTCCCGCACCCCAAAGCCAGGCGGCCATGATGAACAAAATGATGCAATTCGTGCTCCCGGTGATGATCGGCGTGTTTTCGGCCAGCGTCCCTGCGGCGGTCGGTCTGTACTGGGGCGTTTCCACCTTATTTGCCATCGGACAACAAGTGGTCGTGAACCGCTCCAAATAATGATTTGATCGGCCAACCGTTTTTGGATAGACTAGACTTAACCTAAATCGACGTATGGAACTGCTCATCAAAGAAACGCTTGAGAAGCTGTTGGAGGTCATGGGGATCCCTTTCACAGGCATCAAGATCACCAAAGAGGGCGAGAACGCCTATTACACCGAGATCGAGACCGAGAATTCCAGCCTGCTCATTGGCTGGCATGGCGAAACGATCGGTGCCCTTCAGCATTTGCTCAAGTGCCTGGTTTGGAAACAGGGGGTCGAAAGCAAAACCCAAATCATCTTGGATGTGGATCATTACAAACGCCGCCAAGAGGAAAGTGTGGTCCGTTTGGCCGAACGCAAGGCGGAACTGGCGCTGGCCAACCACAAAGAGGTCCGTCTGCCCCCCATGAACCCCTACTTCCGGCGTAAGGTGCATACTTTTCTTGCGGAGCACAAATCGTACAAGGGAAAGGTGACCACCGAAAGCTTCGGCGAAGGCGAGGACAGACAGGTGAGGATCATCCCGCTATAAGGGCCTAAGAGATTGACAAAAGGGAAATTGTGAGTATAATTTCACAGTCTCCCGTTTTTTGTGATTCACAATCTCTCACCCAGAAAGGCCGGTTGCAATGAAAGGTTTGTTGATCACTTTTTCGAATCCCGAGGCTGTACAAGTCTACGCCGAACGAATCGAATGCGCCCACAAGGGGGCGGAGATCACGGTTGGACAAAACTCAACCCTGCGGATCACGTATCCGCCCCAGCTCCCGGACGAGTTCGTGGACACCCTCATCGAGGGGATCTCCAACGCACTCAAGGAGCGAGGGCACAAGGTAGAGAATCTCTCGTGATGTGAGGCTGGATGCAAATCCGGCTCCTCGCTCACCCCATCTGGCGGCGGTCGATCCTCGACCGCCGCCTTTCTTTAAATGATCAAAATTAGGATTGGTTAAAAAATGGTCGGTGACAACTCCTAAAAGGTTCGAGCGCGTTCACCCCCCTCCCGCCCTTGGATGTACAACACCCGATGAAGGGCAAAAGGGGGGGCTGGGGGAATATGACGGGCCCGATGTCGAAGGGGGGCGAAACGTTGAATTTCCGTTCATATTCCCCCAGCGACTTTTTCAGAGGGGCTTTTTGGTCGGTCAAAAAGCCCCCAGCCTCGCGGCTTGAGCGGAAAAAGGGAAACAAAAAAATTAGATTCCTGCCGGAGTTTACCCCCTAGATTCCCGCCTGCGCGGGAATGACACGTAGGGGGCAGGAATGAAAAAAGATTAAATGGCTTTCAGGCTACCACTTCAATCGTTCAAGAGCGTCCTCGGCGGCCTTCTGTTCCGCGGCCTGCTTGTTGCCACCAATCCCCTTTCCTACCATCCTTTCACCGATATAGGCGCCCATGGTGAAGACCTTGTCATGGTCAGGACCTTCATCGTGCAGAAGTTGATAATTGGGGGTGGTCATCATCTTGTCCTGAGCCAACTCCTGTAAACGAGATTTAGAATCGATATGGGAACCCTTCTTCAAAATCCCTTCCAGCTGGACCAAAAGGAATTTCCCGATGAACTTTTGGGCTTTGGCATAGCCGTGTTCCAGATAGATGGTCCCGATCAGGGCCTCGAAGGCATTGGCCAACAGGTAATCCTTCTCGCGCCCGCCTGAGTGCTCCTCACCCTTGCTAAGAAATAGGTAGCTCCCCAATTCGAGTTCGCGGGCGATCTTGGCCAAAGTCTCGCCTTTCACCAAGGCGGATCGCCAGTTGGTCAAATCCCCTTCCGGATTCGGAAAATGGGTATAGAGGTACTCGGTAGTCACCAGCTCAAGAACCGCGTCACCCAAAAACTCCACCCGCTCATTGTGCTCCCAGCCGGAATCCTTGTGCTCGTTGATGTAGGACCGATGCACGATGGCGGTGCGAAGCAATTCCTGGTTTTTGAATTTGATACCGATTTTCTTTTCGAGTTTTGCGTACATGAGACTTGGATAAATTTTTCGTAACGACAAAATTGTCTCACAAAAAAGAGGTCTAATCAATTATCTGTCCAATTAGTTCCCCAATTAGTTCCCCTATTTGAGTTTGATCTTCAGCGTCTTGTCATGCGCCACGGCATTCAGGACTCCATTCACGAACTTGCCGCTGTTGTCGTCTCCGTAGGTCTTGGCGAGCTCAATGGCCTCGTTGATAGCCACATTCACCGGCACGTCCTTCTCGGGATAAAGGAGCTCGCAGATTCCCAAGATTAAAATAACCCGCTCGACCGGATCCATCTTCTCAAGGGGCCATTCGGGCGCATGCTTGTGGATGAGCTTGTCGATCCGTTTCTGGTTCTCCTTCATCTTGGTGATAAGGTGATGGACAAAATCCGTGTCCTGGATCTTCTCGCCGTATTCCTTCAGGTTGTACTCCAAAATCCCCTTGATGTCTTTTCCGCGGAGCAGATGCTCAAAGTAACTTTGCATCACAATCACGCGAGAGAGATGTCTCCAACTGGACATACAAAGGGGAAAACGGAATAAAAAGAGCAAAAAGGCGGATTACGCCTTGATTTTGGTGATCTTCTCGACCTTCTTTTCCATGCTTAAAGCCTGGCGACCGTTATAATAACCGCAATTGGGGCAGGCGGAATGTTGCTGGCGAGCCTCTTTGCACTTGGGGCATTGGGTCACAGCCGCGCCATTCTCAAGGCGGATCCGCGCGAAGTTGCGGAACGACTTGTAACGCCGAGAGGTTTTAGAGTGGGGTTGCTGTTGCTTAGGAGTAGATTTCTTCATGGGAAAAGGGTGATATCGATTAGGCTGGTGTAGTTTATAATATTATTCCCAGATTTGCAAACCCTTTTTTGTCTCGTTGTTTATGACTAGGGTTTTATGATAAAATAGACGTGATACCAATAAAAAAATAAAACGGTGCGCAAAATCTTGAAATGGATCGATCGGCTTATGCCAATGGCAATCGTTTGCCTGGTGTTTTTGTGGATGGCCAAGGTTGCCCATGCCCAAACTCTCGGATCGGACTGGGACTATTTTATCAAAGGGATAGGGGTCCAAAAATTTCAAGGAACCACTGGTGAGGATATCGCCATGAATGTGATTCATCGGGCCATCAGTTTAGTCAAATACGCGATGGGGGCCGTGGCCCTGATCTTCGGCATCCTTTACGCCACCAACTTGGTGTTTGCCCGAGGAGGCGAGGAGACGATCACCAAGCAAAAGAAGAACTTTATGTACTCTTTCATCGGGTTCGTGGTCCTCATGGTGGCAGATGGCGTCGCAAATGTTTTCAACCCCGTCAACGCCACACAGACCCAACTGATCAACTTCACAAGCGCCCGGGAGCAGATCACGAACATAGTCACTTATCTCAAATGGATGCTGGGGTCCGTGATCGTCATGCTCATGACCATCAGCGGCATCAAGATGATCATGGCAAGCGGAAAAGAGGAAGAGATCACCAACCAAAAACGGAATTTGATCTGGAGCGGTATCGGCATGCTGATCATTCTGCTGGCCAGCAATCTGGTGAATGCCTTCTATGTGGTGAAAGACAATACGGCGGCCCCGGCTGCCGCAACTTCGGTCGGCACGGAAATTGGAGGGATCATTCGGCTGATCCTGGTGTTCCTCGGGCCTGCAGCCCTTCTATTCACCATTTACGCGGGGTTCCTCTATCTGTCCGCACTGGATGATGAAGAGAGGACCAAAAAGGCAAGATCCATGATCGTCGCGGGAGTGACTGGAATTGTGATCATCTACTCGGCCTACGCGCTGGTGAACACCTTCTACGGAGGAATCGCCTCGATTACCCAATGCCAAAACCAATGCACCACGGGAGGATTCACCTCGGGAAAATGCGCGGCCTCCTTGATCACTGGGACCACCGATGCCGGCCCATGTGTGGATGCGACCGTATCAGAATGTACCCAAGCAGGGAAATGCCATTGTTACTGCACAAAATAATCTTTACGAATGAAACGGATTCTCCGAAAAATTGGCGCATATGCGATTTTGACCCTGGTGCTTTTCGCCATCTTGGCCCCACTCTCCTTCGCTCAAAATGGCGGGCTATTCGACACGCTGGACACGATCAAAACCAATGTGGGTGGGGCAACGGGGGTAAATATCGTCGATTTCTCACAGGGGAGGACTTGGGGGAACCTACCAGAGGAGACGTGGAAACTTCTCGCGAAGCCTGTTGGGCCTTACGATAACTTGGATCAAATCATCAAAGAAGCCAATGATGCAGTGGCCAAAAAGGATTATGCGAGCATTGAGGCGTATGTGAAAGACATCCCTGGAATGGCGGATAAGCCTGGAAAGATAGATATTGTAGGCGGGGATCTGAACAAAAACGGCTTCCTGCTTCTTGGTGAGATCCTTTACCAGGGGGAAAGCCAGCTCCATGCGGTAGTCGTGGCCGCGGTACAGGTTTTGAGGAACCTCATGGGATCCGTCGCGGTCGTTTTCATCGTCGTGTCCGGCATCCTGTTGATCTTCGCCCAAGGGGACGAGACCAAGATCACCGAGCAAAAACGTTCCATCACCTATGCCATCATTGGGCTTGTGGCGATCCTCTTGATCGAACGCCTGATCACGGCGATCTACGGTGTGCCAGGGGAACAGCGGGCACTCACCCCGAGCACTGCCGCGCAAGTCAGCCTAGAAGTTTACGGCCTGATCTCCTATATCAAGGCGATCCTGGGATCAGTCGCCATTTTCATGATTGTTATCAGCGGTTTCCGCACCGTGGCTTCCCAAGGCGAAGAGGAGCAAATCAAAACCCAGCGCGGTGCCATCCTGTGGACCATCGTGGGTTTGGCGCTGGTCTTGCTCAACAAGGTGGTGGTGGAAAACATTTTCATTAAACCTGCCCAGTCGGCCAGTGGGCAAATCACGAAAAGCAACGTCCAAAACATCCTGGATCTCTTTGGCAAGGTGGCGCAGTTCCTCATGGGATTCGTGGGGCTCGTGGCTTTTGCGGCGCTTGTGTATGGCGCGGCCACCCTAGTGGCGAATTACAGCAACGACGAAGCGGTGGATAAGGCCAAAAAAATCATCAAAAACTCCCTCATCGGCATTATCATCATCCTAAGTGCCTACGCGATTGTGAACACCATGATCCTGTCGGCGGCTTAAGCGGTCTGGGTGTCGGTTGAATTGTGCGTTTGCTTCTTCGACATGCTCCAACTAATATGAATGGAGGTACCAATGTCATTCTCATGTTCGAAAAGCTCAAGCTCAAACTCGCCAAGAGGCACGATGCCAAGCGGATCACCCATCTGTTCTGGTCCATCGACCATGGAATCCGAAAAAAAGAGGTCGAGGATTGGATCGATGACAGGGAGGTGTTTGTGCTCAAGGACAAAAAACGTATCAAAGGAGCGTTTTCCTTCATGACCCTTGGCATTCTCGGCCTCTTCGGCCTGATGTATGTGCGGAAGCTGGCTGTGGATAAAAAAGAGCGCGGACACGGGCTGGGTTCCTTGCTTCTCAGCAAGATCAAATCGCTCTCGCTCAAAATGGGGGCAACAGCCTTTTTTCTCTTTTCCCTTGAGAAAGCGATCCAATTTTATCAAAAAAACAAACTTAACGGCCTTGGCAGGCTGTTCTGGTGGAGAAAAGAGGACAAATGAATAAGCCCTTCGACTCGCTTTAAGGTCGCTCAGGGCATCCGCAATATATATTTTCGGCTCAAGAGAGCCGAATTACAATCGAAGGATGAAACTTCTGATCGCAACGACCAACAAGGGCAAGATCGAAATGTTCAAAAGCATTTTTCGAAGGAAAGCGATCTATATTGTTTTCTTGAACCAAATCGGGTTTAAGGGGGAACCGCCAGCTGAAAATGGCAAAACACCAGAGGAAAACGCGCTCATCAAGGCCCGTTATTATTGTCAAAAAACAGGATTGCCGACCTTGGCGGACGATTCTGGATTCTGTATCGATGCCCTGAATGGAGAGCCTGGTGTGATGGCCAGACGATGGGGAGGCGAATTACCCGACAAAATTTCCGACGAGGATTGGCTTACGCATTACGAAAATAGGATTAGACGAGTACGCCGTAAAAAAATAACGGGCTCATTCCCCTTCTCCCGTGCAATAGCATTCCCCGATGGACGGACTTTTGTTCAAAACGATAAAATCGAAATCCTGCTTTCAAAGACCCCGCGCAGACCTTTCCAGGCCGGGTTCCCCGTCAGCAGCGTCCATGTTTTCCCGGATGGCAGGCATAGTCTAGACGTCTCGCATGATGATCCTGTCTGGAGGCAGCATTGGAAAAAAGAGGGATTTTTCGACCTTCTGAAAAGGGCAGGGCTGGTCGCGGAGTAGATTGGTGTCACCGGGCAGAATTGAACTGCCGACCTTGGGCTTATGAGTCCCACNNTCTAACCAACTGAGCTACGGTGACATGGCTTTTGGGCGAAAATAAGCTACCTGTATTGAACGCTAAAATCAAGCGGATGGACCAAGAAGGGAAGCCGATTATTTTGACATTAATTTATATATATTGTATAATGTCAAAAATTTGTATGATTAATCCAACTTTTATGGGAGGAATAAAATTCGATGATGTTTTCAATCCCGACCCAAAGAAATTGACCACTGGTGTGCTGGTCGATAGGGTGGTGCACATGGCCGAGGAGGGTGATGCGCAGGCGCAAGAACTGATGCCCGAATTGGCTCGGGTCAGAAACCTTGCAATTCAGGTTATGGAAAACCGCAATCGGATGCGCACAGAATTGGATCTCGAAAAAAACAGGAAGGCTTCCGATGTGGTGATGGGGATTTGGGACAGGTACATAAAAGAACGAGTATCAGTTAAGAGCGAAGTTCGCCTTGAAGAGGATGAAATGAAAGCCCTGCAAGACTTTGGCTTGAATATCCTCAGCGACCAGGACGATGTGCGATTTTATGACGTCAAACCCGAAACCTTTACAACGAAGGTGGTTTATCCGGATGGCTCAAGGGGGACAATCCAATTTGATATGAAGGATATAGACAAGGGGGCTTGGGCTGATCACATCGATCTCCGAAAACACGGAAAATAGACAAAGGGATGTGGTAATATCGGCTCATGCACCGACTCCCCCGCTCCTTTTTCGACCGACCGACCCTCGAGGTGGCCCAGGATCTGCTGGGCAAAGTTTTGGTGATCGGAAAAACCAGCGGGCGGATCAACGAGGTGGAGGCGTACATCGGCGAAGGCGACCCCGCCTGCCATGCTGCACGGGGAAAGACGGAACGGAACAAGTTGATGTATGGGCGTCCAGGCCATCTGTACGTCTATTTCACCT
>PMDG01000028.1:0-874 GCA_003154375.1 Candidatus Peregrinibacteria bacterium
GGCCGGGGTGGCTCCGTCAGTCACGCTGGCGATGACGAATCCTGCCGGTGCGGTGATATTGATCGAATAGCTTCCAGTCCCGGCCGAGGCGTTGGAGTAAGGACTGGTGATGATGGTGGCGGGGGAAGGTCCGACCAGGTCCACGGTGCCGGTGGCGCCGGACTGAGTCACATTCACAGTGCCCACAGCCAAGGTGTAGGTCACATCAAAAGTCAGATTGCCGTTGACGGTCAGGGTTTGGCTGGTGCTGGGGGAAACGGAAACCGTGCTGTAACGGGTGTTTCCAGCGGGGACGGTTGCGGTCACGGTGTAGCTTCCCACAGCCGCCACAACCGGTTGCGTGGCAGTGCCAGTCTGAGGGGTGGGGCCGTTCAGGTTCCATTGCCCGTCGGCGACATTGTTGCCCAAATTGTCTTTGACATTGATCTGGATGTGGCCGGTTTTGGCAGTCTCAATATATTGTAAATTGAAGGTGATTGTGTTGCCCGCGGCTAGAGCTTGCGGGTTGAGGGTCAGAACCGCGGCACCGGAATAGCCTGCGGTGGTGTTGAAGAATAGGCCATAGGTTCCTACGGGTACGTTCAAAAGGGCGGTGCTGGCAGTGCCAGTGCCGTAATCTGTGGAGCAAGTGGCCAAGGTGGCACCCGTGCAGGAGCGG
Organism: Candidatus Peregrinibacteria bacterium; assembly: GCA_003154375.1. Lineage (GTDB taxonomy): Bacteria > Patescibacteriota > Gracilibacteria > UM-FILTER-43-11 > UM-FILTER-43-11 > FEN-1329. The sequence goes on from PMDG01000028.1 coordinate 659, forward strand.
AGGGTCCAGTCGGCATTGTTGATGGCGGTGCCGTCCTGTTTGGTCACGTTGATGATCACGGAGTTGCTTATGTAGTTTCCGTTGACGAGGGTAGTGGCTCCGGCGTTGACCAATACGGTTTGCGCAACAGGTGTGGAATAACCGACCAAGCTCAGGAAGGTGACGGTGTAGGAGCCTTGGGCGAGGGGGATGTCTTGGTTCCCGGTGAACGGGCTA
>PMDG01000028.1:970-1342 GCA_003154375.1 Candidatus Peregrinibacteria bacterium
CGTCGGTCACATTGTAGTGGCCGGTGGCCGGGGTCACATGCACGGAAAGGGTTCCGTTTGTGGGGCTTCCAATGTAGTTTCCGTTGACGAGGGTTGTTGCTCCGGCATTGACCAATACGGTCTGGGCGACAGGTGTGGCATATCCAGGCAGGCTCAGGAAGGTGACGGTGTAGGAGCCTTGGGCCAAAGGGAGGTCTTGGTTCCCGGTGAACGGGCTACCAGTGACGGCGACTCCGCTGGCGTCGGTCACATTGTAGTGGCCGGTAGCTGGGGTCACGTGCACGGACAGGGTTCCGTTCGCGGGGTTGGTGTAGTTTCCGTTGACCAAGGTTATAACTCCAGCGTTCACCAATACGGTCTGGGCGACAGGTG
>PMDG01000028.1:1461-55305 GCA_003154375.1 Candidatus Peregrinibacteria bacterium
TCAGGAAGGTGACGGTGTAGGAGCCCTGGGCCAATGGCAGGTCTTGGTTCCCGGTGAACGGGCTGCCCGATACAGCGGTTCCGCTTGCGTCGGTCACGGCGTAGTGGCCGGTGGCCGGGGTCACTTGGACGGATAGGGTTCCGTTCGAGGGGCTGCCAATGTAGTTTCCGTTGACGAGGGTTGTTGCTCCACCATTGACCAATACGGTTTGGGCGACAGGTGTGGCATATCCAGGCAGGCTCAGGAAGGTGACGGTGTAGGAGCCTTGGGCAAGGGGAAGGTCTTGGTTTCCGGTGAACGGGCTGCCAGTGACGGCGGCTCCGCTGGCATCGATCACGGCGTAGTGGCCGGTAGCCGGGGTCACGTGCACGGAAAGGGTTCCTTTCGCGGGGTCGTTGAGATAGGTTCCAACAACAGGTGTAGTGACATCCGCATTTACAAGGACGGTCTGGGCGGCCGGGGTCGTGTTATACCCTGTAATGGGCAAGAAAACCACGGTGTAAGTACTTTGCGGAACATCAGTGAAAGTTTGGCTTCCCACAAAGGGGTTTGCGTTAATTTTGGTCCCATCGGCCATGAGGATGTTGTACTTTCCAGCCTCTGGATTAACGGTCACCGCGAGGGTGCCAGTGGTGGCGGCATACGCAAAATTCGCGAAGGGAGTCGCGATGAGGGATGCCATGAGGGCCACAAGGGTCACCATGGAAAGAATCCTTCGGGTTGTTTTGGCAAACATAGTCATGGGATTAAAGATTTCTTTATAAAAAAATTGGATAAATAAAACGAAAAGCAAACAGGGTTTTTGAAACGTGTTTGTTTTATTTTTTTCCTTTGGATTCGGAGGGAATTATAGTCGCATTTCCTTTTGAATCCAGTAAAAATTCAGACAATATTCGAGGCAGTAGGGAACCAATCTATATGTTATTTGACTAATTGTCAAGTTAAATATGAAGTATTAATAAATAGTTGATAGGGATTAAAGGTTATTCGGCCCTGTAGGGACACAAAATTTTGTGTCCCCGACCGAGATCCAAACATTTCTCGACCACAATTTAAAAAGCCGTCCCGATCCATTGTGTCGGAAAGGGGGGCGTCTTGGATTTTTTTGGGCATGTAAAAAGCCCCACGCATTAGCGAGGGGCTTTCTAGTAAAACGGGTTGTCCTGGGCCACGTCACTTCGACGGGCCTCAAGGAACAAAAAACAAATCGCTCACTGCAAGGTGATGCGGAAGACAACTACGGAAGACAGGTCCCCGTAGCACCGTTGCTCCAGTTGTAGATCTGGAACCGGGTCCCCGTGGCTCCTGGGTAGGAAACGGTGGCCCACTCACACCCGGCAACTCCGCCGGGGGTGATGGTCGTGCAGAGGTTGTCGACCGCAGCGATGTCCGGGATCAGTGGGTGCGCGCAGGTGGCCGCGATGACGGCGAGGTTGCCGTTCTGGCAGTGGAAGACCTTCGTCGACGAGATGTCCAACGCCGGTCCGCCAACGTCCACGCGGAACATCGGGTTGGGGCCCATGTAGAGCGCCCCGTTCAGCACTGCTCCACCGAGGCACGAATTGTCGGGTTGCCCAGCGTCGGTCCCAGCGTCGGTCTGTCCGGCATCCGGCTGAACCACGACAACGGCAGTGAGCGCTGCCCAGGCGGCAGTGATAGCCTTCTCGGCCTTCTCGATGTCTCCCCGGAGGGTGTCGATGGCCGTCTGGCATTCCGCAGCCTTGGGGTTGTCGGGCAGTGCCGAGTCCTTCGCGATCTGCGCAGCGTTCGCGATGCCGACTCCAGTCTGCTTCGCCGAGGCGCAAATCCCGATGGCGTCGCCGAGTGCGTCGCGGGTCACCGAGCCGTTCTTGTAACCGGCGGTGGCGTTCACGAGCGTGGGGAGGCAGGCGTTGATCGCGTTGTCAGCGGAGGTGCAGGCATTGATGTTGCTGGTCAGGTCGCGATCCTGAGGATTGACGGTACCGTCGATCTTCTTCACGACCACGGTGATGGTGTGGTCGGAATCCGGCATCTGGATGTCGATGGAGCTGTTCTCCATCTCCAGACCGGTCGAGGGCTTGCAGGTGAGGTTGAAGGCACCCTTGCCAACCGTGAAGATCATCTCGCCCGGGATGGACGAGCAGGACTTGGTATCATTCACGTTCTGCGAGGGGATGTTGAACTTCGTGTCCCCTTCGATCGTGCCCTGGAGCGTGCATTCGACGCTTCCCGAGGCGCCCTCGCACTTGACGGTGAGGTCGCGCGGGGCGATCGAGTGGTCGCTCTGGCACGAGATGAGGGCGGCCGAGATGGCCAGGATGGCGAACACATTCTTCATGACGTTCTCCTTCTTGCTGGCCTTGCGGCCGCTACGAGGGGACTTCGACATCGCTTCATTCTTCTTGCTGGGGGTCTCCATTGTCTTTTTTCTCCTGTGTCGGGGAAGTGTTTCGTTGTTCTACTTCCCCGAATGGGGATGTCGTAAAGGCGGCATGCCGATCCGACGACTCTGGCCCTTGGTTGTTCCGCGCGTTGATGTCATTCCCGCGGATGCGGGGATCTTTCAATAGGTCGGCTGAAGGGGCAGGGTTGTCGGATCGGATGGGGTTGAAGACTGTGTAATGGGTTTTAGCGCAGAGCGCTGATGCACTGTTGCACCATGGCGCTGTTGCGCTGAATAAGTTGCAGTAAGCGAGTTGTAAATGATCATCTAAGCACGAGAGTGCCCCAGTCGTTTTCTCGGTCTTGCCGAGACGGATTGGAGCAGGTCTACAGCACTTAGGTTCCCCATTCTATAACATATATTTCGAAATGTCAATACTAAATTGGCAACTAAAATAGTAACTCCTTATCTCTCCCCCTTTTAGGGGGAGTCCCCGAGCGAAGCGTCAGCGTAGTCGAGGGGGAGGGGGTCGTAGCCAGGCACCCGCGCAAGGGTTCGTGTAGGGGGAGTCCCCGAGCGGTGCCGAGGGGGAGGGGGTCTTGCTCGGCACCCGCCCATCCCGAAGGGCGGTTGGGACGCAACATTTTGCGTCCCGTTCGTGAAACGATAATTATTACTCGAAAAAACCGACTCGATCCTTTGTGTCGGAAAGGGGACGGTCAATTTTTTGGGCAAGTAAAAAGCCCCACGCATTAGCGAGGGGCTTTTTAGTAAAACGGGTTGTTCCGGGATCACGTCGCCGATGAATTGGCGACGAATCACGGATACTAGGCTCGTTCATTGCAACGTGTTGCTTGGAGGCGGATTCGGAGACCAGCCTCCAGCAGGGCTACCACTTCCAGCCGAGGGTGAGGCCACCCCCGAGCATCGCGATGAGCTGCGAGCGGTTAGCGGCTGGCACCTCGGTGTCGAGTCCGGTCACGCGCAGAGAAACATCGAATGCGCCGGAATCCTTCGTGTGGATCAGGGTTCCCATGCCGACGACCCAGCCCACCGGATGGGCAAACACCTCGCCGACGAGGTAGGGCGAGAAGATGCCGAAGTTGCTGCCAACATTGACGCCGGCAGCAACCGCCCAGACGGCCCGATCCTTGAACGGGGTGCTTCCTTGGTTCGGGATGTTGTTACCGCCAGGGTTGATTCCGGCGATCGCACCACCGCCCACCACAGCGTGGGGGGCGACCCAGAACTTCTCGTGGGGCTCCCACACCAAGTCGACTTCGAGGAGACCGAAGTGCCCGGAGGCATTCCGGACACCCCGCGTGCCAGCGAAATCGAAGGCGCTGAACAAGGTGAGGCCGACCATCACGGGGAACCGGAATTCCCTTGCGAGCGGGCCAGTGACGCTAGAGCAGGTGCTGACCTGGAGCCGGTACTTCCCAGCCGACAGGTCTGCGTTCGTGACAGTCACGCCGCCGACAACCACCTTGTCTGCCGAAGCGGACTCGATGGGGCCGTTCACGTCGGGCTTGCCACGCTGCTTCACCGTTGCCGGCATCCCATTCTTCAGGGGGGTGCTGGCCTTGCTTTCGAAAACGGTGACGTTCCTCAGGGGGTACGGTGCGGTCTCGTTGTCGAAGCCCGTGACGGATTCCGGCATCGAGAAATAGCATGCCGAAGCCTGAAGGACCCTGTCCTCGACCTTGGCGTTCGCGTCCGGCGTAGTACACCACTTCTCCGACTTCTTCTGGACGTCGGGGGGCAGTGCCTTCCGGAACTCCGAGACCATTCTGGCGAAAGTCATCTCGCGGTTCTGGCAGTCCTGGGTCTTGGGCGGGGTGGCGTTGTAGCCCTCCCGCTTGGCCTTGGCGTCCGCGAGCTTCTTCTTCGCATCCGCGACGGCGTCAGGGTCTTCCGGATCCACCGCTGCGATGGCCGTGTTGGCGTCGTCGAGGGCCTTCTGGGCCTTGTCGATTTCAGCCTTGTCGTTGACCACGGTGCACTTCGCGTTGACGAAGTGCTGGAGGAACTCAGACTTGAGCTCCTGCACTTCCGGACCGATCTTGGTGAGACACTTCTGCATCTCTTCCGAACCGGTCTGGGGGAAGGGGGTCAGGGCCGCGTGAAAGTTATCAGGCTTGTTGAAGATGTCCGAAGCCGTGGAGAAGTAGCCGTACTGATCTCCACAGAACTTGTTCCATTCCTTCACCTGCTCGGTGTATCGCTGGGCCTTCGGGAAGAGGAGCTCCTTGGGGAACTCTTTCTCCTCGGGCTTGGCCGACACCACGCCGTTCGGGCAGATGCTGTCGAACCAGGCACTGGGCAGGTCGGTGACCTTGCAGTTCTTGGTCGCCAGATCCGCCTTGAGCTTCTCGTACGACGTGGGGGTGCAGTCCTTGGCCTTGTCGAAGGCCATGATGATCGCACCGGTGCTCTGCTCGTTCGGGTCGCAGGCGACGGGCACGGCCGCGAAGGCGGTCGAGCCGATGAGGCTGATGGCCGAGATGGCCAGGATGGCGAACACATTCTTCATGACGTTCTCCTTCTTGCTGGCCTTGCGGCCGCTACGAGGGGACTTCGACATCGCTTCATTCTTCTTGCTGGGGGTCTCCATTGTCTTTTTTCTCCTGTGTCGGGGAAGTGTTTCGTTGTTCTACTTCCCCGAATGGGGATGTCGTAAAGGCGACATGCCGATCCGACGACTCTGGCTCTTCGTAGCCTTGTGCGAAGAAGGGGCAGGGTTGTCGGATCGGATGGGGTTGGAGACTGTTGAAATAGGTTCCATAAGCGGCTAATAGCTGCTAATGGATGGTAATTGTTCAATTTGTTCAATGGGGAAAGCCTTGAATCTCTTGCAAAGCCTTCGTCCCGCAAATGGGGACTCGCGCTTTTCTGCGAGATTCATCCTCCCCATTCGGCTCCATCGCGCTTGCGCTCGATGTCGCTCAGGGTCGGACCGGCTTTCTCGCCACTTAGTTGCAATGAGCGAGTTGTAAATGATCATCTAAGCACGAGAGTCTCCCTGTCGTATTCCAAAAGGTTTCGGAGTGAGCAGGAAGAGATCCACAGCGCTTAGGTTCCCCATTCTATAATATATAATAAGAAATGTCAATACTAAATTGGCAACATCAAGCAACTCCATGTTTCTCCCCCTCGCCAGAGGGGAAGTGGCCGAAGGCCGAAGGGGGTCCTCCCCCTTTTAGAGGGAGTCCCCGAGCGGTGTCGAGGGGGAGGGGGTCGTAGCCAGGCACCCGCGCAAGGGTTCGTGCAAGGGGGGGTGGTCTCGCCCAGGCACCCGCCAATTCCGGAGGGTGGTAGGGACGCAACATTTTGCGTCCCGTTCGTGAAACGATAATTATTACACGAAAAAAAATCCGCCCCGATCCATTGTGTCGGAAAGGGGATGGTCAATTTTTTGGGCAAGTAAAAAGCCCCACGCATTAGCGAGGGGCTTTTTAGTAAAACGGGTTGTTCCGGGATCACGTCGCCGATGAATTGGCGACGAATCACGAAAACTGCAGTTGCGAAGGGTTGCTACTACTACTTCTGCTCCCCCTCTTCCTTCTTCTTCTTCAGCTGGGTGAGGAGCCGATCCGCGGTGGCCTCGGCCTCCTTCTTCAGGAAGTCCAAGTTGCCGATGCGCGCCTTCACCCGATCGATCTCCACCTTGTCAGGCGGGTCGGTGGCTTCGAGCTTGCCGAGGATCTGCTCCTCGGTGGCGAGCATCACGGAGAACGCCGCGGACTTCTCGGCGAGCACCCGGGCCTCGACATCATGCTCGAGGAAGGCATCGAACATTCCCTTGAGCTCGTCACGGGTGACGAGATTCGCAGGAACGGGCGGAGCCTCGGTGGGCTTCGCCGTTTCAGGGGCGACAGGGGCGTCGGCAGGGGCCGCAGTAGAGGGAGCGACCGTCGGCAGATCCGGCACCTTCGTCCCGCACTTGCCGCAGAACTTGCCGGGAGCATAGCCCTCGTGAAGGCAATTGGCAGCGACCTCGAGCTTCTTCTTCTCGGCCTCGGCTTCGGCGAGCTTCTTCTGCTCGGCCTTGGCCTTCTCGAGCTTCTTCCGTTCGGCCTTCCGCTTCTCGAGTTCCTGCTTGGCGATATAAGCGGCAAGGAAGAGAAGCAGGATGATCAGAAGCAGCGACCCAGGCACGTTGCCACAGGAGACGGGGGTGGCAACTGCGACAGCAGTGCCAGCATCGGGAGGAGCAGAGACGATGACCGGTCCGGAGTCGGGCGGCTCGGAAGCCGCATCGACAGAGGCGAAAGCTGGCCCCGCATCCTTCTGAGGAGGAGGGGGAATCAGCTGATCGCAGACCTTTCCCATCCAGCCGTGGTCACAGGTGCACCTGCCAGTCGCAGGGTTGCAATCGTGGCCGTGGACGCAGGTGACGCCCAGGCACAGGTTGACGTCCCGGGTGTCGCAGCCGGAGCCGTGCCATCCGGAATCGCAGATGCAATTGCCGGCGGCGCAGTGGCCGTGTCCGCAGTTCTTGTCCTTGCAGGGATCAATCGTTCCGCCACCGGAATTGGCGCTTTGCTTGCACGCCTTCCAGGCGGCCGAGACGAGTTTCTTGCACTCGTCTTGCTCGGTGGCAACGACGTACTTGATCATGCAGGCATCGCGTGCCTGCTTCTTGGCGTCGTCGCACTCCGGAACAGTCTTGGCCGCGACGAACAGGTTGTTCGCATCGGTCGGGATCACGACCGCCCACGCGTTGTTCGCGAAGGCGAAGAGGCTGGAGGTCGCGAGGGCGACCGCCAGAATGCTGCTGAAGCGCTTCTTCATGGCGTACTCCTTGCAGACCTTCCGTCTGCGGTTGGTGAAGGTGATGATAGCGGCGAAGATCAGGGCAGCGAACACAACGAAATACAGCTGGGTCATCGCTTCCTCCTCCCTCTCGGGGGGTTGAAAAGAGCCTCTATGATTCCCCCGATTGGGAACGTAAGGAGCTCGTGGGTAGACTGGCAACATTCAACTCTCGGATCCCTCTTCGATGCGGAGAGGGTCGACTCCGACCGAAGTCGGAGACGGGGTGAGGTGAGAGCTGAAGGTTGCCAGCAACCGATTTCAGGGAAGGCGACAATGGGAAAAAGGTTGAGAAATTGAGTAGTAGCATTTGAGTCTCGGAGTTTCAAAAGTCCCCACGCTTTCCTCATTGGAAAGGTGGATGACCTACAGAATCTCTTGAGAACTCATAATCCGATTTAACATCGGATCCCCTTTGCTTTAAAAGAGCTATGCGGGCAGTGGTACCCGCCGCAATCTTCACTCGTAGAATCCCTAAAAAATCGGGACACAGCGAGAAAGATTGGATTAAAAGTCTATATGATTTGGTCAAGTTTGTCAAGGCTAAAGCTAAATAGGCACAAGGGTACGGGTAACCTTATCTCCTACCCCTTGAGGCATTAGAGAATAGAGGGGGTTGTCGAGGGGTAGCGCCGAGGGGGGTTGTCTCCAGAGCAAAAAAACCGCCCCGATCCATTGGATTGGAAAGGGGCAGCGGTAAAACGGTGTGTCCTCTGATCGCACCCGACACTTTGCCGAATGGATTTTGAGGAACGTTGGTTGCGAAGGGGAAACTACTTCTTCCTGCTCTTCACGAAGGCGAAGCCCAGATGCATGCTCACGATGAGCAGGATCAGGAAGTCTAGGATCCAGCAGAAGGGGGAACAGCCCTTGCTGGTCGCGGAGCTTGCCTTGAGCTGGTCACGCTCGTTCGTGACGTTGACCAGCGCCTGGTTGAGCTGGTTGCGCTCGTTCTGGGTGTTGGCCAGTGCTTCGCGCAGATCCGCGCAGGGGTCTTCGCCTGCGTCGGCGAACTCGCCTGCGTCGGGACCCGGTGGCGGAGGAGGTGGAACTCCGCCGTCGCGCGGCCTGTTGGGCACGTTGCAGTTCGAACCAGTCCACCCAGCTGCGCAAGTACATCGCCCATTGGTCGGGTTGCAGATGCCGTGGCCGCAGTTGATCGGCGTTCCAGCCACACACCCCGAGGCGGGGTTGCAGGTCTCGACCCCGTTGCAGGGGTTGCCGTCGTCGCAGTGTAGGGTTGCGCAGGGGTCGTTGAACCGTCCCTTACACGCCTTCCACGCAACGCTGACGAGCACCTTGCACTCGTCCAGTTCGGCTGGGCTGATGTACTTGATGGCGCAGGCGTCGCGGGCCATGCGCTTGGCGTCGTTGCATGCCTTTTCGGTCTTGGCAGAGGCGAACAGGTCGTTCACTTCTTTCGGGATCGAGACCGCCGCCCACGCGCTGGTCGCGAAGGCAAAGGTAAAGAGGGCCGCCAAGCTGGCGGTGATGCTGAGACGGATGTTCATGCGCTTCCTCACTTTCCCCGGTTAGGGGGTTGAAATGAGCCTCTTTCCCCAAACGGGAAGATGTTAGAAGGCTCGGTTTATTGCACTCGGTGAACTGACAGCGTCCAGGTCTCGAAGTGTGGATCGAGCGCTAAACGCTGTCAGCCGTGTTGTCGCAAAAAACCTGTCATTCAAAAAAGTAGCTTTGGAGCCCAAATCATCCAGAGGCCCCCACGCTTTTTTTGAAAAGATGGAGGACTCACGAAATGCTCTTTGGACTCTCGGTCCGATGTTTTTCGGACCTCCCTTGCTTTAAAAGAACTTGAGGGCAAAAAGCCCGTTCCAATCCAATTTTCCAAATCCCGCCCATCCTGATTTTTGATCAAGGAATTTGCGGGAAAAAGAGAAAAAGAGTGGATCGGAATTATATATTATTTATTGGTATTTGTCAAATACGAGGGCCACTGGTGGCGAGGATAATGGATCATTTTTTCAAGAAATCGCCTCGATTAGTTGTGTCGGAGAGCTGGGCTGGATATTTAGGCATGTAAAAAGCCCCAGGGGTGAGCGAGGGGCTTTTTAGAGGATGATGGTTGTTCCGGGATCGCGTCGCCGATAGTTTGGCGACGAATCACGGAAACAGCAGTTGCGCAGGGGTGCTACTTCTTCTCTTCGTCCTTCAGCTTACCGAGGAGCCGGTCGGCGACAGCATCGGCCTCCCGCTTCAGGAAGTCGAGGCAGCCGAACCGGACCTCGGTGCGCCTGATCTCGGTCTCGTCGATCGGGGTGGCGACCTTCAGGTCGTAGAGGATCTGCTCCTCGGCCGCGAGCTGGATGGCGAAGAGCGTGGACCGCTCCTGGAGGATGCGGACCTCGAGCTCATTGTGGGTGACGAGGCGCTCGGAGTCAGGGGATGCGTTCCCCTTCAGCTCCGCGAGGAGTCGGCCCGAGATGGACTCGGCCTCCTGCTTCAGGAAGTCGAGGTTTCCGAACCGGGTCTCGGTGCGCCTGATCTCGGTCTCGTCGATCGGGGTGGCGTTATTGAGGGTGGCGAGAACCTGCTCCTCGGCCGCGAGCTGAATGGTGAAGACCGTGGACCGATCCCGGAGGATGCGGGCCTCGAGCTCGTCGCGGGTGACAAAGTGCTCGGAGCCGGGGGATGCGACCCCCTTCAGCTTTCCGAGGAGCCGGTCGATGGTGGCCTCGGCATCCTGCTTCAGGAAGCTCATGTAGCCGAGACGGGCCTCGGTGCGCTTGATCTCCACCTCGTCTTGAGGAGTGATGCCCTTCAGGTTTCCGAGCATCTGCTCCTCGGCCGCGAGCTGGATGGTGAGGGACGTGGACCGCTCCTGGAGGATGCGGGCCTCGAGCTCGGTCGAGGTGATGGCCTTGGTGTTCTGGGAAGAAGGCGGCCCCGGGATTTTCGGGCTGTCATCCTTCTTCCCTGGAGCAGAGGGGGGGCGCATGAGGAAGGCGATGTCTGACAGGATCATTTTGAGGCTAAAATATTTCATGGTTCTCTTTCGTGGTGGCCGTACTGGCCTTGGGGTGGAATCACTTCTGTGCACGGACAGCGCTCAAGCCTTGAGAGGTCAAGATCTGGACGCTGTCCGTGGTCGCATGGGTTAACGGGGAATTTGTAGCATTGGAGTCCTTGGCATTCACAAGCCCCCACACTTTCCTTTTCGGAAAAGATGGGACGCTCAGGGGATGTTTTATGGACTCTCGAGTCCGATATTCTTCGGACCCTCCTTTGCTTTCAAAGATCAATACGGGCCAAAAGCCCGTGGTTATCCGACCGCTTGAGCTCGCTTTTTTAGGGCGAGCCCTGAGTCTAGATTTTTATTATTATACATTATTTATAATTTTTGTCAATAATATGAATTTCTAAGGGCAATCGATCTTTTTGGCATTTGATTCGCCCTTGCTCTCAACTGTAAATTTCATTAATCTTCCCCTGCGTAAAAAATTATGAGTTAAGAATTATGAATTTAGAATTGTGGAACTCATAATTTATAATTGATAATTCTTAATTAATTGCTGAATTTATGGCTCTAAAAATCGGCATCGTCGGCCTCCCGAACGTTGGCAAATCCACCCTGTTCAACGCCCTCACCAAAAGCAAGGGCGCCATGGTGGCCAATTACCCGTTCTGCACCATCGACCCCAACGTGGGCGTGGTAGAGGTCCCAGACCCTCGGATCAAGGCTTTGGCCGAGCTGGTGAAGCCCGACAAATTGGTCCCTGCTGTGGTAGAGTTTGTGGATATTGCCGGCCTAGTGAAAGGCGCGAGCGAGGGCGAGGGGCTGGGCAACAAGTTCCTGTCCCACATCCGCGAGTGCCACGCCATCGCCCAGGTCATCCGCTTTTTCGTGGATCCCGACATCATCCACGTGCACGGCGGTGTGAACCCGAAACTGGATATGGACGTGATCCATCTGGAGCTGATCATGGCCGATCTGGATACGATTGGCCGCCGAACCGAGGATGCCAAGAAGCGCGCCCGTTTCAACGACAAGGAAGCCCTGTTTCAGGCGAATGCGCTCAAGAAGGTCAAAGAGGCCTTGGAGGCCGAAAAACTCGCCATAAATGTCGATTTGACCGATGAGGAAAAAGAATTCCTGAAACCCTTGAATTTGCTCACCAATAAGCCATTTCTTTACATTGCCAACGTGAAGGATCACGAGGTGGCCACGTTCGATGCCGCCAAGGCTCACGAGACGTTGAAGCTGGGCCCCGGAGAGATCATTCTGCCCATTTCCGCCAAGGTCGAGGAGGAGTTGGTCGGCTTTCCCGAGGCGGAGGCCGCCGAGTTTCTGGAGGCGTTGGGCCTGAAGGAATCGGGTCTGAACGCCGTGATCAAGGCCGCCTACAAGCTTTTGGGCCTTCACACTTACTTCACCGCTGGTCCCATGGAAGTGAAGGCATGGACCATTCCCATTGGCGCCACAGCACCCCAGGCCGCCGGCGTGATCCATACCGATTTCGAGAGGGGATTCATAAAGGCCGAGACCATCGCCTATGCCGATTATATCGCCTGTGGCGGCGAGGTTGGGGCCCGCTCGACGGGCAAGCTTCGGATGGAGGGGAAGGAATACGTGGTGAAAGATGGGGATGTGATGCACTTCAAGTTTAATGTTTAGGTTTTTACCTCACCCGCTCTTGGGCTCACCCTCCTTCGCCTAGGCTACGGAGGGATTCTCGCCCAAGAGGTCCCTCTCCCGTGGGGAGAGGGCCGACTTCGAGCAGCGAATGCGTTGCGAGAAGACGGGGTGAGGTAAAAACCTCCTTTTTTGAATTTCCCCCAACTTATAGTAAATTGTGTCTGTAAGCAAAATCCAATGCCCCAAGAAAAACCAAAAATTGCCTATTTTTCGATGGAATTCGCCCTCAGGTCCACCATCCCCAATTACGCGGGTGGCCTCGGCGTTTTGGCGGCCGACATCCTCAAATCCTGCGCGGATCTGGGCGAGCCGGTGTTGGGCATGACCCTTATGTATCACTTGAGCGAAGATCCCAAGAAGGCCTTTTTGCCGGACAAATCGTTCAAGAAAAGGCCTGAGGTCATTCGTATTCACATCGAGGACCGCAACATTGCCGTGGGCGTGTGGGAATACATAATAAAAGGCGCGCGCGGGGATGTTCCGCTCTATTTTTTGGATACCAATTTGCCCGAGAACAAGCTCTGGGATCGAGACATCGCCAAGAATCTGTATGCCTTGGATCGCTACACGCGTTTGTGCCAAGAGGCGGTGCTGGGCTTTGGCGGGATCCGGATGCTCAGGGCCTTGGGCTACAAGAATATGGAAACCTACCACATGAACGAGGGGCATGCCGCATTCCTCACGTTGGAGCTTTTGAAAGAGCAGAATTATGTAGATGCGGAAGTGCGCAAGCGTTGCGTGTTCACCACGCACACTCCCGTGCCCGCGGGGCATGATGTGTTCGAGTACCCGTTGGCCCAGAACGTGCTCGGGGGGAAGATGCCGTGGCACATCACAAAATTGGCTGGGGAAAAGGCGCTCAACATGACTCGTTTGGCCATCAGTCTTAGCCGAAAAGTGAATGCCGTGGCCAAGCGCCATGGCGAGGTGTGTCGGCAGATGTTTCCAGGCGTCCCATTCGAATATGTTACGAACGGTGTGCATTTGGAAACATGGGTGTCCGACCCCATGCAGGCACTTTTCGACAAAAAACTGAAAGGGTGGAGAAAGGATCCCACGAAACTTTCCAAGGCGCCGAAAGTCCTTGAGGACGAGGAATTGTCGGAGGCGAGCAATAAGGGCAAGCAAGCACTAATCGACTACATCAACGAGCGTCCCGAGCTTTTTCCGATCCCTAGGAAAAGCATGATCCCAGAGGATTATTTCAACCCCAACACGCTCACCATCGCCTTCGCGCGCAGGTTCGCGTCGTACAAGCGCGCTCTTTTGTTATTCCAGGATCTCGACCGTTTGCGCGAGATCGGATTTGAAAAACTTCAACTCGTCTACGCGGGCCCGTGGACGCCTGAAAACACGTTCGCGACCGATGTGATAGCACAGCTCAAACATTTCGGGAAGATGCTCCGTGCGCAGATCAAATTGGTGGTCATCCCGAACTATAATCTGGATGTGGCGAAGCTTTTGGTTCAGGGGGCCGATGTGTGGCTCAACAACCCCCAGCCCCCCATGGAGGCGAGCGGAACCAGCGGCATGAAGGCCGCGGCCAACGGCTGTCTGAATTTATCCATTCTGGACGGATGGTGGCCTGAGGGGTATGCTCTGGATCCGAAATCAGGCTACGCGTTTGGCTCCACCGAGCTTTACCCCGGGAGCCACGAGCAGGATGAGGTTGAGTTGCTGTTGGAGCTCGAGAAGGTGGTGGATTGCTACTACAGAGACCCCGAAGAATGGTCCGACCGCATGAAGCACGCCATCGCCCTCGGCGCCCAGTTCAACACCCACCGGTGCGTGTTGGAGTACAAGGAAAAAATGTGGAAAACGACAATTTAATTATGAATTAAGAATTATAAATTAAGAATTAAGTGCGGCCAATCCATAATTCATAATTCTTAATTGGTTTATGCATTCAAGAAAAAACCCCATCACCATCAACGAAGGCTTCACTTGCAAGAAGTGTGGCAAGGAAGTGCCACCGAATACCGATGGCAGCTGCCGAAACCATTGCCCGATTTGCCTTTGGTCTTTGCATGTGGATAAAGAAGTCCCAGGCGACCGCGAAAGCGAGTGCGGCGCGCTCATGCAACCGATCGGGATGGAGATCAACAAGCGAAAGGGCCTGCGTATTCTTCATATGTGCCAGCAATGCGGCCACAAAAGCTGGAACCGAACCGCCTCGGACGACAATTATGATTTGATCTGTGAGCTTTCGAGGATTCCGCAAAATCCTGAAAAATAAATTGAAAATTTCTGTCGCAATCATTGGCGGAGGTGCAGCGGGCTGGATGGTAGTTGTCGTGATCAACCGGCAACGCGGATGATAGTCGTCCGAATCTGACTACCTTCACTCTTCCCGCAGGAGCCCACCGGTTAAATCAAATTTGTAATTTCACCTTTATGGTCTCAAATAAAATATATAAATGGATTGCCGTTATTGTTCTCCTTTTGATCATTGTGGCGATTTGGTGGAAGATTTATCTAATTTATTTCTACGAACCTTGTTCACATTGGATGAATTGTATGCCTGGACCTGGGCATTCTGGAACGTGCACTGTGCCGCGAGGCTGTGAAGGAAAAACCGAAATCGCCTATTAATTTCAAATTATTTGACGAGCGTCGCAATAATCGGCGGCGGAGCGGCCGGCATGATGGCCGCGACAACCATCATCGAACGGAATCCTTCCGCGAAGGTTTTTTTGATTGAGCGGAATCGCATCCTTGGCCAAAAGGTTCGGATGACTGGCGGTGGACGATGCAACGTGACCACGGGCCGAACCGATATGGACGACATTCTGCGCCGTTATCCTCGGGGGAAAAATTTCCTGAAACACGCCGTGTACTCGTTTCCGCCGTGGAAGGTGATGGAATGGTTCGAGGCCCATGGTGTTCCGCTCAAAACCGAAGAGGATTTGCGAGTGTTTCCAGTGTCCGACAAAAGCGATGACATTGTCGCCGTTTTCGAGAAGCTGTTTGAAAAATCAAATGTACAAGTGATGCTTGGTGCTACGGTGACAAGCGTTAAAAAAGGTGCGGATGGTTTTGAGATCGAAGTGCCGTCACCGTTGGGTTTGGCTCCCAGCTCCCAGCTCCAAGCTCGCAGCTTGTTGATTGCGGTGGGCGGCCAGGCGGGTGGGTCCACAGGTGGCTATGCGCTCGCATCCTCCCTCGGCCACACCATCACGCCGCTCGCGCCCAGTTTGAATTCGTTTGTCGTCCAAGAACCCTGGGTGAAAGATTTGGCAGGCGTTTCGTTCAAATCCGTCCATTTCAAATTCGTAGGGACGCAAAATATTGCGTCCCCTGAAAATAGGTATGAATTTACTGGCCCTTTCGTTTTCACCCACAAGGGCATCACAGGCCCAGCGGTGTTCGCACTGTCGTCCTTGGCCGCGTACGAAAAATTGTCGGTCGAAACCCCGGCCCGATTACTGATCGATTTATTGCCCGAAACCTCCGAAGCGGTTTTGACCCAACAGCTCCAAGAGGGGATTGCGGCGCATCCCAAAAAGACGTTCGAGAATCTTCTTTCACAATTCGTTCCCAAGTCCGTGGCCACGGTCATTTGCCAGTCGATCGGGATCCCGGCCGAACGAATTGCGGTCGAGGTCTCGAAAAAAGATCTCCACAAAACCATTGCGTGGATCAAAGGTCTCCCGCTCACCATTATCGGTCGCACCGCGGGCGAGGAGTTTGTGACCGCGGGTGGCGTGAGCCTAAAAGAGGTTGATTCCAAAACCATGGAATCCAAAATCTGCCCCGGCCTGTTTTTGGCGGGCGAGGTGCTGGATGTGGATGCGTTTACTGGCGGATTCAATCTGCAGGCGGCATGGGCCACCGGAAGGCTGGCGGGGGAAAATCTGCTCTTGGGCTAGCAACCTATTCCTCCATTCCTTTTGTAAGGCCGGAAATCATATTCAAGTCATCATCGGGCTCATTTGGAATGGTGACCTGCATGGGTCCATTTTTTTCGTTGAAAACGCGTTGTTCCATGAGTTGGCGTGCACTTGTGATCAAACGTTCCATTTCAGCCACCAAGGCCTCCAATTTTTCAATAAAAGGGGAGGCTTCCTTGGCTCGAACGTAGCCTTTTCTCAGCATGTGAGAAGCTCTTTCTTCTGGATCCATAGCCAATTTATTGCCACGCTTCGAAATCCCAGCAATTGTGTCAATGATTTGTTCCTTCTCCTTGCATAATTCGGAGTAGCGGGCACGTTGATTGTCATTGGCTTCTTTGCCAAATAAGTCTTGGAAATCAGCGCGAAAGGTTACTTCTTCGAGATGATCTATCGCATCATCAAATCGGTCGCCGATGGATTTTTTATGCGTTCCCATTTTTTGCGAATGAAAAAATAAAGTATGGATATTAATATACAATTAATTTATAAAAAGTCAAATTAATAATTTCCGTCTGAATGAAGGCGCTGAGAGGATCGTTAAGCAATGCCTCCTAGGCCACAGGTCGAATGGCAGGTTTGAATCTCGGTCGATAGTTGCGGTGGGGGGTGTGTAGGGATTTTTTGTTGTGGGTAATGAGAATTGACAAAATTAATAAATTTTGTTTAAATATACAACTTAACCCCAAACTCTCATGGCCGAATCCTTTGAGAAAATACGCGAACCCAGCAATCCTACCCGAACCGCTTTGCTGATTGTCTTGATGAATATTTTGCCAGCCTCCGCCGAGGCGGCCATGCCCGAATGCCATGATATCGGCTCCAAGCCTGCGCCCACGGAATCGGTCCGCTTGGAAGGCAACGAGGAGGCCGAGGTGGTGTGTGTGGTCGATGGCGACACCTTCGATGTCCGTATCAAGGATGGTCGCGTGCTCCGGATCCGTTTGTGGGGTGTCGATTGCCCCGAGTCCCGTAAGGTCAAGAAATGCATGAAGAATGGCGAGGCCGCCTGTGAGGAGGAAATCCAGCGTGGCAAAAAGGCGAAAGAGCTCACGAAAAGCCTGCTCGACGGCAAAAAGGTCACGCTCCAGCCGAAATATTCAAATATCAAGAACCGAAAGCAGGCCTATGTGCTGGTGAACGGCAAGGATTTGAGCAAGACGCTCATCGGTTCCTGCCAGTGTGTGGAGAAGTATAGCCACCAGCGAAAAGAGGAATACGAGAAAGAGGCAAAGAAGTGCCAAAAATAGATCTTGCGTTAAACGAATAACTTGGTAAAATCCTCCAGTTAAAGTTGCACAGAGTGGTCTGGTTTGCCCCCAGGCCCCTCTGATTTTCACCCCCTCCCCCAATGAGTAACGAAATAATGGATTTGGCTGTGGAAACAGCCGAGGTCAAAACCCCTTCGGAATCTCTTTTGGTTCAAAACGGACCCGAGATTTTCAGTAGGGAGAACATCATCAAGGTCGGTCGTATCGCCACCGCTACCGTTTTGGTCGTGGCTGTTCCAGGCGCGGGTCTCGCCGCCCTCGCGGGAGGTATTGTTTACTTGCTGAGGAATAAACGAGTCCAAAGCAAATAACCCATTCTGTCAGTCGATTTGATCCCACACAGGAATCGTCTGTTTCGCATGCCTGTCTTTTCAAGTAGACTTAGAAGGGTTTGTACTCGGGTAAGAAGTTTGTGGCTAGCAACCTTGAGTTTGGCACTTAAGCACTTACCCCTTAAGCACTTACCCCTTAAGCACTTACCCCTTAAGCACTTACTGACTTGAGATTTATGAATCATTCTTTTGGAAAGCTCGTTCGCATGGTCTTAGCCTTCGGCGTTGGGGTTTCTTCTGTGTCGTGGCAGGCCACGTCGCTCATGAGCGACAAGTGGCAGGCCTTTGGGGCTGGGGCCGCGTTTTCCGACATCCAAAATTCCCCCTACAAGGCCAGCATCGAGTTTTTGGCCGAGCGAGGAGTGGTGTCCGGCTACGCTGACGGCACCTTCAAGCCCACGGCCAAGATCAACCGGGCTGAGATTTTGAAAATAATTCTCGAGGCCACCGTGAAGGATGACATCGGTCATTCGTTGGATTGTTTTAGGGATGTTCGCGGCGATTGGTACGCCAAATACGTCTGCTACGCCAAAGAGAAGGGGATTGTGTCGGGCTACCCCGACAACACCTTTAAGCCCAGCCAGAATGTGACCATGGCCGAGGCGCTCAAAATGGGCATCGAAAGTTTTCCCGTCACGGTCCCGGAGGCTGGCGAACCTTGGTACAAGAAATACGTGGAGTTTTCCCACAACAACAATATTTTCTCCCGCTATTCCATCATGCCCCAAGGCTTCATGACGCGTGGCCAGATGGCCTATCTGATCCATCAGCTATTGCTCAATCAGGAAGGCACGAAAAAGTTCACAGGCGTACGGGACAGCCGATCGGCCGGCTGTGGCAAGGCCAAGCCGAGCCCCACGCCCACTAGTTCCACGATCAGCGGAGTGGTTCGGCATTACATCACGGATGTGCCTTCTGGATATAGCAAAGATACTCCCATCAGCCTCGTTTTTGCCTTTCACGGCCGTACCAACCCGAACACCCAGGTGCGCGAGTATTACAAGGTCGAAGAGGCCTCGAAGGGAAAAGCGATTTTCATTTACCCGGCAGGCCTGCCTGAGGAGGGGCCGAACCGAAGTTGGAGCGATCCCGGCGACAAGGCGAACAACCTTCGCGACTTCAAGTTGTTCGATCAACTTCTCGAGGAATTCTCGAATAATTATTGCATCGATTTGGATCAGGTCTACGTGGTCGGCCATTCGCTCGGCGCTTGGTTCACCAACAGCCTTGCCTGCGCCCGAGGCAATGTGATCCGCGCCATCGGCAGCGTGGGCGGTGGCACCACGATCAACGAGTGCACAGGCCCTGTGGCGGCCATGATCATGCACAATCCAAAAGACAATTTGGCTCCTTTCAGCACGGGTATCACGGCTCGCGACCAATTGCTTAAGCAGGACCAATGCTCGGCCAAGACAAAGCCCGTGGAGCCGTTGGATCTGAACTGTGTGGCCTACCAAGGGTGCAACGAGACCGCCCCGGTAATTTGGTGCCCGCACACCGATAGCACCGAGTACGGCGGCGCCTACTACCCCCACACGTGGCCTGACCATGCAGGCGAGGAGATCTGGAAGTTTTTCGAAAGTTTGGGGAAATAGAAAAGGGACACAAGATTGTGTGGAGTTCCTTGTGGGAGCTTATAAGGAACTTGGATACGGCTCCGATTACGGGAATCGAACCAAAATGATGGATTGCATAGGCCATCATTGTTTTTGAGCAGACTATTTAGAGACATCCAATCTACTTAGGCCACGCTGAAATTGGTTTACTAGCGAGAGCGGATCAGGTGCGAAAATTTTAATGCTGTCACGCGTATTGTTGCGCATGCGGCAGGGAAATGCATCTTCCTCATGCGTTCCTTGGCATAATTTTGAAGAACCGCACTGAAAAAATTTTGATCTGAATACACAATACTGCGTTATCGAACTCTCGTATTGCTGGGAAATGGAATAGCTAGCAGAGTTTTCGAATTTATCGAAACGTAGGCTGACATAGGCAAAATAGATATAATCGGAAAAAAATACGAGGGCTCCCAGCGCCACAAAAGACAAAACCGTCCATTTTAGCACTGTGGAATTTGATCGCATTACCAACCCGAGCAGAAAGAGTGCGACCGCAACGATCAGATATGCAAATGGGAAGATGCACAGAAATGCGACTGTCACCCTTGAAAGGAATTCTGAAATCCTTAGGGAATTATCACCAAGAAAAAAATGTTGGGGAGTAAGAGCGGATACCAAAACGGCCATGGGCAATTTTATTGGAATTCTTTCAAAAAGAATTTTTTTACTCCACTTCCGCGCCAAGGCTAAATATTTTTTACTATTTTTTATTTTCATTAATTTAATTGTACCATAAATAAAATAATGGCTTGCTTAAGCCATCATTTATACTGGAGCTCCTTGTGGGAGCTTATACGAGAATACTTGTGATAGAATCAAGTAAGAAATAAACAATAATTATGAAAAGTAAAAAAAGGAAAATATTGATTGCCACTATTCTGTTGGTTGTCGTTTTTTCAGTTATTGGAATTTCAATTCAAAAAACAATTTCGGTCATTTCTGAAAAAAGGGAACAGGCTAGAAATGAATTTGCCCGTGAGTTTGGATACAAGTCAAATGAGCTGGTCATCATAATGAAGGAGGACTTAAGAAGCATTAAGTGGAAAGAGGAATTTGGTTCTTTTTTGAAAGAAAAATCGAGTGAGATTGCTCCAATTGTCATTGAGAAGCTAATAGCTGCCGGCAAAGTGGGCAAACAAGAATTCTCGGATTGGGAGATATCGCGGCTTAAAACAAATCTGCTGACCTACAAGCAAAACTACGCCAGCGCAAAGGGGGCCGTGTTGCTACTCGGCATTGATGGCGCAGTTCTTGAAATCGCTGAAGAGTTAAGAAAAGATGTGAACATTGAACATGTTGAGCCTCATTATGTTGCAACATTTGACTAATTACAAAAAATGGCTTAAGTAAGCCATAATCTGATGGAGCTCCTTATGGGAGCTTATGAGGGAACGGAAAGGACTACAACCCTAATGGGAATCGAATCAAAAAGATGGCTTGCCTTAGCCATCCTACTTGAGAGTTGAAAAGTGGAGCAGGTAACGGGAGTCGAACCCGTCTCTCAGCCTTGGGAAGGCCGCATAATACCGATATACTATACCTGCACGAGGATCATTGTACTGGCGTTTATTTTGGGCGACAAGAAATTCTTGAAAAATAAAAAATAAGGTTGCAATGGGGAAATTATCTGATAGAATTTTTTTGCTGTTTTAAATATGCGGGTGTAGCTCAGTTGATTAGAGCGTCGCCTTGCCAAGGCGAAGGTCGAGGGTTTGAGTCCCTTCACCCGCTCCAGAAAAAGGTCATCCTTCAGATGCCTTCGTCTGGAGCTTTTTTGACACTCGTCTAAGAAGCTAGAGGTCGGATAGCGTAGTGGGAAATCATCTATGATTTTGGTTGCTGATTGCGAAAGCTATCCCAGGCCTTCTTGGCATCCAGGTATTTTTTCCGTTGGGCTTCGCGATCGGCTTCGGGATAGTGGTTGAAAATGCTGTCCGTAATGTTTTCGAATGCGCGATTGATTATCGGGGACGAGGCATCCAAGGCGCGTCGGACTCCTTCGTAGCGCGGAAGCAGTTTCAAAAGGGCAGGGATTTGGTTTGCCAGCACATTGCTGCAGAGCCATGCAAGGGAATCGGAGTCGGTTGAGCGATAAGGGTTGTCGACTTCCTGTTCTTGCCAGGCTTTCAGGGCGGTTTTAAGGTATCCGATCCGCTCAATGGCGTTGAAGGCTTCACCGAGCTTTCCGGTCTTGTCGGTGGCGGTTTTGTGGACGGTGTCCAATGTTTCGAGGGAAAGGATTCCTCCTAACTGATTTCTGAGCATGAGGATCAAAATTTGGGACTCTTTTTTCTCGTGCTCGTCAAGTTTCAGGTCGTAGCTAATATCCCCGAGGCTGGGGTCTGCCTCGGCCCAGTCATGAACAATAGCCGTGAGCAGAATGATTTGGATTTCCGAAGCGGAAAACCGCACGTCCGACCCATCGGTAGGCGTATCGGTTGTCGTCATGTTCTTCACGAATGACTGAGCTAATTCAAAGGTAAGCGGCATGTGCTTCAAGTTGTTCACATCCCTGCCCAGCAGTCGCTCCCATTCAGGCGGGGGGATCGATTCGGGCTTGTATCGGTCATAGCGGGGTTTGGTGTCGAGTGCTTTCCCCATGGGGGTTTCAGCAAAGGCGCGATGGATATCGAGGAATTTGATCTCGTTTCCATTTCGATCGGTCATGCCTTCGAGTGAGGAATTTTTGGTCGTTTCGGACATGGGTTTGGGTTCAGGTTAAGTGCGATATTGTATCACAGGCAACAAGGCCCATGAGAAAGCGGGCAAAAATCGTCAAAATTCAGATGGATTCGAAGGGCGATGTTATTCCTGCCTTCGACTGAAATAGCGGGCAAGCATGCCCTGGAGAAAACCAAACACCACGACAACCGCGAGAATGACCTCCAGCATCGCAATCGGCGGTTGGGTCAGGTTGAAGAAATTCATCAGATAGGGGACTTTGAATAGAAGGAACAACAGGACAATCTCGATAGCGCCAAGCCCGAGGATCGTGGTTTTTTTATGGGCTGGGATCGAACCGCTGTAGACCCGGGTCGCAAATGTGAAAAAGATATACCCGAGGGCAATGAAGGTGATTATAGCCGGTGTGTTGGAAGCCGCGGTTCTGTCGGGGCTGAGGAAGAAAACGATAGAGACCCCAATAGCCTGGGTCAGCCCGCTCCAGACAGAAAAGGGCAAAATCCTTCGCAAGAAGGTCTTGGTGCTGTGGAAATGCCTGGTTTTGTCCAAATTGATACTCCAGTAGAAAATCGGCCCCAAGAGGATCGCGATGGTGAAGAAATTGATCACGGTCACATTCTGGGGGGTGATCGGAAAGGCGAATCCGAAAATGCTGATGATCAGGAAAAAGAAAAGGCTGATGGAAACCTGGTTGAAAAAGAGGCTCGAGGTGATCCCGATATTGTCGATGATATTGTCCGCGAGTCGGACTCCGTCTGGAAGAGCGGTGAATGAGTTTTGGGTGAGGACGATCGAGGCAAGCTGGCGTGTGGCCTGTGAACCGTCGAACATGGCAATGCCGAGATCAGCGTTTTTGATGGCCAGGGCGTCATTGGCGCCATCGCCCACCATGGCTGTGAAGCCGTTTTTCTTGAACGCTTCGATGATTTTTTCTTTCTGCTCTGGCTCGATTCTCGCGAAAATGGTGTAGAGCGGCGCCTTTTCCTCAAAATCTTTAGTGTCCCATTGCGCCATTGCTTCTCCGCCTATTGCGGCCTCTGTATTGTTGATTTTCGCGAACTTGCAGACGGCCTGGGCCGTTTCCATGTTGTCGCCTGTAATGACTCTGATCCGCACGCCACGGCCTTGAAAAAACTGGATCATTTCCGCTGCCCCCTGCCTAAAGCGGTTATAGAGGACAAAAACGGCAACGACCGAAAGCTTGCTCTGCGACAAATCTTGCGGAAGGCTCTTCTCGTCGGATTTGACGACGCACACCAGGCGTTTTCCGTGACGCGCATAGTTAACAAGGGTTTCTTCAAGCCACTTTTTCTCCTTTGCGTTTGAGAGGTGGGGGATGAACGTCTCCGAAGCTCCGCTCAAAACGATCGTATCGATGCCTTTCTCTTGGATGTGGACTCCACCAAAATGCAGCCGTGGGGAAAAAGGGAATCCGTCCAGGACGCGGTTCGTGTTTTTTGCGGTAACGAAATTTTGGACAGCTTGGGTGATTTGCGATTTGTCCCCGGAGCCCTCCGCATAGGCGGCCACGAGTCCTTCCGCTTCTGTTTGGGTTGCGCCTTCCGGCAATAGGATTTTCTCGACCACCAGTTTGTTTTCGGTGAGGGTGCCGGTTTTATCCATGCAGAGGTTTTTGATGTGCCCCAGCTTCTCGATGGCGTTCACTTCCCGCATGAGCAGGTTTTGTTTGTACAGTTTCGCGGCTCCATAGGTGAAAAGGATCGTGGTCGCGATGATAAGCCCCTGGGGAATGATCGTGCTCGTGAGGGCGGCGATGTTTTTCACGATACTGGTGATCGGTTCGCTTTCGTAATTGCCACGGAGGATCACAAAAAAGATGAGCGCGAGGGTGGCATATCCGGTGTATCGAACAGTCAGGAAAACGGCAGCCTGAATCGGGCTGAGATTCGCCGAGTACTTTTTGATCCCCTTCGTCATTTTGGAAATCCGGCTCTCGCTGAAAACCGTTAGGGCCTGCATGATTCCCGTTCCCGAGGTCACGATGCTTCCCGCGAGGATTTTGTCCTTTTCGGATTTCGGGAAGGAATCGGATTCGCCAGTGATGAGGGCCTCGTTCACCTCGAAACCGTTTTCGGAAAGCAAAATTCCGTCGCAGGGGATTTGGTCGCCGACTTTGAGCTTGATCTTGTCTCCTTGTAGGATTTCGTCGATCAGAACCAATTCCTCCATGTTGCCGTTGGTGATGCGAATGGCCCTTGGCGTTGTGAGCAATTGGAGCTTTTCAAGGGTGATGTGGGCGCGAATGTCCTGCACCAGCCCTGTGACGATCGCCAAAAAAATGGCAGCCCCCANNTGGCGGGCGCGATGCTGCGCACGATTCTTAAATTGGATTCCAGTTTTTTGTTCATAGGATGGGAGGGGTTGGATTTCCTCTTTGGGGGAAAAGCGGTTTTTCAGCTCCTTTCCATTGTAAGTCTAAAGGGCGATCCGAATCTACTGTTTGTTAGGGCATGTTTTTTGGCATAGAAAGTCTGATTTTGACGCCCCTTTGACAACCCTTTGANNGTCAGTAAAATTTATTTCATAATATTTAACAACATTAATATGAAAAAGATTACAGCTCTTTTGGGCCTCACGGCTCTATTTCTGACTCTCAACGGAGTCACTTTCGCCGCTGAAACGGGCACAGACCAGCTCCCGACCGGCGCTCCTGCGGTTACCACTTCTGCCCCCACTGCAAAGCAGTGCCTAAAGGCCGAAAAGACCACGCATGAGGCCAATGTGAAGGCCGCCAAGGATGCCTATAAGACCGCTGTGAAGTCCGACAAGGACACCATGAAGACCGCTTTGAAATCCGCCCAGGATACTCGCGATGCCGCGATCAAGGCCGCCAGTGACACCCTGAAATCCGCCATGACCGCTGCCAAGGCTGGCGCCAAAGATGCGGATAAAGTCGCCATCAAGGCTGCCAAGGACGCCTTTGCCACCACCGTTCAATCCGCAAAAGACGTTTACAAGACAGCCGTGAAGGCCGCCAAGGACACCTACAACACCGCTTTGAAGACCGCCAAGAGCACCTACGACAGTGCCGTAGCTGCTGAAAAGACCCGCCATGAGGCCGCTGTGACCGCCTGCGGGAAATAGTTTTCTGCCCAAAACATGGAAAGGCCCCTTAGGTTTTAAGTTTTCCCTAGGGGGCTTTTATGATTCCAAAATTAGGGCTAAGAACTAAGGACTAAGGATTATGGACTAAGAAAGACCCCAAGCAGCTTAGTCCTTGGTTCTTAGTCCCTAGTCCTTTTTTACCCCACCAAAAACTCCTCGGTTTTGAGGGGATATGTCAAAATGTTTTGCAAAACTTCCTTGAGCCAATTCCAAACCTCGTTCCGCTGTCCTTCGGCAGAGGCGACCTTCAGCGATTCGGCCATGGGCACCCGTTGCATGTGGCTGATCCATTGGGGAATCCCGGCGTTGAGCAGCCGATCCGCAGGCGTCTTGCAATTACCGCACACCGCATGCGCGTCACCCAGTCTGACGAAAATCGGAAGTGAAGCGTGGAAGGTGGCATCGCACAAGGCGCAATGGTTCCACGACGGCAAAAAGCCAGTGAGGGTCAGCAATCGGATCAGGTAGGCATACAGGAGCGCATCATGCTTCGTGGTTTCGCGCAAAGCCTCGAGCGTTTCCACGAGCAGGGGGTAGGCGCCGTCGATGTGCTGGTGCGCATGGATGAGCTTGTGGGTGCTTTCGGCCAGCGTGAAAAGGACGCGATGCTGCTCCAGGCTTTGCCCTTGGGGAAAGGGGGTGATCAGATTCACTTCGTCGAGCGTCACCAAGTCCCGACCTTGGAAGCCGGTCAGTTTAATATGGCAGAAAAGCTCCAGCCGTCCACAGAATTTGCTCTTGATCCGTCGCGCTCCTTTGGCGATGCAGTCGATCTTGCCATGGTCGCGGGTGAGCACGGTCACAATCCGATCCGCCTCGTTGAAGTCGGTTTTGCGGAGAACAATGCCCTCGGTGCTTAAATGCCTATTCATTTTCTGAGTCTCAAGTCTCATGTGCGAGTCTCAAGGGTGTGAAACTCCTTCATCGGGTCCTTGAGACTTGCGACTCGCGCTTGAGACTAAAAGGAGAATCTTTTCCTGAAATAAAGCTCCGTCGCCAGAAAGCTGCTGACGATTCCGACGCTCATGACGCCGAAGAATTGCCACAGGAAGGTGATCCAAAAATGGTCGTCGAAATGCAGGAGGATGGAATCCAGGCCTATGAGGAGGTTTTCGTTCGTGATCACGCCGATCAGGTTCTTACTCAGGTAAAGCAGGGTGAGCTCGGAAAAGAGCAGGCTCAAGGCAAACGCCATAAGGGCATAGAGCATGCCTTCGAACAGGAATCCGCCCCGGATGAAGGCGGTCTTGGCACCCACCAGCCGCATGATGTTGATCTCGTAACGGTGGGTGTGGATGTTGATATTGATGCTATTGAAAATGATAAGCACAGCCACCAGCGCAAAGACCAGGTTCAGCCAGAAGCCGATCTCACGGATGAACTGGGTGATGTTCAGGATCTTCTCGTTGCGACTCGTTTGGTCGATGTCGTTTTTCAGCTTTTCCTGATTCACCACTTGGGCGAATTCCGGAAGCTCCAGGAATTGGACAATAGTGTTGTTGGAATCGACATCCGTTCCGACCACGCGGATCACGTTGGGGAGAGGGTTTTTGAGGTTGTTGCGATCCAGAAATGAAAGGACGTTTGGGTATTTTTCGCCGAAACTCTTGAGCGCATCCTCTTTGCTGACGAAAAGCACCTGGTCCACCTCGGGCAACTCTTTGAGTCGGCTCACCAGGGTCTGGATCGAATAAAGTTCAGCGGTTGAAAGGGTCTCCACGCGGATGTCCACTTTTTTGCCCAGCGAATGGAGCACCGAGTCGCTGGCATAGGTGAGGGCCAGCACCAAATTGAACACAAAGAACATCAGGGCGATGATCAGGACAGTTGCGATCGTCAAAATTTTATTCCGCATCAGGTTATCCCATCCATTTTTGGCCACACGCCGAAACCAGAGGAATCGCCCCCCGAAGCCTGAGTTGTTAAAATGCCGGAAGAGCTGCATTTAATATTTGTTTATGATCGGATTATAGGGGAGAAAGCCCTGAGACTCAAGTGGGACTAGGGACTAGGAACTAATGACTAAGCAAAAAGACTTAAGCGACTTAGTCCCTAGTCCTTAGTCCCTAGTCCTTAGTCCCTAGTCCTTTCAGTATGCTGGTTTTGAAAATATGCGGCTTCAGAGCCTTCAATCGTTCGACCTGAATGCTTGGGAAATGTTTGGCCAAATAGTCGAGATCCGCGCGCTGGTCGTAACCCAGTCCGATCATAGTGGGCCTGTGATCGATCAGGCATTGGTAAAAATTATCTTCATCTCCCAAAAGCACATGGTCCACAAGACCTGTTTTCCGAACCGCCTCTAGCCGTTTTCGCTCATCGAGATGGGGTTTAAACCCTTTGATTTTTTCAACATTTTTGTCGCGTGCGATCACCACGAAAACCTCATCCCCAAGTTCCCTCAATTGTTTCAGGGCGCTGATGTGTCCCGGATGCAATCCGTCGAACGTGCCGAAACCCATGACTCGGATCTTCTTGTGCTTCATGGGTCAACGCTATACCAACGTATTCTCACACGCAATAAAAAGGACTAAGAACTAGGGACTAAGCAAAAAAAAGAGCGACTTAGTCCCTAGTCCTTAGTCCCGAGTCGTGAGTTTAGTTGAAGGTTTTCCGTTGTGGAATCGGTCGTTTCTTGGGCGAGGAAATCGCGGAATATCGTTCGTGGAAGGTTTTGGCCGCGCGGTAGCATTCCTGGATGCGTCGGTTTTCCGGGTCGATATCCATGGCCTTTTTGAGCAAGTCGACGGACTTGTCGAAATTCTTGGTCTGCAAATAGCAGATGCCCAAGTCGCACAGCGTCAGGCTGTTGTCGGGATCCAAATTGAGTGCGCGTTCCAAGATGACAATGCCTTGGGCGCGTTTGTTGGAATTGAAGGTGGACCAGCCCAGGCAGCGCAGGATTTCGGCGTTGTTGGGGTGCAAGACGTTGGCGCGTTTCAGGAATTCGAGGGCGATATCCCACTTCTGCTGGTTCGAGGCCAAAAAGCCCAAAATGTAATAGGCGGTGAAGCTGTTCCGATCCAGCTGGAGCGCGCGGCTGGCGGCCTTTTCGGCCTTCTCGTGCTGTTCCAGGCTCACATAGTTGTCGGCGATCTCCTCTAGGGCTCCCACGCAATCGGGGTCTTCCACCAAAAGCTTTTGGGCCAGGGCGATGGATTTGTCGTGCTCGCCGTTGAGCTTGAGCATTTCCACCTGTTCCAAGGTGTCCAAAACATGCGGAGGGTAGGTGTTGTCTTGCGGGGTGGGGGACATAGCGAATGATTAACTGTCTTTTTATTGTACCTTATTTCGGCCTTATTCTCAAGACGACCTTGGGAAAAATACAATTTACCAATTTACGAATTTTCA
This sequence comes from Candidatus Peregrinibacteria bacterium, assembly GCA_003154375.1. GTDB lineage: Bacteria > Patescibacteriota > Gracilibacteria > UM-FILTER-43-11 > UM-FILTER-43-11 > FEN-1329. Next base: position 29,564 of record PMDG01000028.1, read on the forward strand.
ATGTATGACAAAATCCTAATGTCAAAATTCAGGTTATCGATCCGCTTGGGGCCGACTTCGAAATCAATTGAATTTCAGTGAGGGGCGGACGACCTTTGAGATTTCCTCGCATCCGATAGGCCGGCCTGAGCCATCGCTGTAGCCTGTGCCGCAGGCATTGGAGAAAAGGAGCCAATTGGAATTGAGCATTTCCGGGTAGGCATCACCGCCGGCGAAACACTGGTCAAAATCTTTCTTGAAATCATCCAGAGTTTTGTAGCCTTTCGCGTTGGGGATCAGGGTGACAATGTAGGTGTCGGATTCCTGGGTTTCGCCCAGATATTTGAAAAGGTATTGGGTCACTGTTTTCCCCTTGAAGGTCTCGACAAGCGAATCAAAATAGCCAGGCGCATGGGTGCTGCCGCATTCCTCGGCCATGGAGCTGAGCTGTTCCGCGGTTAAGTCAAAAGTCTTGGTGGTTTTTGAGACTTGGACTGGAATGCCGGTCGTTGAAAAGGAGATCGGTTCATTTTGATCCTTGGACGCTTGCGCCACAGGGGGCGTATTGGATTCGGTCAATTCTTTTTGGGGCTGCTTGAGTTGCCCCAAATCTCTGTCATCGAACCGCTCATGCTCCCTGTTCTGCCAAAAATAGACTCCGAAACCGACCACGATGGCCGTGATGAGAATGGCTAGGATAATGGAACATTTGTTGTTTTTTGGCTGATCCATAAAAGTCTGTTAGGCAGTAAAAGGAATGAATTATAGATAGGCTTTGATCGCCGCCGCCAGCCCCTCGGGGTAGCCAGTGTCGTACCGGATTCCTTCGATTTCCACGGCCCATATCTTTTGGGTTTTCATGAGTTCGATGAATCCGTCGATGAGGCGGATCTCGTCGTCCTTCCCACGCTTGGCTTTCCTAAGCGCATCGAAGATCTCGGGCGGGCAAACGTACTTGCCGATGATGCCGAGCGTGCTCGGCGAATCCTTGGGGGCCGGTTTTTCGACCAGCCCTTTCACCTCGTAAAGGCGATCGGTGACTTGGATGGGGTCGATGATGCCGTACATCGAGGTCTTTTCGCGGGGAATGCGTTCGACTGCGATGATGCTTTGGCCCTTGTATTGGTCGATCAATTGTTTTGCGGCAGGGACCGGTCCTTTCACAATATCATCGCCGAACAGCACCAAAAATGGCTCCTTTCCCACGGCGTACTCGGCCTGCAGGATTGCATGGCCATCGCCCTGGGGTTCATTTTGATAAACAAAGGTGAACTTGGCCATCCGATGAAGCGGGCGAACCGCCTCGAGCATCTTGTGCTTGCCCTTGAGCAGAAGGGATTCCTCCAATTCGGGATGGTGCGAGAAATATTTGCGGATCAGCTCCTTCTCTTTTGAGATCACAAAGATGACCTCTTCGATCCCGCTTTTCACCGCCTCCTCGACGAGGTATTGGATGACAGGCTTGTCCACGATGGGCAAAAGTTCCTTGGGAACCACCTTGGTGATCGGCAAAAAACGGGTGCCCATCCCCGCCACTGGCAATACCGCTTTCCTGATCTTCATCTTTGGTTTGGTCATGATAATTTCATTAAAGTCTCAAGTCTCCCGGCCAAGCCGGACGGGCATGTGCGAGTCTCAAGGGCGTGACATTTTTCCATTCCTTGAGACTTGTGACTCGCGCTTGAGACTAGGTTTTAATTTTCACTATCCTCATCGTGATCGCCGATTTCTTGGGAATCTTGACGTAGAGCACATAATCCTTTTGGGTCGCCTCGATTCGTGCGGTGTCTACATGGGCGGGCAATATGACCGAGCGGGAGAACCGTCCCCAAAAACATTCCTGAACATAATAGTCGCGCTTCTTGAAGCTGAATTGCGAAAGATCGGTCTGGCGTTCCCCACGGATGGTGAGCACATCGTTGGTCACCACGATCTCGGTTTTGTCCAAATCGACTCCGGCGATGGGCGTGAGGATGAGGATCTCATGCTCGTTTTCCAGAATATCGATCGGCAGTTGGCCGAACCCCTCGGGCGATTGCGAGAGTTTGGAGGGCGCAACTTTGTCGGCTGGATTCGAGATCGGAATCGTGAGGCTGTCCGGCGATTTGAAGGTGATATGCTTCATGATTTTGTTGGTGAATGGCTCCGAAGGCGCAAAAACGTTTTTGCGCCTTCGATGATCATTTGTATTATTCCATTTTTTCCTTCGTCGCCTTCTTTTTGGCTGTCGTTTTCGTTTTCTCAAAGAACGCCGCGAATTCCTCGTCGTTCAAAACTTCTTTCTTTAACAGCTCCGTCGCAATCTTGTCCATCAGCTCCTTGTTGTTGGTGATGAGCTGGGTGGTGCGTTCCTCGGCCTCGTGGATGAGCTTGGTGATGGCCTCGTCGATCTTGCCAGCCACAGCCTCTGAAAAATTCTTGGAAGCACCGAAATCCGCGCCCATGAATGAGTTGCCACGTTCGCTGAAGGTGACCAATCCAAGCTCGGGGCTCATGCCGTATTCCGTCACCATTCGCCTTGCGATCTCGGTGGCGCGGGCCAAATCGGAACTGGCGCCTGTGGTCACATCGTTGAAGAAAGTTTTCTCGGAAATGTACCCGCCCAAAAGCGAGCAAATCTCATCCTTGAATTTTGAAACGGATTTCAAATGCACGTCCTCCTCGGGCAAAGACCACGTGACCCCCAATGCCATCCCGCGCGGGATAATGGAAACCTTGTGGATCGGGTCGCAACCGGGGAGCAGATGGCCGACCAAGGCATGGCCGACCTCGTGGTAGGCCGTGATCTTTTTTTCTTCATCGGTAAGCCGTCGCGATTTGCGCTCCGGCCCGAGTCCGACCTTCTCGATGGAATGTTCCAAGTCCGCCTGTTTGACCGTGGAATGGTTGGCCTTCGCCGCCGAAATGGCCGCCTCATTGAGCAAGTTTTCCAAGTCCGCACCCGAGAAGCCAGGGGTTTGCTGGGCAACTTTTTTCAGGTCCACGGTCGAATCCATGGGCTTGTTGCGGGCATGAACTTTCAGGATCTCCTCGCGCTCAACCAGATTCGGCATATCGATGATCACGCGGCGGTCGAAACGACCAGGTCGAGTAAGTGCGGCATCCAGGATGTCAGGGCGGTTGGTAGCGGCCATCACGATCACATTGGTTTCGTTCTCGAAGCCGTCCATCTCGGTCAAAATCTGGTTCAGGGTCTGTTCACGCTCGTCGTGCCCACCCCCCATGCCGAAACCGCGCTGGCGACCCACGGCATCGATCTCATCGATGAACACAATGCACGGCGCATTGCGCTTGGCCTTTTGGAAAAGGTCGCGCACACGGCTGGCGCCCACACCCACAAACATCTCCACAAACTCTGAGCCTGAAATGTTGAAGAACGGCACATTGGCCTCGCCGGCCACGGCTCGGGCCAGCAAGGTTTTGCCTGTGCCGGGCGCGCCTACCAGCATCACGCCACGGGGGATCTTGGCACCGATCTTGGTGTATTTTTTCGGGTTCTTCAAAAAATCCACAACCTCTTTTAATTCTTCTTTCGATTCATCCATGCCAGCCACATCCGCGAACGTGGTTTTCTTTTTGCCGTTGTGGTCGAACACGCGGGCCTGAGACTTGCCAAACGAGAATGCGCTATTCGCGCCTTTGCCAAGCTGCTTGGCCATGAAAATAATGAGCGCCACGAAGAGGATCACAGGCAACCATCCGGAGATCATGTTCAGCCAGAAAGTGGCAGTCTCGGAGCTGATGGCTTTGATCTCAGTCGGGTTCGTGGGGTCGTTTAGCCCCATGTCCTTGAGAGTCTCGCCCTCGGGCCGTACGGAAGTGTAGTCCTTCTTGTCGATGCCAGTGGCATTGAGTCGGTCGGTCTTCACCTCGATCGAGACCAGTTTTTTCTGCTGGTACATTTCTTCCATCTGACTGATCGGGATCTCGGTTGCCTTGGTGGCGCCTCCCAAAGTCTGAGGATTGAAAATGTAATACGCGATCGTAAGGATCAACGCGAAAAGAAGCACGTAAGCCAGGCTATTGTTCCGTTGCGGCGGTCGGAAAGGATTGTTCACGGGCATTCGTTGGAGGGTTTAATTTTTAGAGCCTTTTCAGTCTACCTTTTTAGGCATACGAATTCAAGCGGGATGTCAAAAGCGACAATTGGATCCATCTTTGTATATCAAACGAAGGCGCGAATCATGATTCGCGCCTAATTCCGTTCACGTCAAATGGCCGACTGGCTCAGGTCGGCAGGTTTTCGTTTTGGAAGTTTGGGGCTGGGTCCGCGCGAGGTTAGAATACACTCGTGCGGACGCTTTGCCTTGCCCTTACGCTTTGCATGCGTTCGGGGAGGTTTTGCTGGTTAGGGTTGCTTCGTGTCCATGGGGGTCATAGCCATGGTGAGAGGGGTCTTTCCCTCCTCGTTTACCGCGTTTGGGTCCGCACCGTTCTCGAGGAGCGCGACGACAGCCTTGGAATAACTATCCTTGGCACTGGTGACGGCGATGATGTGGTCCGCAGACTGGGGACCCCTGCCGTCATCATCGGGGAAGCTGGCCAGGTTCTTGCCATCCCACATCTCGAATTTTCTGAGAAAGGTGGCGAGGCCGGCAGGACTGTTGCCGATGGTCGCGCAGTGCAGGGGGGTGTTGCCCATGTCGTTTTTCGCGTTCGCGTCTGCCCCCTTCGAGAGGAGGAACAGGATCGAGTCGGGACCGCCAGACATGGCCGCGCAGTGTAGGGGGGTGTTTCCGACCTTGTCCTTCGCGTGCACGTCCGCGCCCTTGCTGATGAGCAGGGTGGCAACCTGAACGGCATCCGCATGGGCCGCGCAGTGCAGGGCAGTCTTGCCGATATCGTTCGTAAAGTTGAGCGGTGCTCCAGCGTTGAGCAATCGCAGAACCTCATCGGTGTCGCTCTGTAGGGACGCCTGGAGCAATGCTTCACCAAGGTTTTTCTTCATGATTTTCCCTTTCTGCGGTAACTGGTCCACGGTGATCCGCCACTCCCCGCACTATGCGAAGAAGGCGGTTCCCAATAAGCCCAGCCCCAATATTCCAAATAAGCCTGTGGTTTCAAGGAGCGGTTTTGGCCTTTGCCATTTTGGGGCTAAGCAAGATGTGGAGACTTTACACTATTTTTTGAAATATGTCAATTAAAGTCAGATTGTTCGAAATTATATATGATTTATGTTCTTCGCATTCAAAAAACCGGAGGCGCGAATACTTATTCGCGCCTCCGGGATATCAGTATTTTTGAACGATTCAAAACAAGAAATCCTTAAATCAAGCGAATCAAGGTTCAGACATTTTTCTTCGGCTTGATCACCTTGAACCCCGTGTACTTCTGCAATACTTTCGGAATCTCCACCGACCCATCCTTCCTCTGGAAATTCTCAAGGATCGCGATAAGTGTTCGGGTGAAAGCCATGGCCGTACCGTTCAGCGTGTGTGCGAAATGGGTGCCATTCTCATCTTTATATCGGATGCCGCCGCGGCGCGCCTGGTAGTCGGTGCAGTTCGAGCTGCTGGTGAGTTCGCGGTATTTCTCTTGGCTGGGGATCCACGCCTCGCAGTCGTACTTTTTGGCCGCGGGGTTCCCGAGGTCGCCGCCACAGATGTTGAGCACATGGTAGGGGAGTCCGAGCTCGGTCAAAATCTCTTCCTCGCAGCTGAGCAGGAAGTCATGCTCTTCCCACGATTTGTCGGGATGGCAGAACGAGAACATCTCCATCTTCTCGAATTGGTGCACCCTAAGGATGCCCTTGGTGTCCTTGCCGTACGAGCCGGCCTCGCGCCTAAAACAGCTGGAGAATCCAATATAGCGCTTAGGCATCTGTTCCGCGGGCAAAGGTTCGAACATATGCAGTCCCGCGAGAGGAACTTCGGACGTCCCAACCAAATACAGATCATCTTCGCCCGGATTCACGTGATAGATCTCGCTTCGGTCCGCTGGAAAAAAGCCCGTGGCGTACATCATCTGCTCCTTCACGAGCATCGGCACGGTGACGGGGGTGAAACCCTTTTTCACATATTTGCTGAAGAGCCAGCTGACCAAGGCGAATTCCAGGATGACCGCCTCGTTTTTCAGATAATAGAAACGGGCGCCGCTGGTCTTGGTCGCGGTGTCGGCATCGATCAGGTCCAAAAGCAGTCCGAGCTCGATATGGTCCTTGGGTTTGAAATCGAACTTCGGGGGTTTGCCCACGGTGCGCACCACCACGCTTTCGGCCTCGGTTTTTCCTTCGGGAACACTGTCGTGCGGGGGATTGGGAATGGTGTCGGTGACTTCCTTAAGTTGAACAATTAATTTGTTCAATTGTTCTTCGGATTCCTTGAGCTTCGCATCAAGCGCTTTCATCTCGGCGATCTTGGTCTGGCGCTCGGCATCCTTATAAGTGGGGATGAGCTTGCTCACCTTGTTTTTCTCGCTCCGTTTCTCCTCCACTTTCACCAGCATGTCCTTGTATTCGGCATCCAGCTTGAGGACGTGCGGAATATCCACTTTGGCCAGTTTTTTGGCAAAGGCCTTTTCATACCAGGCTTGGTTTTCTCGGAGATGCTTGAGGTCGATCATTTTTGTAAGGACTAAGGAGTAAGGACTAAGGACTAAGCGAAAATATACCGTATCCATTGAAAAAGAAAAAATGAAAACAAATAAACCCCCTTACGTCGCCCCCATTGTCTGAACTGTGATTAAGGTGATTACGCTGAAAAACCTGATTGCGATTCGGTTGGGGTGCTGACTAGGAAACAAGTCAAAAATGTTTCCAATTGCCGAGTTCAATCATACAAATCAATTAATCACTTTATTCACAGTTCAGACCGCGTGATCTTCACCAGCTTGATCCGATCCGTCTTCCCGCTTACGATCATCGCGTCCGAAGCGCCGAGGGATTTTTTGAGAAACCTTAAAAGCTCGGCGTTCGCTTTGCCGTCCGTGGCCGGGGCTGACACACGGATTTTGTAGGTCTCGTCTGCCATCAGATCCACGATTTCGTTCTTCGGCGATTTCGGAACCACCTTTATCCTTATATATAGGGGGTTTTTTTGTGACAGGGCCGATCGGATGATTTCCAGATAGTCCATTTTGAGCTGAGAACTATGAGCTGAGAGCTTTGAGCGGCTCTCAGCGCTCAGCTCATAGCTCCTAGCTATTTAAGTTGTGATCTCCGCCACTTTTCAATTTCCGCATGGTTCCCATTTAACAGCACCTCAGGAACTTTCATCCCACGGAATTCGGCAGGTCTGGTGTAATGCGGATATTCTTTTTTGCGCCCCAATCGTTTGCTGAAAGTTTCCTCTTGGTGTGATTCAATATTCCCCAAGGCTCCAGGCACCAATCGACTCATCACATCAACAAATACCATAGCGGCCAATTCGCCGCCTGAAAGCACGAAGTCGCCGATGGAAAGCTCAAAGTCCACCAACGCATCGATGACCCGTTGGTCAATGCCTTCGTAATGGCCACAAATCAAGATATATTGAGAAGACCCTTCGCCTCCGCTCAGGGCATGTTTTTTGTTCAATCTTTCCGCCCTGATTTGGGTCAATCGATCGCCCCGTGGGGATAGGTAAATAACGGGCGCCTTTTTGGCCAATTTCTTCACGGCTTTTATGCAATCGAAAAGCGGTTGCGGCGTGAACACCATGCCCGCCCCGCCGCCATATGGTGTGTCGTCGGTTTTATGGTGCTTGTTATCCGAATATTCGCGGATATCGTGGACCTGGATTTTGATGAATCCATTTCCTTGTGCCTTTTTCAAAATGGATTCATTGAAGAACCCCGTAAACATTTCCGGAAAAATCGTCAGGATGTGGAAGGTGGCCGATGGTTTGTGGGCTTTGACTTTGGTCATGAAGGTCGGGTCAGTAGGATCCGTTGAGATTTTATCTCAATTGTAACAATCATCCTAGCCACGAATTTCTGATGAGGTGAAAAATGATTTCACAATCATGATTATCACCCTAATCATTTTAATCACAGTTTTATTTGCATTCCCTCAGAACACAAGAGTAAAATAAGAACCAATGTTCGACATTTTAAAAAAAACGAAAATGATCAACTCTATTTTTATGTCCCGCAAAGGCGTTAAGACCTTTTTGGTTTTGATGGCCTTTTTTCTTGGTATTGGCCTTGCGGTGCCGATCAATGGTTTGTACGCCTCTATGGCGGGCAATTTCACCAACAATAACGCCCCCGCGGCTTGGCTCAGAGCCTCGCAGACGGATAAGCTTGTGGCTGACATCACTTGGCCCGTTCCCATTGCTGATACGTTGGTTGACGCCAATGGGCTTGCCGCGGGTGCGGGGTCAACGGCATTGAGTGCTGGAGCGAGTATGTTTGATGTGGTTCCGGGCGATAATGTAGCTGCCGATAGCGTGACCGCCCCAACCAAGGTTTGGCAAGATTTTCTGGCCAACGGGATATACACAGGCGCACATTCCGCGGGTGTGGTTGCTGGGGGGGATGGGGATATCGGAACGACGTTGGAGTCTCTCACCAACGCGAAAGTCACCGGCGCAGATGGCGTCTATAACGAAGGGGAAGGAGCTTATATTAGTGCAGACACGACACTCGACTCAGGTGATACGGTTCTTAAGGGAGAAACCCTCGAGGCTCTCACCAACGCAAAAGTCACGACAGGGGGAACCGCCAATGTCAAAGACGCGGCCGAAGGCGTTTATGTGAGCACGCATGCGGCCTACACTTCGGGGGATACGATCCTCGTCGGCTCAGCCCTTCAGGCATTAACGGCAGGAAAGGTGAGCGGGACAAATGGGATTTGGGCAGGGGACGCCACGGAGGGGGTTTGGGATGATGTCGGAGGCCTCTCTGGTTATGTCGATTCTGGTGACACTCATATCACTTCTGAAACGCTCACCCCGCTTTCAGGCGCCGCAGAAACCACAATCTATGTGACAGACGCCACAGGCATCGCGGTGGGTGATACGCTTTCTTTTCTAACCAGCGCTGGGATTTCGGGCGCGGTAAGCGCCATTTCTGGCCATGACATCACCATAGCGGCCACCAATTTTTCAGGGGACGCGGTTGATATTTTGGATACCGTGACTGTAAGTGCGGCGGGCGCTGTTGCATCGACAACGGCAGACGCAGATCTGATGGCAATGGGCTCTCAGACCATCACATCCACCAGTACCGCTGGTTTGGCTGTGGGGGATACGATTAACGTGGCTTGCACAGCAGGGGGGCCTGCTGTGGGAATTATTACGGCAATAACATCGGGGACGGATTTCATCGTTAACCTCTCAGCAGTTTGTACCACTGTGGGTGCTGCGGATGCAATTTCAGTGTCTGTCCATGGGGCAACGCCTGGGTTAGTCACAATACCTTTAAACGCGCTCACCAACGCGAAAGTCACCGGCGCGAATGGCGTGTTCAATGCAGGCGAGGGCGTTTATGTGAGTGTGGATACCACGTTGGATGCGGGGGATACTATTGTTAAGGGCGAAACCCTCGAGGCTCTCACCAATGCAAAAGTCACGACAGGGGGAACGGCCAATGTCAAAGACGCTGGCGAGGGGGTCTATGTGAGCACGCATGCGGCCTACACTGCGGGGGATACGATCGTCGTCGGCTCAACCCTTGGGGCCTTGACCAACGGAAAGGTCACAATGGTTGGCGCAAGCAACCATGTTCTTGATGCCAACGAAGTGGTTTACGATGCCGCGGGTGCCACTGTGGCCGCCGCGGATTATCGTTTGACATCAATCACAGCTGAGCCCGAGGTTTTGGGCGCGCCAGCCGACAATCAAGCCGGATCTAACGTGGCCGCGACCGCTACGTGGGTCAAGGGCACAAACAGTGCCTGGGCTCCTGGAAACGAATTATGGCTGGATATTGATCAGAATCACATTTTGAACGGGGATCAGATCAATACAATTGCCTTAAAAAATACGGGTAATGCAATTGATGGCACAGAAATTGCCCACGTAAAATTTTGGTGGGATGCCGGCGCAGCAGGATTCCAAGGCACTGGAACGGACACGCCGTTGGGCACGGCGACTTGGAATGGAGGTTCGAGTCAATGGGAGCTGACAGGACTTTCGAACTCTTTTACTACGGCAAAGCGGTTTTTTGCTTCGGTGGATACGGCGGGTACTGCTCGTGAAGGCAAAACCTTCATCGCTGAGATTCCTATTAATGGCTTTGGTTTTCTTTCGGAAACAGGGGCGACCGCAACCGAGCTGGATGGCCCCTCTGATTCTGCGTTGACCAATGGTTTCACTCAGACATTTGACGTCACGCCGCCCACGGTCACCGCCATCACCTCCGTGGCCGGCGACACGACCGCCCCGTACTACGATCTTACCAACGACAGCTCCACACTTGTCGTCTACACCGCCGACGCCGACGCCGCGACCTGCAAGTGGTCCGCGACCGACCAGGCCTACGACGCCATGGCCAACACCTGCGCGAGCACCACGAATTGTACGCTCAACCTCGCGGGCGAGTCGGCCAAGACCGTCTACATGCGCTGCGTGGACACGGCTGGCAACAAGGCCACCTCCTCGTACACGCTCAATTACACCATAGACGCCACCGCCCCCACCTACACCATTACTTCAGTTTCTCCAACCAGCGGCAATACCGCAAAAATCGGAGACCATGTGATCGTGACAGTGACTGCCGGTGGGGCTGAGTTGCTCCTGACAGCCAGCGGTGCCCAGACCGTCAACGGTGTTGTGTCCACATTCGGGGAAACGGGAGGTGGAGTCTACACAATTGATTACACCGTCGTCTTGGGGAATGCCGACATCTTGGACTCCGCCGCTCTTCCCGTCTCGATTACCCTAAAGGATGTGGCAGGTAACCCAGGAACCACAATCACGACCATCGCTTCGGGAACGGCTCCCGGCATCGATGCCCACTCGCCCATAGTCGACCATGTCACGTCTACCGATTCAAATGGCACTTATACCACGGGCCAAACGGTTCATGTCACCGTTACATTCGATGAGCCCGTGACCGTGACTGGAACGCCTCAGCTCACGCTTTCCACCGGATCTCCCGCCACGACCCCAGTCAACTATATATCGGGTTCACCTGGAACTACGCTGACCTTCAATTATATTGTGGCAGCCGGCAACTCCTCTGCGGATTTGGATTACGCGGCCACCACGAGCTTGGGTCTGAACGGCGGTACCATAAAGGATGCGGCCGGCAACAACGCCCTTCTCACCTTGGCTTCACCTGGCGACCCAAATTCATTGGGCGCGAATAAGAATATCGTGATCGATTCGTCTGGGGCCCCCACAGTCACGGCCGTAAGCTCCACTTTGGGAGACGGCTCCTACAAGGTGGGCCAATTGGTTCCGATCACAGTTACATTTAGCAAGGTGGTCAATGTGGTCACAACATTGGGAACCCCTGGCCTCACGCTTGAAACAGGCGCCACAGACCGGGTTGCCAGTTATTCCAGTGGCACAGGCACCGCCATACTCACATTCAACTATACGGTTCAGACAGGCGATACTTCGAGTGATCTTGATTACGTCGCCACGACCAGTCTGGCACTGAATGGCGGCACCATCAAGGATGCGATTTTGGCCAACGCGGTGCTCACTCTGCCTGCGGTCGGCACCTTCGCAGGGGCCCATGCAATCGTTATCGATACCACGGCCCCCCTTGTCACCGATATCTCTTCCACCGACCCGAATGGTTCCTACACCACGGGCCACACGGTTCCTGTTACTGTCACATTCAATGAGCCCGTGACCGTGACTGGCACGCCTCAGATTGCGCTTTCAACGGGCACGCCTCTCACGACTCCTGTCGACTATTCATCGGGTTCGCCAGGAGCCACGTTGACCTTTAACTACTTGGTGGCGGCCGGCAACTCCTCACCTGATTTGAATTACGCGGCCACCACCAGCCTGACTGGTACGATCAAGGATGCGGCTGGAAATGATGCAACGCTTACCTTGCCCGCGCTGGCTTCGGGCAATTCGTTAGGGGGACACAAGAACATTGTCATCGATGCCACGGTGCCCGTCATCACCACCTCCAGCATGATTGAGGATACCGATAAGAACGGAACCGATGACAAATTGACCCTTTATTTCAGTGTCCCGGTGATCATCCAAGACACCAACGCGGCAGACGGCTTGGGTTCGATCGCTTTGGGGAATGGTTGCACAATTCCGAACGGAGCCTACGGCGACGGGGTAACCCCCGTGTCTAGCTTGGTCATCACAGGGCTTACGGGATGCGCGGCTGGAACCGCCTTGACCCCCTCCATCACTTATACTGCTCCAGTGGGAACTTGCGCGACCGCGACCGCGATCTGCTCGGCCTCAAGCAATGTCTTGGCCGCAGGTCCCGTTACAGCTTTGGATCGCGCTGCCCCCATCATCAAGGATTTCAAATACAAAGATACGAATGCCAACGGGAAGATCGACACCATTCAGGTGACGTTCTCGGAACCCGTGAAGGGCTCAAGCTCCTTGTCGGCGAATGACCTCGCGTTCACCACAGGTGGGGTGGGGGATTTTACAGGGGCCGCCTTTGGCTCGAGTATGACGGATCTCATCACAGCGGATAACACGTCAACGGTGAATGTCACGTTGGGCACGGAGTCCACAGCGATGTCCACGCATTCCGTGGCTGGGGTTTCCTTCAAGACCCAAAATAATTTCAACCTTTCAGATGGGAACGTCGGAAATGCGGCCTTGGGAAATCAGACCCAAGCCTCCATCACGGATGGCGCTGCCCCGATTCCCGTTTCCGCCACCTTCTACGACGGTACGGGGGATGGCACGCTGGACCGGGCGATCGTGGTTTACTCGGAGGATCTCGGCGTTGTGGCCGACGGCTCCGCGGATTGGGCAATTTCGTCCGCAGCCAATTTCGCGGCCTTGACCCCAGGCATCGTGGAATGCCATAGCGTAAGCGCGGCAGCGAATGCGTGCAATTATAACTTCACCACCACAACCGTCAGGACCGATGCGGGCGATTTGCATTTGGATTACCACGCGGGCACCTCGGTCACCGATACGTACGGAAACAATGCCGCTAGCAAGACCTTCACGGCTTCCTCCACGCCGGCATGGACCGATCACGCATCCCCTGTGGTGACGGCTTCGGCCTTGAATTACACCACTGGCGTGTTGACTCTCACGGGTTCCGAACCGCTCAAGACCACCCCGGCTACTTTGGTGGATTTGAGCAAGATCCATGTGGGCAACGCCACGGGCGGCGCGGCTTTGACCGGAGCAACCGTGACTCCTCTAGCTAATAACACGGTAACCATCACATTGACCAATACGCAGAAAACCACTTTGCGTCTTACGGCCAATGTCACGGGAGGGGATGCCGGCGCCAATATTCTGGATGTGGATGCAGGCGCCTTCACGGATTCAGCCACGGTTCCCAACCCTGTCGTGGCTTTGGGGAATACGCCCATCGGTACCGAGTCGGCTCCAATCGGAGTGCTGGCGGCCACGGTCACACCAACCAATAGTGTGGTCAGTCAGATCACGGGTTTCACCATTGCTTTCACCCCCTTGAGCCCGATCCCACCCAGTGGTTCAATCCGAGTCATTTTCCCGACCGATTTCAATATCGCTAGCGCGGATGGGCTGACCTCGGTCGGCTTGACGCCTGGTATTACTGAGAACGTTTCTGGGGATCTCACCGCATCGGTGAGCGGTTTGGCCCTGACCTTCATCCGTGGAGGCGGGCCAGCCACGATCCCTGCGGGAACCCCGATCTCCATCACGGTCTCCGGTGGTTTGAATGGCGCAACCGTTGGAACCACAGGAACATTCACAGTGCGAACCTACGATGGCTCCAGCAATGTGCTGGATGAGAATACGGCGGTGGCAGGGGTTGCTTTGACCGCTGTGCCAGTCGTTGCCCCCGCAACACCTGCCAGTTCTGGCGGCGGTGGAGGTGGAGGCGGCGGTGGTGGCGGTAGCGCACCCTCATCCACTCCGGCCGCGGATTCGAACACCGCAACTTCTACGACCTCTTCGACCATGTCTTCCACAGCGGATTCGGCCATCACTTATAGCCGACCGCTTCAGATCCCCTCGAACTTGGTCACCACCAATGCGCTCGAGCAGACCAAGGAGGCGGTCCTGACCACGGACAAGGGTTCGATCACGCTTGAGCCCAATAAAGCTTCCACCATCATGGTTGAGATCCCGGCCAACACCTCGGTGAAGGCCCCGATCGAATGGGATGGCAAGATCACGCCTCCGTTGGTGCAGTTAAGCACCAAAGTCAGCGCCACAGGGGACGAGATCGTGGGGTCCAAGGATACGCTGACCCGCGATAATGTGGTCGCGGTGTTGAAGGTCGGTTCCGACAAGGCCCGTTTGGATTTCTCGAACAAGGTCACGCTTACGATTCCGGTGGAAGGGTTGGCCGAAGGTTCCAAGATCGCTATCTATTCGTCCGATTCGGGCCATCAATGGACGTACGAGGGCGTGGGTGTGGTGAAGGATGGCAAGGTGGTGTTCGAGACCACCCATTTCTCTTATTTCGCATTGAGCCAGAAGGCGGGTTACGCAAAGGTCGAGGCAGCAACCCAGACACCTGTCGAGCAAGTCGCCGGGCAGGTGGCCCAGTTTACCGACACGGTCGGCCATTGGGCGGAGGCCTACATCGATAGGCTCGCGAGCATGGGAATTGTTAAGGGCAAGGCGGAAGGGATTTTTGCCCCCGAGGATAACATCACACGCGCGGAATTCACCAAGATCGCGGTCATGACCTTTGGTATCGCGGTTCCAGAGACGGTGGATAAGCGTCCTTTCGTGGATGTTGAGACCGATGCCTGGTACGCGCCTTACGTGGCTGCGGCCAAGGATGCGGGCATCATCAATAAGGGTGCTGCGCGATTCAATCCCGATTCCCCAATCACACGCGCCGAGGCGCTCAAGATTTTGATTGGCGCCGCGGGCTTCACGGATGTTGATTCGAACTTCGAGGCCAACTACACCAGCAACGAAGCTTGGACGTACGTCGGCTTCAAGGATGTCCCGATCTCCGAATGGTTCGGCAAGTTCGTGGGTTACGCCAGGGATTTCGGCATCGTGAGCGGCTATCCGGATGGTCTATTCCATCCCGAGAAGCCCATGACTCGCGCCGAAGTGGCCAAAGTGGTCCTCAAGGTGCTGGATCAGCAGGCGAAGTAGTTTTTTGAATCAAAATTGAAACCCCTGGATTTCCAATTGGAGTCTGGGGGTTTTAAAAAAAATCTCATTCACAGACGAACGAATCCTCTTCACCTTCTCCTTTATCAAGGAGAACCCCCAACAAACTAACTGACCTTCATGAAAGTCAGATGCCCCCTTGAAAAAGGGGGATTGGGGGATTGAAAAAAACAAAAAATAAACTCAATTTGCCATTTCAATATAAATAAATAATCACTATTGATGATGAAAAGATTGGTATAAAATTTGAACGTTAAAACCTCAAACAAAAACCTATGTCCTTCCTCTTCACTTCCGAATCCGTCACCGAGGGGCACCCTGATAAGGTCGCGGACCAGATTTCGGATGGCGTTTTGGACGCGATTCTCGCCGAGGACCCCATGGGCCGTGTGGCCGCGGAGACCTTGGTGACCACAGGTCTTGTGCTGGTCGCCGGCGAGATCACCACCAAAACTTATGTGGACATTCCCAAGATCGTGCGTGAGACGATCCGCAAGATTGGTTACGACGATGCCACCTATGGCTTCGATTCCAAGGCCTGCGCGGTGCTCACGGCCATCGATGAGCAAAGTCCCGATATTGCGGTGGGCGTGAATCCTGGCGGGGCAGGGGACCAGGGCATGATGATGGGGTTCGCCTGCAAGGAAACGGCAGAGCTGATGCCCTTGTCCATCATGCTGGCCCATAAGCTGACAATGCGCTTGGCCGAAGTGCGCAAAAAGGGGATTCTCAAATACCTGCGCCCCGATGGAAAATCGCAGGTCACGGTCGAATATGAAAAGGTCGGAAAGCCAATGCGGGTGCACACCGTGGTCGTTTCCGCCCAGCATGACCCCGAGGTCAAACATGACAAGATTCAAAAGGACATCATCGAGCATGTGATCCGACCCGTGTGCGGAAAATGGTTGGATAAAAAGACGGTTTACCACGTGAACCCCACGGGCCGTTTTATCATTGGCGGCCCTCCAGGCGATTGCGGCGTGACCGGTAGGAAGATCATTGTGGATACCTACGGCGGTATGGCCCGCCACGGCGGTGGATGTTTTTCGGGCAAGGATCCGACCAAGGTNNCGCGGCCTACATGGCCCGCTACATCGCCAAAAACCTCGTGGCCGCAGGCGTGGCCGAACGGTTGGAGGTCCAACTGGCCTACGCCATTGGCGTGGCCGAGCCGGTCTCGGTTTTTGTTGAGACGTTTGGCACCTCGAAATTGTCCCAAGCCAAACTGGAGCAGATCATCCGAAAGGTGTTCCCGCTCACGCCCCAAGGCATTATCAAACACTTGGATCTCCGAAAACCGATTTACCAAAAAACCGCCTCCTACGGCCACTTCGGCCGCCCGGAATTCAGCTGGGAGAAGACGGACCGAATTAAAGAAATTGAGTCGATGCTGTGACCCCCTCGGCCAAGGGGGAGACCCAGAGGGGGTCACAGAATCACCTGTTGTCCGACAATCTTCTGCCCCAAAAACCGGTTGCACAAATGAAATCCCCGAATTATCCCGTTATTTGGACGGACTGTCGCTGGGTTTTTTTGGACGAATGTCTTGGTCTAGTTTTTGATCGGTCTGTTGGAAACGTTCGCGGGCCTCTTTCAATTGGGCGGCGACTTCGCAAATCAATTCCAGGGCCCCTCCCCTTTGCCTTTTGTTGTCGATGGCGGCTCGGACAATATACGCAGATTTGTCACGAATGGAAAACATGAGATCGACCAGTCCTCTGGCATGGATGATTAGCTCATCGGCCGCTTTGAATACATCATTTTTGCTCGGGTCGCTCGGACCTTTTGATGTTTTCGACATGGCGAAAAGGTTAAGGATTTAAGGTCGGACAGAGTACCACATTTAAAGGATGGAGTTCAACGCCTGCTTGGGTGGTTTTAAAATTCAACCTTTTCCCCTTGGATCTTTTGTCCCAAAAACCTTCCCCCCAAATCCGAAAATCGTTTCGGGTCGTCGGAGGTCAAATAGGTTCGAGTGCCTTTTTTGGAGAGACTTTTCTCCAAGGACGGATGTCGTTTGAAATAGGATCCAATCGCATCCACCGAGGCCTGGGACGAGGATACCAGCTTGCACTGTTTCCCCATGGTCCGCTGGATATGTTTTTGGAGCAGGGGATAGTGCGTGCAGCCGAGGATCAAAGTGTCCACCTGCGCGGCCTTCAGGGGCATCAAATATTTTTTCAGGATCATGTTGGTCGGAGTCGAATCCGTCATTCCTTCCTCGACTAGCGGAACCAGAAGCGGACAGGCTTGGGTGACGATCCGAACGGTCTTGTTTGCTCTTTTATCGGTCGGTTTATAAAACTCGGGAGCAAGTTTGTTCAGCTCCCGTTCATACGCCCCGCTGGCGATCGTGCCTCGGGTTCCGATGATCCCAATGTTTCCGAATCGTGTGGCTTTGAGCGCTTCCTCGGTCGCAGGTATCAGGACTCCGAGAATTGCGGGCTTCCCTTTGTAAATGGATTGGACATGCCGAAGAGCATCCGCCGAAGCAGTGTTGCAAGCAATAATGATGAGTTTGCAGCCTTTCTTGGCCAAAAATTCAACATTCTGAACAACTAATTTGTTCACATGGTCTTGGGAATGGTTTCCATACGGAGCATTCGCCTGGTCGCCCAAGTAGATATAGTCGTACTCAGGAAAACGTTTCAGGTATTCCTTCATCACCGTGAGGCCGCCGAAGCCAGAGTCGAAAATTCCGATCAAAATAAAATAATTAAGAATTAAAAATTATGAATTAAGAATCAGAATTAGATCGCACAACCTAAAATTCTTAAATGTTAATTCATAATTCTTAATTTCGTTGGTGGTATTATAGCACCGTCACTTAACCCAAACTAAAATGACCGATTTGGTTGGATCAAAGGCGCCTGTTTTCTCGTTGCCAGACCAGGATGGAAAGACTCATTCCCTTTCGGAATATCTTGGCAAAACGATTCTGCTTTATTTTTATCCGAAAGACATGACCCCAGGCTGTACCAAGGAAGCCTGCTCCTTTCGGGATTCGATGAACGACCTGAAGGCTGGCGGAATCCAAGTGCTGGGGGTGAGCGTAGATAGCGTGGAAAGCCACAAGAAATTCGCGGAGCGCTACCATCTCAATTTTCCGATTCTTTCCGATATGAACAAAAAAGTTGTTCAAGATTACGGGGTGTGGGGTGAGAAAAAATTCTTGGGTGCGAAATATATCGGCACCAGCCGAGAGTCTTTTTTGATCGATAAAAAGGGCTTCATCGTGAAGCATTACCCCAAGGTGAAGCCGGCCGAACATGTGGCCGAGGTGCTCAAAGATGCTAAGGAGTTGATATAGTTAGGTTTTTCCTTGCCAAAAGAGGATCGCAGCCTATACTTTTTGCGCAAAAATATTTTTTAAAAAAAGGTTCTATGAAGAATTTGAAAATCACACTTGCGGCTCTCGCCGTACTTGTCTCGCTTTCGGCCTGTTCCAAAACCACTGCCCCGTCCGCTGACAATTCTGCGGTGCCTGCACCCTCAAAGGAAGTGGCCGCTCCAGTCGCGCCAGTGGCAAACGCAAGCACCCCCGATGCGTGCAAATACCTGACCAAGGAAATCGCCGAATCGGTTGTTGGCCCCATAAGCAAAGAGCCAAATACAGAAGGCTCAAATGTCGGGATGTCCAACTGCATGTACTTGTCCGACGATTTTAGCGCAGTCAGTTTGTTGATCACCAGCGATTTCAGCAGCGCCACTTTCGACCAGGCGTTCCAGGCTTCCAAGGGCATTTCGGGGGTGGATCCGGTGAAGGTGGAAGGGTTGGGTGATGCCGCCTATTGGGCGGGCGGAACCCTGAACCAGATGAATATTTTGAAAGGAGATAACCTGATGATCATCATGGCTATTGGTGCCAAGGGCGATGTTCAGACCGTTGCAAGAGGCGTCGCGGAGAAGGTTTTAGCTAAAATGTAAGCTTGTTTAGCCAATCATCAAAAAGGTGAACAAATTTTTTTGTTCACCTTTTTTTGAAACGGAAAATTTAATCATTCACGATTTACGCCGTAGATGACCTTGAGGGAAATGGCACATAGGAGTTACTATGCAGTCGTACCATTAAATTTTACATATGAAAAAAATTCAAATGCTTTTGGTGGCGTTGGTGGTCACCGTTTCGCTTACGGCTTGTTCTGGCCCCAGTCCCTCGGCCCCGAGTCCAACCGCTGATAATCCTGCCCCTGCCATGGCCACAGTTCCCAATTCGGCCACTGCAAATCCAAGCCCTGCCGTGGCGCCAGTCGCTAACACGAGTGTCCCGGACGCCTGCAAGCTCCTTACAAAGGATATGGCCGTGTCCATTGTGGGACCTATCGCCGTGGGGCCAAAATTGGTCGGCCCCAAGGACGGGATGAGCAGTTGCACGTACATCGGGGAAGGCTATACTTCGGTGTTGAGCCTTATCATCAAGGGCGGAATTTCAAACTCGGATTTCGATCAGGCTTTCCAGGCTTCCAAGGGGCTTTCGGGGGTGGATGCCGTGAAGGTGGACGGGTTGGGCGATGCCGCCTATTGGTCAGGCGGAACCCTGGGCCAGATGAATGTTTTGAAGGGGGGCAATTGGATGATTTTGACGGCCACCGGGGCGAAAGGCGATCTCCAACCAACGCTTAAGGACGCTTTTGCAAAGATTCTTGCCGCTATGTAGGTCAGCCAAAAATTAATCAAACGGAAAAAGCTGAACAAAATATTTGTTCATTCCTCCACTGCGGTCGGGATGACAATAATTGAAATAATGAAGGCTCGATTCGCGAATCGAGCCTTCATTTTGATTCGAACGTATAAATCATATCCTCAAAATGATCGATGCGACCGTTTTTGACCTCGATTCCATCCGCCTTCAGTCGTCGGATTTTTTCAATTGGACCATCGGCATACCCGCCCAGTGATCCATCAGAACCCACCACCTTGAAACAGGGGTATTCGTCCGGTTCTGGATTGTTATGCAATAGCTGCCCGACATAACGGTAGCCTTTCGTTTCCATGGCCTTGGCCAATTCCTTATATGTCGTCACCCGACCACGGGGGATCTGAAGGAGAAGCTGCTGAAGAATTTTGATGTCTTTGGATTGCATGGTTAGACGATAATCTGCCTTAGTATCGGCCGCAAGTCGGATCGTCAATTATTTAAAAGGTCGAGTATATTTTAGATATTGGAGTATTGGAATTTTTTCGGATTTCGAAGATTCGGTCATTCGGATTTCAGATGTCGCAAGTTGAGACCAATTTAGGTGTTCAAGAAACACTATTGACATATAGTCAAATAATGAATAGATTAATACTCCAATAATCTCACTTCTATGATCTTCAAGAAGATCCAGCGCACACTTGGCGTGGCACTGACCTCGGCACTGCTTTTTGTCATGCTTGCCCCAATGGCACCCAACGCGAATGCCGCGAGCCAAGGCTCTGTTGAGCTGACAATCAATCACCCTGCCACTTACTCGGTCGAGACTGAGAATGGTCGGGTCACCGTGAATTCCGAAGGGGGTTCGGGTTCGGATTATATTGTGATCGGGCAGTCCTCTAATCCCGAAACGGACAACCGCACCGTGTATGAGGAAAGGGACGGATATGTGACGGATTATGCTTCTATGGCCAATTCGGTTCAGACCTCATATTTCGGCGGACAAGGCAACCAAGTGGTTCTCGAGGTCCCGGATTATGGTTACAGTGAAGGGGATTGGGTTGAGGTTTTTTCATCCAACACTGGGCATCAGTGGACTTCGAGAGGAGTCGCCTTGGTTCAAAGTGGTAGGGTGGCGGTCCAGTGTGGCCATTATCCTTACTTTTCTTTGGAAAAGAGGGGGCCGTGGTGGAATAACGAGTCTATGGATGATCCGATGCCTGAGGATTCAGCGCTCTTTCGTTACTATGATACTGTCGGCCATTGGGCCGAGCCCTACATCCGCAAGATCACGGAAATGGGGATCGCGGTTGGAAAGGGCAATGGCCTATTCGGCCCAGATGACATCCTGACTCGTGCCGAGCTCACCAAAATGGCCGTGAAAGCCTTTGGGATCGAGGTTCCGACAACCGTTCAAAGGGGGCCGTTCGTCGATGTGCCGTTCAGGATTTGGTACGGCCCGTATGTGGCCGCGGCCAAAGACGCTGGAATTGTTCGGGGGTCGATCGACGGCCGATTCAATCCTGAGAATCCGGTGACTCGCGCGGAAGCGCTTAAGATCCTGATCGGGACTGCGAATTTTGAGGATTTGGATGAAAACTTTGATGCCAATTACCTCGGCAACCCAGGCTGGTGGTATGCCAGTTTCAAGGATGTGCCCTTGGATTCCTGGTTCGCCAAGTACGTGGCCTACGCCCGTGACAACACGATTGTGAGCGGTTTCGAAGACGGGCTCTTCCATCCAGACCAATTCATGACCCGTGGCGAAGTGGCCAAGGTGCTGGTGAGAGTTTTGCAGCTGAAAGGGAAAATCTAGTCGCACCAAGCCGACGATATAAATCAATCCAAAAGCCCCGCCACATCGATGCGGGATTTTGAATGTGGGTGGAGTGAAAAGCGAATAATTGACATATAATAAAATATCTGTTATAATATAAATCGTAGTCTGAGAAGCAAAATTATTAAATAATTGGAATTCCATGGCGACAAATGCCGACGGACCAGCACCAAAAACAGAGGCTGAAAGGCAACTGATCCAACTGCTCACAGGAAATCAGGTGAGTCCTGAATTTTTAGGGCAATTGCTTCAGGGTGAAATGAGAGACTCTGTTAAGGCTATTTTAGATCAGCAACGCAAGACCTACGGTATCACCGTAAACCACGCCTTGAACCCTGAACAAATGGTAGCGGCTGGGGGGTTCGATCGAATTGGAAGGGGGATCCTTCGGATCAAATCTTGGGGTGATGACGAACCTCCGGAGCGAGGAATCATGTTTGATGAATCCGATACTCGGATTGAGAAGGCCGATGTCCGGTTAGATGCCCCGACCGAGGAGATGGGTTCTGAGGAAGAACTCATAGCGTGGGTGGGTGGAAGGGGAGGGCGCCTATTGACCATGCAGGAGCTTTTGGCTTTCGCCGCCGTCTATCCCGATGTTCAGCGGCATGGTGCGGTTATCACCGTTTGCTATTCATGGGATGACCTGAAAAAATATGGCCCCAGGGCGTATGTTCTCGGATCGGAAAATGGAAAGCGATATATTGAGAAAGGCTGGGATTCACCTAAATTATGGTGGCCGGGCCAAGCCGCCAAGTTCGCCATTGTCCCCAAGGAGACCAAATAGTTTATGGTCTAACCTTTCGATTTCACGATCGTGAGCGGTTTCGAGGACGGGCTGTTCCATCCGGGGCAATTCATGACCCGTGGCGAGGTGGCCAAGGTGCTTGTGAGGGTGTTGCAGCTGAAAGGACAAATCTAGTCGTTCCTCTGCGGATATCGACTCGGATTTCCCTTTTAAAGGTTATTGAGCTTGAACCCATGGTCTTGTCGAAGCATGAGGATTGTTTCGCGTACCCTGTTGACGGTTGTTTCGTAAATCGATAGGGGGAGTCCGAGGTTCGGAATCCGATCGAGATGACGGATTTGGCCCATGTCAGGCATTTTGAGCTTATTCACTTGGTCCAACGCCTTCGTCATCCAAGGACGTCGGTAGGGCGGATTTCTATCCTCGATAATAGATCTGATTTCTTCGATGGAATGGCTGCCGCCTTGGTAAAGTCGGTTCTCCAGAAGACTGCAAATGGCGTCCGTGGCTCCAAGTAACATCTCGTCATCGGTAGCACCGCTATCTTCATGATTCCACTTTTGGTGGTGGTATTGCGCCCGATGCCGGGTCAATGCAGGAACCACGTGAGTGAAGTGATCGATTTCAGGACGGTTCTCGGTCGAGAAACCCTGAATCACCTCCCATTCGAATTTGTTTCCCTCGCCCACAATGTCGTGTGGCCGTTGTGGATCTCGATTTCCGATGCCCATCGATTGAAGGCAGAACTCCATCCTCATCGAGTGGCGAGTCGTTGAAAGAAGCCAATCGCGGACTTCGTCTTCCGTTGGCCTAATGGTTTTGTTTTGGGAAAATTCCATGTGCAGAGGGTTGGAGGTGGTTTCTGATAATAGTCTCATGCAGTGGTAATTTCAATGGTCGTATGGAATTAGGCACGCCAGTCCGATACATCGGAAAAGGCGGTTTGGATGAGAGTCTTTCGTATCGCGACGCCACCAGGGGGGAAGAGTAAAAAGATATTTGACATTTAATAAAAAATAGTGTAATATAACAATCCGTCAATTTGATCGTCCTCTTGTGAGGCGGGTCCAATTGTGGACTGCTCTTTTAAAGCTACTTGCTAATAGATGAGGTTGTCGGTCGCAGCTTTCCGTGCTTTGCCAAGAGCCTGGGAAGCTGTGACTGGCTGGCCTTTCTGTCCGCATGGTGCGGAGAAACGGAAAGGACATTTCTAAGAATCCGAGTGTCAGATGACTCTCAAGATCAACTGGATCCTGATGGGCCTGTGCGTCGTCGTCCTCTCGTCTTGCGCTTCGGTCAGCACTAGCGCCAACACCAAGGCGGTGGTGGCGCCGATGTCGGTCGCCGAGAAGGCGGACCCGTCAGTGCAGGTTCGGACCTACAGGGTGAAGAACCCGTGCGCGCTCGCCTCGATGACGCCGATGAGCTCGGTAACCACCGATGTCGGCTCGTCCGTCTTGCCTAACTGCGTGTCGAGACCGTCCACGGTCGTTTTGCTGGATTCGGCCCGTTTCAACACGATCGTGCAGGTGCTCGCCGAGATGCGCGGGCGGGGCTTGAAGCCTGCGTCCCGTTCGGACTTGGAGCCTTTCTCCAATGACTTCCCCGAGGTGCGTATTCACACCGTTTTGGCCTTGGCTGACGCTGAGATCCAGCTGGGCGCGGTAACCACGGTTTTCGCACTGTCATGCCGCAACCATCAGTGCTTGAAAAGCCAAAGGGCTTACACCCAAGTCGATGGCTGGCGCCCCGAGTACTCATTCGCGGCCGTTCCCGATACCACGGCTAGCAAGTAGCCCCCTTCGCCTCTTCTCCTGGCAGCACAGGCCCTTCCAAGGGCACTGCGCGCCGAGGACAGGTTGAACTCCAAGACCCCGCCGAAATGCGCGTGGGGTCTTGAACATGTGAAAAAATCTTTGAGTTCACCCCAAACAAAGCAAAACCGCCCCGTCCGATGAATCGGAGGGGGCGGCGTTGGAAAAGGTCTTCTTCTCTCCAGCACCAGGCCGGGGATGGGAAGAACGTTGGACTTACCGCTGTTCTACGGGAGTGACAAGGTGCTATTTAGGCGGATTTCCTCAGTGGATCCGTCAGCTTTCACCCAATGGCCGAGCGGACTGGCCTCATGGCTGAGGCTGAGGGGGATATCCTGGAGAAAGGACAGCTTTAGGTCCTCTGGGTCGAAGTCGGCCCTATCAATCGTCAGCTCAAGGATGTAGCGATTAGGCGTGCCAGGAGTCACCTGATCTTCGGGCAAACGGGCCACAATTAGTGTCTTGTATCGGGTGAGGACGGCTTTGCTGGCCGCTCCATTAAGACAGAGGGTTTGATCGATGATCTCCCCCGATCCGAACTTCATGTTTGCCGAGAAAGTGAACCGGGAAATCCAGACAACGCTACCCGAAGCCGCGACATTGAATCCGTACTTGGCCACGGAAGTGTCGGTCTTGAAATCCCGCGTGATGCCCAACAGGGTGATCGGGTTGGAGCAATCCTCGGGCTGGGAGGCCACGGCGTCGGCCATCGGAGTGGGGTCGAGGGTCTTGGGCTTCTGGTTCCGATCCATGATGAAAGCAATGATCATGAGGGCCAAGAAAGCGAATAGGAGGTAGGGCCAAGCGTTGCGGAGCGGCTCGGTCAAGGCCTTGAAATACATAACCAGGGTCTTCTTCATGGCTTGTGTCCTTTCGTAGAACAGCGGTGGTGTCTAAGAGCAACAACGGACGTAGGTCGGTGAGCGACAATCGCGCACGACTACGTCAAAATTATTGTAGATAAAATATACAATAATTTATTAATTATGTCAAGTATTAAATACAGTGGCTTTTGGGCTAGGTTCAGATGGACATTGCCCACCACTTTGGCTATCGTATTTCCGAAATCACAAACCCTAAATCTTAAATAAAAAAATATGTCCTCAACTCTAACTCATATCCTCGCTAGGGAAGTTTTGGATTCCCGTGGCAATCCGACCGTCGAGGTCGAAGTCGGCACTGCCAAGCATTTCGCCTCAGCTATAGTTCCGAGTGGCGCTTCCACTGGAGTCCACGAGGCGGTGGAGCTGCGCGATGGCGACAAGAAGCGCTACAACGGCTTGGGCGTGCTGAAGGCGGTCCAAAACGTCAATTCCGAGATCCGAAAGGAGTTTTTGGGCGCCGAGGTCCAGAATCAGCGCGGGCTGGATAGCCGCATGATCAAGATGGACGGCACGCCGAACAAGGGTCGCTTGGGTGCCAACGCGATCCTCGGCTTTTCGCTCGCGGTTTCCAAGGTTGCGGCCATGGAGGTGGGGATTCCGTATTACCAATATTTGGGCAATCTGGGCAACAAAGGCGATTCGTACCTCCTGCCCACGCCCATGATGAACATCCTGAACGG
>PMDG01000028.1:55312-109306 GCA_003154375.1 Candidatus Peregrinibacteria bacterium
TCGGCGACGAGGGGGGATTCGCCCCGAGTCTTCCCAAAAACGAGGATGCGCTGAAGGTGATTGTGGAGGCGATTGAAAAGGCCGGTTATAAGCCGGGCAAGGATATTTGCATCGCCATGGATCCTGCGTCCTCCGAATTTTTCGAGGATGGAAAATACAATCTGAAATCCGAGAACCGCAAGCTCACTTCCGAGGAAATGGTCGATTTTTATGAGGATTTGGTAAAACGATACCCCATCATTTCCATCGAGGACGGTTTGGCCCAGGACGATTGGGAGGGCTGGAAATTGCTGACGGAGCGACTGGGCAAAAAGATCCAGCTGGTCGGCGACGATTTGCTGGTCACCAACACCGAGCGCCTCAAAAAGGCGATCAAAGGCAAGAACTGCAATTCGATCCTGATCAAATTAAACCAGATCGGTACCTTGTCTGAGACCATCGATGCCATCAACATGGCCCACGATGCCAAGTTCACGGCAGTCACTTCACACCGCAGCGGCGAGACCGAAGACACGACCATCGCCGACCTCGTGGTGGGCATGGCCACGGGCCAGATCAAGACTGGGTCGCTTTGCCGCACCGACCGCGTCTGCAAATACAACCAACTGCTGCGAATCGAGGAAAGGCTTGGCAAAAAGGCCAAATACCAAGGGGCGATCCGCTGATAATTATGAATTGAGAATTAAAAATTAAGAATTGGAGGTATCCAAGATTCTTAATTGATAATTCATAATTTTGAATTCATATTTTTTTGGATCCGATCCGCCTTGCGGGCGGGGTTCAGAACCATATCATCAGGGCTCTGCAACGCTTCGTCGATAAGTGGTTTTGCCAAATCCGGGTATCCGGCCGCAAGGGCCTCCAAGGCTTGGGCGCCTTGAATCTGGACGCTGGTTTCGGGGTTGGCCAAGGCCTCTTCGATGAGTGGAAGAGCGACCAGCGGGTCGGTTTCGGCCAAGGTCGGAAGGCTTAGGGCCGAATCGGTGTTCGAAAAATTGTCGGTGATTCGGAGTGCGTTTTGAAGAATGGGCGCTGCGGTCTTGGGGGAAAGCTCCGCGAGACGTCTCAGCTCGGTGACCTTCTCCATGCTTTTGGGGTCTCCGATCTCGCCTCGAAAGAGGGAAATGAATAAGGCATTCCCATCATCGGGCAGGGCCAAAGTGAGAGGAACGAGCGAACGGCACGCCGCTCGGCAGATCAGTTTGTCCTGCGTCCCGAGAGCCATTCGAATGAGGGGCGCGGCTAAAACAGGATCGAGCACGGCCAAGGGGGTTAGATCATCCGCTGCTGACAACTGTTCTTGGTAGTCGTGGCTGCTGAGTCCGATTTTGGTTTGGATGGCCAAAGTTTGGGCTGAGGGTTTGTTTTGAGCCATGTTTTTATTTTGGATTTAATAGTTATATTATACACTAATACTAATAGTTTGTCAAAATTATGGGTTTACGGTTAGGCTGTGAATGGTAAGCTTGTCCCTCTAATTAAAAAACAATCCTACATGCGCGCAATGCGGTTTTGGGGGACTCGATTGTCGGCCTTGGGTCACAGTGATAAAATTTCGGCGCGAATTTTATTTATAAATAAATTTCCATGAAAATCAAAAGTCGCCTATTTGCAATTGGCTTTCTGGGTTTGGTTGCGGTTTTTGCGCTGACCTCCTGCGGTGGAGGCGCCAACATGGCGCCCAAGGATGTGATCCAAAAGTTCAAAGAGACGGTGCGGGGGATCCAGGCGGCAGATTTGCAGGTGGACGCGGTCATGAAGAGCGCGGATGCCAAGGACAATTTGAGCCTGAATGTCGGGGTCGGGGCGAAGTTCGACCACCGGGATGGCGTGGATCGCAAAGGCGATCTTCGGTTAAAACTGGATGGGAGCCTGCTTGCGGGAGGCAAGACCTTGGACGGCAACTTGGATCTGGACATCCGAACCTTGGGGGATGCGTTCTATTTCAATATCGCCAAGTTGGAATCCAGCGATCCTGCCATGGAAAAGTACAAAGAGGTCATCGACGGTTACAAGGGGAAATGGCTCCATTTGGCCAGCGATTTTGTCCCTGAAAGCCTGAAACAGTTCCAGAATCGGGACGAAAAGACCCTTGCCAAGGAAAAGCAGGTCAAGGATATATTCGTTTCCACGAATCTGTTCGAGGTCAACAAGGAGTTCGGAGTCGAAAGCTTGAATGGGACCAAGGTCTACCATTACGGGGTGAAGCTGAACGAGGACGGCTTGAAGGATTATGTCCGTCAAACCGCCCAGGTTGATGGCCGAGAGATGTCGGATGCCGAGGTGGCCCAAGCCTCGGATTTCGTCAAAACGGTCAACAATATCGAACTTTGGATCGGCGTGAATGATTTTTACCTGTACAAGGGTGTCGCTTCCTTGACCGGCACAAGCTTGGAAAACGGGATGAAGACCGATCTCAACATCAACTATGTCGGGAACAATTACAACACGGATCCGAAAATCCAAACTTTGGAAAGCCCCGAGGAGTTCAATCCGGTCACTCTCATGATGCAACTTCAGCTATTGAATCCGCCCGAGGCTCAGCCCGTGGCTGGCGCTGAGGCGACGACCCCTGCCACGACCACAGCTCCGACCGAAAAGTCTCCTGTCACCAAAGTGGTTCCCGAGGCGAAAAAGATTCCTCCCGCGACCACCAAGAAATAGTGATGTGAAATTCCAAAAGCCCTTTGGATCTTCCAGAGGGCTTTTTTTAGAATGTTTGTTTTTGCCCTCGTCGGGCGGGCGGGCACCTTTTGGGCGGGCAAAAGATGCCCGGGAAAACCCGCCGGGGCTGCGAGGACTCAAATTCAGCGTGGCACCCTCCATCAATCCTAATGCATGCCACTTCGCCCCGGACCCCGTCTTTTCCGGCCATCGGACATTTCGCATCCAAGGGCTTATGCCTTCTCGTCACGAGTCCGACCCACCCAAGATGATTTTGGTTGAATTCCAACTTAAAACCCAAGATTACTCGGCACATGGGGGACCGGGGGGTTTATGCTGAACTGCGTTGATGGGGCAGGGCGATACGATGGGTGGTGAATCATAAACCCCCGATGAGTTGCGGGCGAGCCGTTCCGAGTGGGGCGCAGGCCGAAAGGCCAAGCGGAACGAGGATGCCTTCGGCACAATTCATGCTGTGAATTTGACGAGGGCAAAGCTTGCCCAATTGGGCGGATTTTTCGATCCGCTTTTTGGCCGGTCAAAAAGCGGATGCCGCGCGGCGAGCAGCGTCGGAGATAAATTTTGGCGATGGCGATAGGCTGGGGGAAGGCACATCCAACATTTGAGCCCAACCTTTGAGCACAGACTTGTTTTGATAGCCGATTGAGGCGCTTGTCTGGACCGCGAAAATGGGATAATCTGAATTCAAATAAAATTCACCCATGAAAACGATCTTGTTTGTGTATGGCAGCGTCGGCGGAAACACGCAGATGACGGTGGAAGCGGTTGCTGGCCTTTTGGACGCGAAAAATTGGTCGGTTACCCTGCGACGAGCCGAGCTATGCGACCCAGCAGAGCTATTGAAGGCCGATGTCTGTGTTCTGGCTAGCCCGACTTACGGCCATGGCTTGTTGGAATCCGCCATGGGAAAGTTTGTCGAAAAGATGAAAGGAATGAGCCTGAAAGGGAAGCCCTGCGCCGTCATTGGCCTGGGCGATCCCCGATACGAGGCCCAATACCATCTGGAATCCGCCGTGCTATTGGAGAAGGCGATCACGGAGGCGGGCGGCAAGCTGATTGTCCCGGCGCTCCGAATCAGCCGAACTCCAGTGATGCATCTTAAGGGCTTAATCCCTGCTTGGGCCAAACAATTGTCTGACGCCATTAAATAATTCGAAAATTAAGAATTATGAATTTTTGGAGCCTCAATTCTTAATTTTTTAATTCTTAATTCATAATTAATAACGTAGTCGTATGGATCGAACTGTTCTGAAAATCGCCGGTGAAAGCGGAATGGGTCTCCTGAGTGTTGGCAAGGTGGTGGCCAAGATCCTCAAGGATATGGGCTTCTATGTCCATACCGACCGTGAGTTCCCTTCGCTCATCAAGGGCGGCTATTCCAACATGCAGATCGATTTCGGCCTTAAGCCGATTCGCAGCCTTTCCTTGCATGCCAACCTGGTCATCGCCTTGGATCGTGAGGGGTTGGTGCAATATGTGGATACGGTGGCGGAAGGGGGCGTGATCGTGCATGGCTATGAACGTCACGAAAAGATCGCCGGACTTCAGGAGAAGGCAAAGCAACGAAAAGTGACATTGCTTTATCTGCCCGCTCACTCCATCGCCCATTCGTTGGGAGGCGGTGATCTGATGGTCAACATGGTGCTATTGGGCCTGCTGTGGCGGGTGATGGGATTCCCGCTGAAGCCGCTCGAGGATGCCGTCCGCGAGCAGTTCGCCAAGAAGCCTGCGTTACTCGAGATTGATTTGAAATGCGTGCGCGCGGGGAATGAGGCGAAAGGGCTGGGGAAGATCCCCGAGTACAAAATTCAGTTACCAAAATCAAAACCCAAGGAAATCCTGATCGATGGCAACATGGGCATCGCCTTGGGGGCGATCAAGGCAGGCGTGCGGGCCTATTACGCTTATCCGATGAGTCCCGCCAGTTCCATTTTGACCCATCTCGCCAATTTTTCTCATGACACAGGGATGCTCATCAAGCAGGCCGAGGATGAGATCACCGCGGCCCAGATGGCGCTTGGTTCCATGTTCATGGGAACCCGTTCGTTCACCGCCACCTCTGGGGGCGGGTTCGACTTGATGACCGAGACGGTGTCGGTCGCGGGGATTATGGAAAACCCGCTGGTTATTGTGCTCGCCCAGCGCCCGGGGCCTGGCACGGGTTTGCCCACGTGGACCGCGCAGGGGGATTTGAAGATGGCCATCCACAGCTCGCACGGCGAATTCACAAAGATCGTGCTTGCGGCCAGCGATCCGCTCTCGGCCTACGAGCTGATCCAGCATGCCTTCAATCTTGCCGAGCAGTTCCAGACCCCCGTCATTCTCCTCACCGAGAAGGCGGTTGGCGAGGCCCAGATGATGGTGGATTTGGACAAGGCGAAAAAAATTCCGATCGAACGTGGGCTAGTCACCTCCAAAAAGGAGTTGGCCGCATTGAAATCCTCAGACCGTTTCAAAATCACGGAAAACGGAATTTCCAAGCGATGGCTCCCAGGCTCCTCGGCCACAGGCTACTATGGCAACGGCGACGAGCATCGGGAGGACGGCACGCTCACCGAGGAGGGGCCGGAAATCGCGGCAATCATGGCCAAGCGGTGGCGCAAGCTGAAAACCATCCAAAAGGCCTTGCCGGATCCCGTCGTCTACGGGCCAAAGAAGGCGGACATCTCCTTTGTGGGATGGGGCAGTTCCAAGAACGCGGTGCTGGATGCCATGGAGGTGTTGGCCGATCGGAAGGTCAAGGTGAATTACCTCCACTATGAAGTCCTATGGCCCCTCCGGGACGAGGCCTTCAAAAAGTTCGCCAAGGAGAATCCAAACTTCCATATCATCGAGGGGAACCTGCAGGGCCAGCTCGCGGATATTCTGGAGGGGCGCACAGGGCTCAAATTCAAGGGCCGCCTGCTCAAATTCGACGGCCGTCCGTTTTTCAGGCGAGACGTGACCGATTACATTGGTAAAATTTTAAATTTTTAATTATAAATTTTAAACCAAGCGTTTGGCATTTGAGTGTTGAAATTTAATTTAAAACTTAAAACTTAAAATTTAAAATTGCCCATGGGATCATTAAAGTCAAAAAACGACATCAAGCTCCTCGCCGACCGAAAGGACGAGTATCTCAGGTTTGAGGGCAATGAGCGCCTCACGTGGTGCTCGGGTTGCGGAAATTTTGGGATCCAAAAAGCCTTGGAGCGCGCCTTGGTGCTGGAAGGGTTCAAGACCCCGGACGTGTTGCTTTGTTTCGACATCGGTTGCAATGGCAATGGTTCCGACAAAATCGCCGGAACTGGCGGAATCACCTTTCACGGCCTCCATGGCCGTGTCATCAGCGCGGCCGCGGGCGCGGCCCTGGCCAATCCCCGCATCAAGGTTGTTGCGTCGGCGGGAGACGGCGCCACGTTTAGCGAGGGGCCAGGCCATTTGCTCCATGCGGTGCGCAGCAATTACCCGATGCTCTTCATCCTTCACAACAACGAGAATTTCGCGCTCACCACAGGCCAGGCCTCGGCCACCACACGCAAGGGTTTCCCCATGAATGGTTCGCCCGATGGCGTGGTCCTCGACCCCATCAACGCCTGCGATTTTGTGTTGGGCCTCAAGCCCAGTTTCGTGGCTCGATCGTTTTCTGGAGATGTGAACCACATGACCGACATTCTCCGCTCCGCGCTCCGCCACAACGGGTTTGCCTTTGTCGAAATGCTCCAGCTGTGCCCCACGTACAACCGCGCCACCTCTTACGAATGGTTGAGCCAGAGGGTCCAATATCTAAAGACAACCCCCAAAACGATCGAGGCCGCCCGCAAGGCCGCCGCGGACATGGAGGAAAAGATCAATGTGGGCATTCTTTACCAAAATGTTGAAAGCCCCAATTTCCTTGAGCGCCTTCCAAATCGGAAAGGCGTGAAGACCGCCTTGGTGGACGAGGTGAAGGCGTACGACATCAAAAAGCTGACCAGCCAATTTGAATAATTTTTAGACAGCGATGTCGGGTATTGGTTTTTGTTAGGATATGAAAAGAATTGACAAAAGAATAAAAGTAATATAATATATACAAAATTTTTGTAACTTATTCATATGTCAGAAAAATCCTTAGAGCAAAAGGCTCCGCTGGGAGTTAGGCTGAGAGACTATCTTGATAGGTTATTTAAGTTAAAACCCGAACCCGAAGAGGAGTTGGGGCGTGTGGAAGAGCTGTTTGAGTCGGTGAAACACGACATTAATGACCTCGAGCAGGGGCATAGGGAAGCTGTCGCTATGCATAGCGCAATGATAAAAGTGCATGATAGGCACGTTGGTGAATTAGATAATGGGGAAAAGGCTGCCTTTGAAGTGCGGCTCGCTGAAGTCAAGCTGATGGTTGAGCAGAGAGGCGAGGCATTGAGGCTTAGGCTGGAAGAGCTTGAAAGTCTTAAGGCTATGCATCTAAGGATTTTGAAAATTATTAAAGCCAGGAAACGTAATGAAATACATGATGTAATGCTTGGGTCGCTAGTGCAAACGATAGGGGGAAAGGCTTATCCGAAAATTCGTACGGAAGGCATCCTTAGTCGTGTGGAAAAACTTGAGAAAGAAAATGGGATGCAGGAAGTCGACGAATCGAAAAAGGGATAATTTTAATAATATATAAAATCATTACATATTTTCATATGTCAGAAAAACTCGAAGCATCAAAGATTCTTTTGAAAGATAGGTTAAAGTACTATCTTGATCGGTTTCGAATGCCCAGGCTCAATGCGGAATTGGCACTCGTGGAACGCCGACTTTATGAGGTGAGAAATGCAATCAGGGAAATCACTTCTCAACATCAATCTAAAAATATCAATAATTTGAGGAGCCAATTGAATAGTTTGAGAATTGAAATTCTCGGCGAGGATGTTAAGGATATCGAGGCCGACGATAAGCGAATTGATAAGAGATATTCTGAGCACATAGAGGCACGGTTAGGGGCCTTGGTAATAGAGGAAGATAGCCTCAAGTCTATGCGTCAAAGGATTTTGGGGATTCTTGATGCTCAAGAGGCGAAAAAAGATGAAGAAGAAAAGACGGGGGCAAGGGCTCGTTCAAATGCTTGTGCGGATGGCGTCCTTCGCCATGTGGAACAGCTTGAACAAGAAAATGGTTTGAAAAAGGCCAAAATTGCTGGAAATGAAAACGAACCGGTCATTAATATTGTGGGACAGAAGAAGGAATTGTTAAATTGAGTCAGGATGCGATAGATTGACAGATGATAAATATTATATATAATATAATCTTTATCTCTTTTCGTAGTATCTATGGAAAAACAGACCGTGCAATCAAACGAGAAGTCGGGCCGATTCGGATCGCGAGGCGCGCTGATCGTTTTGCTGGCCGGTTTGGCCGGAGGTTTTGGCGCCGGTTATGGGGTGGGGAAAACGGGTGAAAAAGAGGGGCAAGGGGTCTCAGGCAAGATGGAACAGACTCAGGCTCCAAAGGTTATCGATTGCCCCAGGACAATTTCTCAGGTGGAAATCCAAAAAGTGGCGGATGCCGAGCAATGCCGCGCACTGTTCGCGGAAATGACAAGGGATCCGAATTGGAAACCCATGCTTTCGGACGACGAGGTCAGGAAAAAATACAATGACATCGAGCAAAAGAGGCTCAGCGTCGTGGCAGACGGGATCATCTCTAAGCTTTGCATCACAAACCCAGATGACGAAAAGGCGATCAGGGAAATGACCTCGAAAGGGCTCGATTCAGGATTGAGAGTCCAGGTCGATAAAAAGGGGGGAGGGGCAACGGTGTCAATGACCAAAACAGCTGTAACCACGGATTACACAGATATGACTGTGGGTCTGGTCGAGGTGCCACATTGCGAATTGAGGCGCGACCCAAAAGAGGTTGAACATGATCAATTGTTTGAGGATATAATGGCCCGAAGGTACGACAAGATTTTAAATGGGGCTGTCAAAGCGGACGAGATTGAAAAGAACGCTGTCGACGATGGGTTGATTTCAGAAAGTTCGGTGCGAGACTTTATTTCGCTGGCTCGGGAATCCGAAAGGGCTTTGACGGATCCTGCCACCATGAAGGAGCAATCATGCAAAATGATCACCCGGCTTACAGAGATTTTTTCTAGATGGCAATCCCTTGGCGCGGAACGAACCAGGGAAGTTGCCAGTAGTAGGGTGATTTTGAATTTCAATATGTTTTGGAGTGTCGCCTCGGATGCCTATGTTTCAAAAGGGGGGAAGGTGACGGAATGCATGCCGGAATCATTGGGGGTCAAGCTGTTCCTTGGCAGGCCTACGCTACTACACTAGGCTGAGGGTCGGGCCGAACCAAGAAGCTTGTTTCGTTAATCCGACATTGAATGACCGAAGGGCACATGACAGGCAAGATCCCAAGCGGAATATCATGAATTCAGATCAGTTTTCGTCTAGGATTTTATTGACGAAAAATTTTTAATATTTTAAAGTATCTTTCTAAAAAAATTTCCAAAGGAAATGCTCTCTAAAATCATCGGTTTGAATGTTGAAAGGGTAGGGTTTTTTCATTCGGCATGTCCAAAGCCAACATGGGGTTGCGCTAAGGCCTGCCTTTGATTGAGTAGAGGCGCTAATGTTGCTTCGATTCGTGTTATTTCTCATGGCTTCGATGTTGACTTCGACCGTGATCGCGGCCGAGCCGCCAGCCGGCAAGGGCTCGTCGATGGTCCAGGCCAAGGACGTCCAGGCCGCCGCCGGCGACAGGACCCTGTTGTACTTGGCCCCAGGCGAGAAGCCGGTCGACAAGGCCCCGTTTCCGATCATCCAGATCAGGGAGTTCCTCCCTACGGTCTGCGATGCGAAGATCCTGGGGGTCGATTATACCGTGATCGAAAATGCTCCTAGTTTCGGTCACCCAGATGACATGGAAGGGGCCATCATCCTAGATACTTGTAATGGCCAGCTGAAGAACGATCCAAAGCTCACGAAATTGTGCAAGGAGCTCCCGTCGGATCCCAAGTTCCAGGCATTTATCGCCAGACACTTCGAGGTCTGCACTTCGCAGGCCGCGATCGAGGCGGCCAATGCCTGGATGGCCAGCGAAGGCGGGAAGGTCAAGGTACTCTCTGTCCAGGCGGTGAAGCGGAAGGTGGCGAACAAGCGCCGCAACGACCGCGAAGTGGAAGCCATCCTCGTCACCTACGAGGCTCCAGCCTCTCCGCCCTCCGTGGCGGAACCGAACAAGAAGTAGCGAGTAAGCGCGCTCAGTGGCTCCGCCGAGGTTTTTATCTCGGCGGGGCACACCATAAACCCTATCTATCCCTTTCAGCGTTCAAAACCGATTGATGTCTAAATCTGTAAATTTTCATGTCCGAAAGACCTAAGGAACCAAAGGTCCCATTGGGAGCGAGGCTGAGGTACTATCTCGACCGATTGCGCATGCCTAGGCTCAACGCGGAGCTTGCGAATGCGGATCGTTTGATCTCTTTGATGCGTAAAAAAATAACGGACCTCACGATCGAGTGGAAATGGGGTGCCGCCATGCAAAGCGGCCAGACAACGGCTCAAATCAAAGGCCAACTGGAGGCTCTTTCGGATGAGCATGAAAGGCTCAAGTCAAGGCGTCAGGAGATTTTGGATATTCTCGAAGGGCGGTCGGAAGGAAATGAGAAGGCCGTCGTTCTCGCCTCAGGATGTGGGATGCCGAAGGGTGGAACGGGGTCGGATCAAAAGAAGACGGATGAGAAAACCTATTTGAATTAAATGAAAAAATCTCGCCTTGAAATCTCGCTGGAGCCACCCAAACCCCCTAAGCGCATCGGATTGCGTGGGGCTTTGTTTTTGGCTTTGGCCTGCCTTTCCGGTGGAGCAGTCGCGGGTTACGAATCGGGCAAGAATCAGGCCGAGAAAGGGTCTGCCACGGTTTCAGCAATACTACCTGATGAAAATAGCGAGGAGGGTGATGGGGGGCGAAAGATCCGACGCAAAAGGAGTTTGATTTCTTCGGAAGAGTTCGACAAAGATCCGCTCGCCTATGTGGATGTGAGCCGATGCCGGGAATTGGTGCTGAGGTGGGACGGTCAGGTGATCAGTGAGGACGAAATCGTGGGCAAGGCAAGGGAGATTGAGATCTTGAGGGAGGAGGCCGAAAGGGAAGGCAGGGAAAGGGAGAAAGCCGCCAATGCCGATAAAATAATCGCGGATTTATGTTTAAAAAATCCAGCGGACATCGAGAAGGTCCGTAGAGCGGTTGATTCGGCAAGGGCAAGATTGACTGAGATCATTTACAAAAAGGGCAAATGGTCTGTTAGGGTTCAGGATCCTAATATCGCGGAGATCGATGGATCCTCAATGGACTGGGGGCGCACCGATCTTGCCGAGGAACCCCCCTGCAAACCCAATGGCGTCCCTTTTAAATTCGATCAGGCCAAGGAGGAGGAAAGAAAAAGGATGCTGGATCTGATTGGTGAAAAGAACTATGGAAAAGCCATGGGTGGCATTGATTTCGATCGGTTCGGTCAAGAGGCGGCCCGTGAGAAGGTGGAAAAAGAGGTGGCCGAAACGGTAAGCGCATTCAAACGTTTTTCGGACTATCTGGACAACAGCGGTAACGGTGATCCAGTTGGCCGCAAGCAGGCGTTGTGCAAATTGGCAATCAATTTTTTTATCGCAGACAAGGCGATTGTGGATGGGGAAAGGTTGGTAACCATTCCAGCGGAGCAGTTACAGAGGATCAAGGGCAATCCAATCTTGTCTGGGGAATTGGATAAGATGTACGATTTGGTGATGGAAGTCATGGCAAAAGAGGGGGTCAAGGATGTCGAGGAGGAATGCATCATGGCGATGATTAAGGGCAAATAGGGTTTTGCGCCTTCATGCTATTTTGCCATATTCGTGCGCAAAAGGACGCTATCGGCAAATTAGGGTATTGGCTCTTCCTTTCAGAGTGAAAATAAGGTATAATAATAAGATTAATTATTGTGCCATTTTTGAAACACAAACACAAAAACAGCAGCGGGTTGGAGTTGTCCCTTTTCAAGGGGGTAGAGTCGGAGGAGTCGGATGGGTCTTGGCCGATTTCGATCGGGTCGGTGCCGACTGCGGACCAGCCAAGGAAAGAGCTTCTAAAAAAGGTTCAATATTTCTTTGGGCCTGCCGCGTTGACCCAGCTTGCGATGGAATTGGATGTTCCTCCGGAAAAACAGCAGGAGGTCCTCCGGCGCTATGCAAAAAATGCGGTTGTGGGGATTCTGGATCAGGTTAAATGCCCCGAGAGCACAGGAGTCTTGCTGAATCTCGATTATCCCAAATCGATGGGGGATTTTGTGAATCAAATTATTGAATTGGCGGAGCGCTTGGATTGGAGTTATCTCGATTTCAATTTAGGGGAAGTGGAATTCGAGCAATTCCAGAATTTGGCCCAGCGCATACGAAAAGAGCTGGCCCAGTTGGTCGAAAAGGAGTTGGATGAGCGTGGGTTGGAACGCAAGGCGGGGGTTTTGGGCCAAAAATATGGTGAAGGTGGTTTTGGAGAGGTGTTTTCCTGCCATGTGGGAAATGAAAATCTGGTTGCCAAGTTGATAAGGCCGTTCGACCAAGACGTAGATTTCGACCTGCCAAGTTATCACGAATATCCGGAACTGATCGAGGCCACGCGGAATTCGAAGTACTTGGTCCATTACCACGGCACGTTGGATCTGGAAAAGGACGACGGGAAGACAGTCCATGTGGATTTTGGAGAGGAACTAAAAGGCTCAAAGACCCTGAACGATTACCTTAATGAGGATCTTGGGGGATTCGAGGGAGTCAATCGCTATCGGAACCTGAATTTTTATCTGGAAAGGCTTTATCTGCCAGTCCTTAAGGGGGTCAGCGATCTGCATGGCAAGCAGTTGGTCCATGGAGACATCAAAGAGGGGAATGTGTTGATATTGCCAAACGAGGGTGATCCCGAGGTCAAGGTAGGGGATTACGATTTTGTGCGTCGCTCGGGGTTCGTCCCGAAGGGAAATCGGGTCTTGGGGTCCCCTGGGACCATGAGTCCCGAGCAGGTCATGGCAACAAGGCAGACCGAGAAAAGCGACATCTATTCGCTCGGCATGATGCTTTATTATGCCTTTGGGGGGTATATGGAGATTGGGCTGGAGGCGCAGATGAAACGGGCTCTCAGAGAGATGGACGTTTCGATGTTGGAATGCCCCAGGCAGTTGAAATCGTTGATCTCCCGTTGCCTGAGCCTTTCCCCTGAGGACCGGCCCACGATCGACGAGGTTATCCGCGAAATCGAGAAATTGATAAAGGATCCCTTGTTCGAGGCGGAGATCATGACGCATTTGCCAGAGGCGCAGGAGGGCGAAGAGTTGCCGGAGTACCAAGAGGCGGCCTAAGAAGTCGTATGTGTGTGATCGAAGGCGGATTTGGGTCCTTCTTTTGCCTTTGCCCCAGGACACGGCCTCTTTATAATAGATCCGTCTTAAAACAAATCCATGGCCGAGGTTTTGGAATTCTCGAAAATGACAGATGGGGAGGTGGAAAGTGCCCTCAAAAAGGTCCATATCGGCCTCACGGTTGCCGAAGCCCGGAAAGTCGAGTCGGTTTTGGGGCGCCCGCCAACAGTCACCGAGGCGGTGGTGTGGGGAACCATGTCTTCGGAGCATGTGTCCTACAAGAGCAGTAAAAATGTTCTGAAACAGCTTCCGACCGAGGCGCCCAATGTCATTCTGGGGCCGGGCGAGGATGCCGGGATCGTCGAGATCGCTCGAGAGGGGAAGGTCCGATGGGGCTTGGCGGTTTCGCACGAAAGCCACAATCATCCGCTCCCCGTGGTTCCGTTCGAGAACGCGGAGGCGGGTTTGGCAGGTGGGATGCGCGATGTGCTCTGCATGGGGGCGAAGACAGTGGCGAACTTGGAGTTATTGCGCTTTGGGGATATAAGGAAGAATGAATGCCGAATCATGGCCGAGGAGACGATTCGCGGCATCGCGCATGGCGGGGCTTCGCTGGGCATCCCGAATGTGGGGGGCGATCTTGGGTTCGATGATTCATTCAATGGGGGCGGTCTGTTCAACATCCTCAGCGCGGGCGTGGTGCGGGAGGATCGGATCATCCACTCGTTTGTTCCGGATAAAGGCGCGGGTTACGATCTGATCCTTGTCGGAAAGCCCACGGGCTTCAGTGGCATGGGGGGCACGATGTTCGCCAGCGTTGAGCGGGACGAAGGGGAATCCGCCAAAAGTGCCGTGCTCGAGCCTGCCCCGCTTTTGATGCGTCATTTGATGGCTTCCACCGAAAGTCTGTTCGGGGTTCTTTTAAAGGCCAAAAAAATCGGTCAGATCGCCTTGAAAGACCTGGGCGCTGGCGGAATCATGGGGACGGTGCTCGAGATGCTCGCCAAGGGGGGTCTTGGGGTCGAGATCGATCTGGACTCGGTTCCGGTTTCGGCAGGGAATTTGCA
Source organism: Candidatus Peregrinibacteria bacterium (assembly GCA_003154375.1). Classification (GTDB taxonomy): domain Bacteria; phylum Patescibacteriota; class Gracilibacteria; order UM-FILTER-43-11; family UM-FILTER-43-11; genus FEN-1329. The sequence goes on from PMDG01000028.1 coordinate 69,398, forward strand.
CGCCAGCGTCATTGCTTGCGCCGAAACGCAGGAGCGGCTTTTGTGGGTGGTCCCCAAGGCCGTGACATCGGTGATTCTGGACCATTACAATCGAGCTTGGGAATTGGGTTCCGTTGCAGATGGCGCTAAGGCGGCCGTGATCGGAAAAATCGTCAAAGGCGGCAATGCCACGCTTTTTCACAAGGGTCAGAAGGTTTTTGACGCGAGGGTTTCCGATATCCTGGCGGTTCCTGATAAAGACTGGCCGATCCAGCTCAAAAAACTCAAAATCGAGGAGCCAAGCCCTTACGAAATCGAGTCGAAACTGCCATCAAAAGGCGATGGTGGTATGAATAAATTATTTGTTCAACTTTTAAGTTCAATTAATTTGGCTTCGCGTCGATCTGTTTTGAGTCGATTCGACAGCCATGTCCAGGGAAACACGATACTTTCGATTGGGGAGGCGGATGCCGGGGTGATAGCCCCCTTTCTGGGGGGCAAGGGGGTCGGCCCGAACATTCGAAGCTTGGGGGTAGCCTTGAAGCTGGACGGGCTTTCCCGCTATTCCAAGATCTCCCCTTATTGGCAGGCGGCGGACTCGGTGGTCGAGGCCATGCGCAACGTGGCGGCAGTGGGCGCACGACCGGTGGCCATCACCGATTGCCTGAATTTCGGAAATCCTGAAAGGCCGGAAATCATGGCCAAGATCGTGGAATCCGTGTTGGGGATCGCGGATGCGTGCAAAGGGATTCCGCTTCGGGGCGATCCAAAAATCCCCACTCCCGTTATCGGCGGGAATGTGAGTTTCCACAATGCGGGGGATTCCATGGCGTCTATCGGTTGCGTGGGGGTGATGGCGGATTATTCCAAGGCAATAACACTGCGACTCAAAGAGTCGGGGAATGTTATATATTTATTGGGTGAGCGAAAAAATGAGTTGGGCGGGAGCACTTTTTACCGCCATTTGGGGATTGTGGGGGCCAATGTCCCCAAGGCCGATTTTGAAGAGGCGAGTCGGCAGATCGGTACCGTGGTCGAGGCGATCGACCAGGGGCTTCCCCGTTCCGCCCACGACATTTCCGAAGGGGGCCTGCTCACGGCATTGGCAGAGATGGCCATGCCAAGCGAGCGAATGGGGGGCGGAAATCTGGGGATCAAGGTCGACATCGAAAAGTCCGGCCCGAGATCCCTTCTTCCTTACCAGAAGGCGTTTTCGGAAACAGGGGGATTTTTGGTCGAGGTCCGCCCTGCAGACGAGCAAAAATTCTTGAGGCTGTGCGGAAAGTTCCGTTTAGATCCGATCATCCTCGGCAAAGTCACACAAGACCCCACCTTCGAGGTATCGCATGGCAAAGAGCTGTTCGTGGTCCAGTTTTTGGATGAGCTCAAAAGGGCCTGGGGCAGGGGATTGGCCAAAGGCATGGGTTTGGAGTAATATCCGAAGCCAGATCAGTCGAATTCATTCATCAAAAAATATTATGTATAAAAAATTTGTACAAATATATCTGATAATAAGCGTTCTGGTTCTGGGTGTTCAGGCGAGTTTTGCCAACACGTCATCGGTGTCGGGATACAATGCGCCTGTTGTCCGAACCGCATTCGATTTCAAGGCGACTCTTGAGGCGGGGAAGGTCTCCATGTCTTGGGTGCCCTATGCTCCTACTGGCTTCAACTATTACAAGGTGGTCCGTTCCACGACCAACGCGAATCCTGTTTATCCCGATGACGGCTATATCTATTTCACCAGCGAGACGAATGTCTCGAGCTATGTGGACGCCGACCCTCCAGCCGGAAAGGTCTATTATCGTGTTTGCTCCATCGCGAGCCCGAATCGTTATTGCAGTCCTGTGGTGGCGGTGACGGTTACCGATGCCACGCAAGTCGAGATGACATCTGGGGCCGAGAGCCTTGCCCCTGCGACCCTTTCGCTTTCTGGAAAATCCGTGGATGGAGCCATCATCCTCAATTGGACCCTCAAGGGTTCCGCGCCTTACGGCTTCAAGGTTTGCAAAAGTACTGTGAACGAAAAGCCGACCTATCCCGTCATCAAGGGCGATGCGTACCAGCACCTAACCGATCCCGAGGTCCGATATCTCAAGGATTCCATAGTGAAGGCGGGCCTGACCTACTATTATCGGGTGTGCCAGTATGATGGAAACGGTGCTTGCGTAAGTTACAGCAACTCCGTCTCAGCTTCTGTAGTCACCGACGGCTCTTCAGCTAACGAAGATAAGGTGGTGACATCCGATGCGATTCTGGCTCCCGCGAACCTCAACCTTTCCGGAACGGTCGGAGAGGCAACACTGGATCTCCGTTGGAGTATTGAAGGTTCCGCGCCATACGGTTTCAAGATCGCGAAAAGCTCCGTTCATCCCGTACCCACCTACCCCGTGATGGAGGGCGATGAGGTTATTTATGTCAGTGATCCCAAAGCCCGTTCCTACGCGGATTCATCCGTTGACGGGGGAACCACCTATTATTATCGCCTCTGCCAGTACGATGGCAGCAGTAGGTGTGCGAGCTACAGCGACACGTTCATCGTGAAAGCCCCGGCAAGCTGGGGCCAAAAATCGAAAAAGGCCGCTCAGGAATACGAGAAATCGGGTGAAATGGAAGATGTGCAGGGCAATCCGTATAAAGAGGCCATTCAGTATTTATTGAACAAAAATATTGTTCAAGGATATTCCGACAACACGTTCAGGCCCAATTCCGCTGTGAATCGCGCCGAGTTCGTGAAGATGATCCTCAATTCCAAATACGGCCCGGACGCGATCGGCACCAGCTCCAATTGCTTCCGCGATGTGAAGGTCGCCTGGTATTCCCCCTACATTTGTCTGGCCAAGGAGAAGGGAATTGTTTCAGGCTATGGGGATGGCACCTTCAAGCCTTCCCGCACGATTAGTTTTGCCGAGGCGTCAAAGATCATTTCCGAGCTGTATGGCATTGATGTTCAAACTGGATCAAATTGGTACGCAGGCTACGTGAAGGCGTTGCAGGACAAGCATTACATCCCGCCCACGGTCACGGTTCCTGATAAAAATCTTACCCGTGGCGAAGTCGCTGAGTTGATGTGGCGCGTTAAGGAGCAGAAGACTGACCAGCCTTCAGCCGAGATTTCGGTTTCGGATAGTGGCGAAGCCGTGATCATGGCCACTGGCGAATACGCGGGCTGGCAGACGTTCGATAAGAATGGCTACTCGTTTTATTATCCCTCCAGCTGGTATCGCGGCCTCAAGTCCTACGGCTGGGATATGCTTTCTGAGGAAAAGGATTACATCGACAACCTGAACGTCCAGAACTACATGGCCGTCGACACGTATGTGGCAACCTATGTGGCGGTCCGCAGTTCCGCTACAAATGCATCCTTGGCCACCAAGGTCGCATTCGGCCATCCGCTGGTCAGTTCCAAGAGTCTGACGGTCAATGGCTTCCCAGCACTTCGCCGCTCTTACCGAGCCCCCGCGGGCACGGTGGTGAACGGTCGTACCACGGGCGAGAACGAGATTATCATCGCCTATACCTACCTCAAAGATGGAAAGATCATTATGATCCAATACTTTAACGCCTCAGGAAACGAATCGTACGGCGTGGATCAATTTGATAAGATAGCGATGAGCTTCCGCTAAATTAATCCAAATTGTATGCCGAATAGTGGGCCGAATTGTTGTCTTTTCACATCCACTATGCGGTCCACAATTCGGTCCACGACTTGGCCCACTATTCGAAATCTATGGGAAATCTCTATTTATTCACCGGCGAAGAAACCTTCCTGCTCAGCCAGCAGATCCGTGCGTGGAAGGAGGGATTCCGAAAGCGTTTTGAGGGCGATTTGAATCTGGCGGTGCTGGATGGCTCCCAGGAGGATGAGGCCAGTCTCATTTCCCAAATGGAGACGATGCCTTTTTTAGCGGACAAGCGATTGATCTTTATCGAAAATTTGCCCGAGGCGGCAAAGGCTTCTGCCAAGGATGCGGACGACAAGGATGAGGACGAAGAGAAAAAGGCGGATGCAAACCAAAAACTGATCGATTATCTTGAAAAGATCCCCGAAACCAGCGTGGTGATTTTTGTTCAGCCAAAGCCCGACAAACGGAAAAGATTGTACAAAAAAATTGTTCATCTCTCGACTGTCGCTCGAGATGACAAGGGTGGCATGGTCGCAGAGGTGAAAGAGTTTAATCCGCTAAAGCCGGCTGCGCTCAGCCAATGGATCCAACAGCAAGCGGCGGCTTACAAGGCGGTCATCGATCCAAGATCTTCAGAGCATTTGGCGGGCTTGGTGGGCGAGAGCCTGTGGCGTCTGGACCAGGAGCTCCACAAGTTGGCCGCCTACACGGAAGGTAAACCTATCACTCCTGATGATATCGATAAATTGGTGATCCCTTCGCTGGAGGCCAATGTGTTTCACCTGACCGATGCCCTGGGCGCCAAGGATGCCCGAAAGGCGATCCAATGTTTGCACCAGTCCGTGGCCGCAGGAGAGAACCTGCGCCAAGTGTTTTACATGGTCGTCCGTCAGTTTCGCTTGCTTCTTTTGGTTTGCGCCTATCTTTCCAATTATCCGAACGCCACGGCGCAGAGTTTGGCGACCTCGCTCAAGATGCATCCCTTTGTGGCCCGCAACACCATGGGCCAAGCCAAGCGCTTCAAGATGGCTGAGCTCAAGGAGGCTTATCGGAAATTGTTGGATCTCGATCTTGCCATGAAGACCAGCAAGATCCAGACGACCACGGATAACCAGGACGAGCTGGCCATGGCCATCGAGCAATTCATTTTGGAATTCTGCCGATAAATTATGTTTGGTGTACGATAAACTTTAAGCGGCAAGCGTTTTTTTATAGACTTTATTTATTGTGAGTGATTAAATAACACCCAATAATAAAATTTTTTCAAATTTATGAAAAAAACAGATGCCCCTGAGATCCCTGTCCCTGAGATGGCGGACGAGGCTTTGGTCGCGGAATTCCAGCGGAGGGCCCCTAATTTGCCAGAGGAGCTGAAGGAAAAGGCATCAGCCGCTTTGGCCTCTCAAACCCGCTTGAGGGCAAAGGGCGCTGTCGGTGGCGAGGGCAAGTCTGCGGAGGTTGGTGTCGAGGCCCAAGGATTGTCCTATTACGAATCCCAACACAAACGCCTTCTCGGCGTTATCAAAAGGGATCACCCGTGGGAAACGGTCTGTTCAAGGCTTTTGGCCAACGATGGCGAAAAACTCAAGAAGGCCAAGGCAATGCAGGGCGGGGGCGAGCTTGTCGGTATCGATGCGGATGGGAAAATATTGTTCAAGGACAAGGGGGTGGAACCGGTGATGTACGGCTATGACAAGGAAGGCAAGTTGCTGCAGATCTATGACCGTGAATCGGAGCAAATGGCCAAAGTGGTAAAATGGGCTAACTATCTACAGATCCGCGGAAAGGTCCGTTCGGACGGCTACGAATTGTTTGGAGACGACGGAAATGGCGGTTTGGGGGATGAGATGAGGCAGGTCGGAACACACACCAAAGAGCCGCTTGTCGCAAGCAAAGACGGAAAAGGATGGAGGGTCTCCTGGCTGGAATCTGGTGATGTGCCCAACCACGCCAAGAATTTGATGTTCAATCCGAAAGATGGCGGGTTAGTGTTCGTGGGCGCCAACGAGTCCCTTAGCAGCGGCGAGCTCCAAGGGGCGGTAAGGCTGTTGAGGGTCTAATAAAAGGACAAAGGATTCAGGATTCAGGAAACAGCTGAATTCTGAATCCTGGGTTTTAGAGGAAAGCCATTATCAAAGTCCCTAGCAGAATCACATAAGCCGCGAAAGGTCGCAGGGTGTGTTTTTTGAGGAACTTGAGCAAATAGTGGATCGTTCCAATGCTGACCACGAAGGCGGTGATGAAACCGATCAAAGAAAAGCGGGGGTCAGGCCATGCCACGATCCCATGCCGAAGGTCATAGAGGGCGTAGGTGGTTGCGGCTAGCACTGCCACTCCACCCAAAAGAAATGAAAATTTGGCCGCCGCATCCCTCCGAATGCCCGTCAGAAGTCCAGCGCCTATGGTCATGCCCGAGCGGGAAAGGGAAGGCAAGATGGCCACTGCCTGTGCAAAGCCGATAATCAGCGATTTTTTGAGGTCTACGTGTTCCCCTTCGCTTTGGCCACTTTTCCACTCTGCAAAAAGGTAAAAGAAACCTCCGACGATAAAGAAAAGTCCGATGGCGAAGAAGCCTCGGCTCCAGTCGCCATCTAATGAGTCCTTCAGGAATAACCCAGCCGCGATGGCGGGTAAGGTGCCTATAGCGAGCTTGAGGAAAAGCGTGTTTTTCCATCCTCCGTGTCGAATGGCATGGAATATTTCCGTGAACATCCCAATCCAGTCTCGCCAGAAATAGAGAAGGACGGCGAGGAGCGATCCTGTGTGCAGGAAAATGTCGAATGTCTGAAGGCTGTCGGCCGTGATGTGGGCAGGCATCTTCACAAAGTGTTCCACGAGCACAAGGTGTCCCGAGCTGGAGATCGGCAGGAATTCAGTGAGGCCTTGGACGACCCCAAGTAGGATGGCACTCATGTCTGTGGTGGCGTAGAAATGGCTCTTGAGAATCCAGCTGGCGAGCGAGCCAACCAAAAGGTAGCGGGGAAGACGTCCGCACATTACGGCGGTGATGAATTTTTTGTAAGGCATTTCGAAAATACCCGCGGACCACGTGATCAGCTTAAACGGAAACGGGGTGTAACCGATGAGCAAAACGCCCCAGAACCCCCATTTTTTGATGATGTGTTCCGCGCGTTCGAGTCGTTTTTGGCCGAAGAGCCATAGGAACACTGGGTGGCCGAGCCATTTGCCAAGGTAAAAGCCGATGGTCGCACCCACGAATGTGGCAATGCCAACGGCGATGAAAATAAGATGTAGGGGCAGTCCGGCCGCCGAGCCCATGGTCATGTAGACCTCGGAGGGGATGGGCAAAATGAACTGCTCAAAGGCGGTCAAAATGAAGATGCCAAGGACCCCGTGGGCTTGGATGATCTGCCTGGCGAATTCCATGAGGGCATGCATGGGGGATTGGTTACTAGGATAGGGTAGCAAATTTGGGTACGATTGTCATTTTAGTTATCTTTTGTCATTTCCTCCTTTAACTGTCATTCCCGCATAGGCGGGAATCTACTGATCGACCATCATGTTTTGGCAAGAGGAAGATTCCCTTCTGCAGGGGGATGGCATGAAAGTCGATTATATTGACAAATATTAATAAAATTGTATAAAATAAAAAATGATAATCCTAAATAACTATTTATGCGAAGCAATCCAAAATCGAACGGCCTCTTGCCACCATCTAGGCCGCGAAGGCCTCGGGCAGACCCAGACCAACTTAAGGAGGGCGTTGCTGTTTTTGACAGTGTCCGCTCGGACGTGACGGAAGCCCTGTCCGCCGAGGCCGTACCCGAAGTCGCAGGCCTCGCCCGCTTCAAGGCACAGTATGAGGGGCTGGAACCCGAATACAGGTTCGGCTGCGCATGGTCAGAAGTGGAAACTCGCCTCCTTGCCAACGACGGTCATTACCTAAGGCTTGCGGAGGCCATGGAAAAAGGCGGTGTACTTTTTAAGGTCGATAAGGTCGGAAATCCTCTTATTGCCGATGGCGGCGTGGAGCCGATTATGACCGGCATGAATTACGCGGATACCCGCAAGGCCGTGATGTTCGCGGAAAAGGAAGGAAGACAGGTGCCTACAGGATACGAACTGTTTCCCAATTCCGGGGGGTACGAAAAAGATTCTGAGATACTCGTCTTTAAAAGGGCTACAAATGAGCATTTTATACGGTCAGGGAACAAAAAAGAGTTTCGTGGTTCCTGGCTGGAATCCGGGGAAAATCCAGACAGGCCGTGGTGCGCTTTTTTCGATCCGGATTACGGTTATGTCCGCGTGGACTACGGTAATCCGAGGATATCAGGATCGACGCTCGGGGTGCGTCGTCTGCTAAGGGTAAAAAAAGTATAAATGGATCAGGTCGGAGTCCGCACGCGTACGGCACCTCTTCGGCATGCCTCTTTTGTCATTCCCGCCCCCCACCCTGTCATTCCCGCGCAGGCGGGAATCTCTGAATAGGTTGATCATTACCACCGTTCAACCATTCCCTGCTCAGATCCTTCCATTCGGGATTCATTTCATTGATCAACCTTTCTTTCCATGCGCGATTCCATTTCTTGAGTTTCTTTTCGCGGTAAATGGCTTCACGTATGTCATCGCCTTCCTCAAAATAGACCAAGTATTTCACGTTGTAACGCTTGGTGAAACCCTCGATTTTGCCAGACCTGTGTTCTTCCATCCGTATCATCAGGTCGTTGGTGACGCCGATGTAAAGGGTGGAGCGCGTGAGGTTGGTCAGGATGTATACAAAATATTGTCTCATAATCAAAAAAGTTATTAGTTTAAATTCAATAAAGAAAATCATGGTAGCAGATTCCCGTCTGCACGGGAATGACAATGGGGAGTGGGAATGGCGTATAGCGGCAGAAGTGAAAGATGGGGCAGGTGTAGCAGCCTCGTAATAGGGAATTGGTCATTGGCTCATTGGTCATTGATAAGTTATAATCCCCCCGTAATCCAACCCCATGAGAAACAACAACCTGTCGTACGTCAAAGAGGTCATGATCAAGGCCATCAAGGAAGCGGGTTTCCAAGTGGATCTAGCCGATTTGAAATTGGAACGCACCAAACAATTGGCCCACGGCCATTTCGCCACTAACGTGGCCATGATGATCGCGGGCCTGGCCTCCGTAGCTTCAGCGAAGGAGGGGAAGGCGAAACAGAACCCCCGTGCCGTGGCCGAGGCCATCCTGAAAAAACTGGATCCGAAACTGTTCACCAAAATGGAAGTCGCCGGCCCGGGTTTCATCAATGTCTGGATTGAACAAAATTTTTATTCAAAAGTCGCGGTTTCGATTGTGGAATCGATCGACAAAATGGTTCAGGAAGTTCTTCCGGTCGGCTTCGCCAAAGGCACCATGGTTATCGATTATTCGCACCCCAACATCGCCAAGCCCATGGGCGTGCATCATCTGCTTTCCACCATTCTCGGCGACTCGATCAAGAAGACTTATCGCAAGGTCGGCTGGACCGTGGTGGCCGACAATTTCATCGGCGACATGGGCACCCAATTCGGTAAGCTCATCCACGCCATCAAGAAGTGGGGGAATATGGCCGAGATCGAAAAGGATCCCATCCCGAATTTGCTCAAGCTTTACGTGCAATTCCACTTTGAGGCCGACAAGGATGTGGAGCTGGATGACGAGGCCCGCGCCGAGTACAAAAAGTTCGAGGACGGCGACTCGGAAAGCCGCCGCATGTGGGAAAAGATCGTGGAATGGAGCAAGCTTGAGATCCAGCCTATTTACGATCGGCTGGGCGTGGAATTCGACCAGATGAACGGCGAGAGTTTTTACGAGGACAAGATGAGGCCGATCCTCGACGAGGGGCGAAAGTCCGGCGTGATCGTGGACGGCAAGGATGGGGCCTGGATCGTCCCCTCCGATAATCCAGACGAGCCCCCGGCGGTCATGCGCAAGGCCGATGGCGCCACATTGTATGTCACCCGCGATCTGGCCCGCATCAAATACTGGGAAAAGATGTGGAAGCCCGACCTTATGGTGAATGTGGTCGATGTGGCGCAGGAATTCCACTTCAAGAAACTGTTCGAGGTGGCGGAAAAGATGAAAATGACCAAAGCCAAGAATGTGCATGTGCCCTTCGGCCGAATGCAATTCAAGGATGGTTCCATGAGCACCCGAAAGGGGAACATCATCATGCTGAGCCAGCTCTTGGACGAGGCCGAGGTGCGCGCCCGCAAATTGATCGAGGATAAGAATGTGGAATTGGACGAGGCTGGAAAGGCTGAACTCTCGCGGGTGATGGGTATCGGGAGCGTCAAATACAGTGTCCTGCACCAGAACCGGACCTCGAATATCACCTTCGACTGGGACAAGATGCTCAGTTTCGAGGGCAATTCAGCGCCTTATCTTATGTATACTTTGGCGCGCGCAAAATCGATTTTCCGCAAGGCCGCCCTTAAGCCCGATGAATGTGCCGACTTCGATCTCGTTTTGTCGGACGACAAGGAGACAAAGCTGATGCTGGATCTCATGGCCTATCCCGAATCATTGGAACGTGCGGCCCGGGATTTCAAGCCGAGCCATTTGGCGAACTATCTTTACGAGTTGGCCCAGGATTTCAACGCGTTCTACAACGACCTGCCCATCTTGCAGGCTGAAAGGGAGCTTCGTGATAGCCGCCTGCTCCTCACCTCCGCCACAGTCAAAGTGATGGAAGAGGTGTTCGGGCTCTTGGGATTGGAAGTGCCTGAAAAGATGTGACCTCCAAAAGCCTCAAATTTTAGTCTAGAGGGAAGTGAGCTAAGCGTAGCGAGGAGTTGAGTGGGTCGTGGAACCTTTCAACCGGTAGCTAACGAGCCAGAAGCCCTTGAGCGTGCGTAGCGAAGGCCCGAGTGCCCACGACGGGAAGTCGCGAAGCCTAGCGAAAGGGTGAAGGCGAGACCTTGAACGGGAAAGGCCGGGGAAACCGAAGCGGTTTCCACGCTTAGTTGCTCATCTTTGCCACATTCCCGCATCCGACTTTGTTCAGCCGTTCCACCACGCATACTCGGTAGTAATACGTCTGGCCAATGGCGATGTTTTTGTCCCAATAGGCACCGAAGAAACTATTCGAGGACGTGACAAGCGCCGGATTGCTGGGATAGGAAGGGGAGGAATTCGTGGTGGATCGAACCACCTTGTAGAATTGGAAATCGTCGTTTTTGCAGGTGGTCCAATTCAGCTGGATGCCCACGCCACCGAGGCCCCTCTTTAGGCTGAGCGAAGGTTTGCAGCTGCTCGTGCCTGTGGCGGGGACGGTGGAGGTTTTAGGGGCGGTAGAGGTGGTTTTGGGAGTCGTGGGTTTGGTCGAGGTCCCTGTGGGCTGCGTGCTCCCCACTGCTGCATTATCGGAAGGGGTTGGGGCCGCGGTCTCGGCAGAGCTTCCGAATCTCAGTTCATAACCGAGCTTCAAGTCTTCCGTTTTGTTCCAAAGGAACCAATCGGAATTGGCGTAATCGGCGCTGATGTCCACGGGGCTTGGGGCTACTGTGCTTTTGGCGTCCACGGTGATCTCGCGGCCTTTACTTACAGAGGTTTGGGTCGTTCCATCGGCAAGGGTCACATTCACTTCTCCCTCGAACACTTTCACATTGATGCGCTGGTCAACAGGGTTCACGGAAAGGTCGAAGGCGGTTCCAGTCGCCTTGATGGTATTTCCCAACGCATTGATCTGATAGAGGTTGCTGCCCATGTTTTTCAGGCGATGGAATGTCTTTCCGGAATTTTGGGTGAGGAGGATGCCAGTCGCAACGACCGAATTGACCTTGAGTTCGGTGTTCTCGCTCAAACGGATAAAACTTCCATCAGGGCATTGAATCATGGCCTTAGCTTTGTCTCCGGTTTTGATCGTGGCTCCGTAATTGAGTGTGGTGCCCACATCCGCGAATTCCCAGATCGCGCCATTCTCGGTGAAAAGCACCTCGCCTTCCTTTTGCGCTAGTTTCAGGGAAGGGGGTGTGACGGGTTTGCTCTGGGAGGATCCCCAAACCGCGGCAACGATAATCACCAACACCGCTAATGCGGCCAAGGGTTTCCAGTACGTGATCCAGAAGCCCACTTCTTTGGTATCTGCTTTGGTCATAGGATTTGGGGTTAAATTAAGAGATAATCATATCGCTTTTGACGGTTTTCGGCAAACCCGATAAACAAATTTAGAATTATGAATTGATAATTAAGAATATTCCTTGACTCATAATTCATAATTTTTAATTCTTAATTATGAGTTCTTGGTCTTCAGTTGCCCACAGGCCGCCTGGATGTCGTCGCCCTTGGTATGTCGGAGCGTGACCGCTATGCCAGCCTTTTCCATGATCTCCAGAAAACGGTGCATCCGGTTTTTGCTAGGCCGTTTCAGGGCCGAGTTTGGCACAGGGTTCAAGGGGATTAGGTTCACCTTGGCGTTTCTCCCTTTTAGCAGCTTGGCCAAGGCTTCCGCGTCCTCGATGCGGTCGTTCACTTCCTCGATCAAAATGTATTCGTACAGGATTTCGACGCCTTCCTTTTCCCATTTCCGCAAATGGGCCATGAGGCCAGCCAGAGGATAGGCGGTGTTGGCCGGCATCAGTTTCGAGCGAAGTTCGTCCGTGGGCGCATGGAGCGAAAGCGCAAGCCCTATCCCCAGTTTTTCGGCACGCAGTTTTTCAAGGCCAGGCAAAATGCCGCTGGTAGAGACGGTGACGCGGGAGGGGGAGAGGCCATGTCGTTTCGGGTCGATGAGAACCTTTATGGCGGGAATGACGCTTTCCAGATTAAGAAGGGGTTCGCCCATGCCCATGAAAACCACATTCAGATTTCCCGTGATTCCACGGCTTTTGGCTTCGCGTTTGGCGATCAGGAACTGGTCCAAGATTTCATCCGAAGTCAGATTGCGGGTAAGGCCCATCTGCCCAGTGGCGCAAAAGGCGCATCGCATAGGGCAACCCACCTGGGAGCTCACGCAAACGGTGCCCCAAGCCTTTTTGTCGCCAGAATGGATCAGGAGGACGGTCTCGATCAGGTGACCGTCCTGTGCCTTGAGCAGCCATTTTATGGCAGCGCCCTCTTCGGAAGTCTGAGAGACCACAATCGAAAGCGAGTCGAATGGGACTTGTTCCGAAAGAAATTCCCGTTCGGTTTTCGGCAGGTTTGTCAGTTCGCTCCAAGAGGTTTTGAGCTCATTCTCGCGGGCATGCCAAACCTGCTTCAGCCGAAACGGTTTCCACCCCAGTGTTTTTGCGGCCTTTTCAAGATTCACGGATTTGAATTGGATTCGTATTTGATTTTAAGTCTTAAATCTGTAATCTCACAAGTCAATTGTCAATTGTCAATTGTCAAACGATGGTTGAGGGGAGTAAATTTAAAAAAGTTAAAAAATTAACCCCATTAACCATGAAAAGTACACTTTCTTCAAAAGTGGGCGTGGCGATCGCGTTGGTTGCCTTTTTCGGCTTGCCGCTCTTTGCCCAAGCCCAATACGGCCCTCCTCCAGGATTTGATATGTCATCGATCCCTGCAGGCATGAATATTCCAAGCGGAATGCCATCGGGTGATCAAATGGGGCCTCCAGCGGATGTTCAGGAGAAAATGAAAGCGGGTCTGACCCGACTCCAAAAGAGCGCGGATTCTATGGAGCGCGCCATTAAGACTATGGACAAGGCGATCGCAGGTGCGGTTGCAGTCGGCTATGTGGTCCCTTCGGATATCTCAGTCCCCCTTGAGAAGGCGAGGACTGCCATCGCAACCATCAGGGCTGCGACCGCGTTCGATGATTCCGTGAATCAGGCGATCGACGATTTCGACAACTTTACTCCAGTGTTGGATGCAAATATTGAGAATTTGATGATGATGCCGAAATTCCCCAAGGTCCTCAAGGCCGCGGAGACCCAGTACAACAAACTGACCAAGTTTTTCGACACCACCAAGGCTCGCTTAGTGGGTTTGGAAGTCGACACGACTGCGGCGATTGCCGATGTGCAAACGAAGGTGGATTTGCAGAAATCCTATTTCGACCAAGCCAAGGCTTTGTCGATCCAGGGCAAGATACAAGAAGCCTTCGACATGTTGACGGATAATTTCTTTCCGGGTCTTGAGACCACATCTCAGTCTATCGGCGTTCTGAATGCTTTGAAAGCCATCAGCAAGTCGGCAACGGGTGTGGCTCGAGGCATCGCCACAGCACAGAAGATCATCAATAGGCTCGATCAGGCGGGCCTCGAAGTGGCTGATCTGAATAAAATTGTTTCGGATTCCAATGCGAAATTGGCAGAGCTTAAGGCTTTGCTCAAGACTCCTGGCTATGATCTAGAGGCGGCCATGACAATGCTTGAGGATCTCGACAAGCTTCGTGAGGATTTTGACACCAAGGTTGATGAGCTAGTGGCGAGCGCTGGCAAAGATCTGGGCACACTGCCTACGGTCAAGATGTTCACTGGTGCCGTGATTTCAACTCCAATCGATATCCGTGGAGGATTCGATAAGTACAAGGATAAGAATGGAGGATTCTCAGGGAAAGGTTCCCCCTCCGACTCAATGGGGATCGATATGAGCGGCTACGGGGCACCGACGGATATTCCCGCGGGCTTCTAGTCCAAAACTCAATTCAATCAAAAACGGCCCGGTCGCCATCAAGGCCCGGGCCGTTTTTTTGTTTGTGGCTATGCGACTAGAAAAATTATATCAATAGTTAGAATCGAGGGGGATGAGCGAGCGTAGCAAAACCCCGAGCGGGTCTCGCCATGAATTAAAAATAGACTTGAGGAGGTTGAGCAAGAGAAGCGAAGCCCAATTGAAACTCACTAGCGCCGCTTAACCGAGCCCGCGGGATACGAGCTAGGCGTAGCGAGGAGTCGAGATGGGTCTCGTGGGCCCCATGAGAAGCTCGCGAAGCAGTGCGAGTGTTCCGAGGGCGAGACCTTGAGCGGGAAAGACCGTGAAAACCGAAGCGGTTTTCACGCATTACCATGACCCGCCACCGCCTCCGCCGAAGCCACCGCCCGAAAATCCTCCCGAGAATCCGCTCGAATGGAATCCTCCGCTGCTGTGCCCTTGGGGCATGGAGGTCATGGCAGTGCCCATGTGATTCGAGAATTTTCCAAGGTCGCCGACGAAAATCATCGGCCTGAAGGGGCCAGTGCCACCCACGTACCAATCCGGAGGCTGGGCAAAAGTGTCTTTGAACGCCTTGCTCCATTTGTCTGCGATACTCAGAGTCATCGCGTAGGGCAAAAGGGTGTAGAAGATGTTTTCCTTCTCCTGGAATTTCAAACGATCCTTTTCCGCGATCGTGATATACATCTTGAGACCGAGGATATGCTCGTAGGCCTCGGTGCCCTTGGCTGTTTTCCGGGGCATAAAGAAAGCGAAAGCAGCGGTCAGAATGGCATTGATGAGAAGGGCGAACGCCATCAACCTGATTGAGCTCTCGGGGGGAAGGGCATTGCTGAGATAGGAGCTGAGAATGACAAAGAAAATGAAGACCATGACTGCTTTCCCAAAATACGCAGCGCGCACGTTGGTCGGCGAAGAGACGAAGTAGCCAGACTTGGTGAGCGAGTCGTAAAGGGATTTTTTGAGGTCGGGAAGTTTTTCGTAGAACTTGTATTTGAGCTCCGAGATTTTTTTGTGGGTTCCCGAGCCGAACAGGGAGTCCATGTATTTCTTTTCGAATTCCGAAAGCCCCGGATCGCCCGGTTTCGGCTTATCCAGACGGATCAGCTCGTAGTCGTCCTCTTTGAAAACGAGTCCGAGAGCCTTGGGCAGGACTTTGATTTGGAGATACCCCCGAACCGCCAGATCCACAATGGTGGCGGAAAGGTCCCTAAGGTCGGCTCGCTCATCGTAAAGGGTTCCCATCTCGGCAGGTCGCATCTTGTCCGGCGCATCGTATTGGGGGACGATCACGCCAGTGCCCTTGGCATCTCGGCCCTTTTTCCAATAGGTGATGATCGGTTCGAGGGCAATGAGGCCGGCGAGGATCCAAAGGGCCCAGAGCCCGAAGGCATACCACCAGGCGACCTGCAGCTCAAAGTTTTCGGTGGCGGCTTGGTTGGATTGTAGGGTGAGGGTTCTGGGTTTTGGGGAGCCATAACCGTATTTTTTCACCGCGACAGAGTAGGTTCCAGGATCCAGGGGGTTGATCGTGCAATCGGTTTTGCAGGCCAACTTTCCATTCAAAAGCACGGATGCGCCTTTGACGTTGCTGGTTACGGACAATTGCGTCGGTCGGGTCACGGTGTTCGGGGGGAGTCCGATCACAACTGTTAGGCCGCTATACGGGTCGAGCGCCCCATCGGTATCAAAGGTCGCCTGGGTTCCGGTTTTGTTGATCTGATATTTGCATAGCTCATCCGTGCTTCCTTCGGGGCCTGTGTAGCATTTCAGCCGAATGGGTTTGTTTTTCGCGGAATCCGGGAAGGTCGCGGTGGTTTCGGCCGCTTCGATAGGAACGGCCCACTCGTTTCCCGTGGCGTTCCAATAAAGTTCATCGTGATCGTCGAAAAAGGTCATTGCCCCTTTGACCGTGTAGGTGATCACGTAGGTTTGCGCTCCAGTCACAGTGACATTCGCATCGCCGATCCGGATCCTCGGTCCATAGGCCCAGGATTCTTGGCTATAGGGTCGCGGAGCGCCCTTTTCGTCAGTGACACTGAGAATATTAAGATTCAAATCGGTGGCTTTGATGTCTCGGTAGATTCCATGACGGGGCTCTGAAAAAGTGACGGCAATTGTTTCGGTCACGGTGACCGAAGAGTCGGCTTGGATCGCCAGATCCGTCTGGAAACGGTTAATTGTGTAGGCTTCCTGAGCGTGGGCGGCCAACGGAAAAATCGCGACTGTAAGTAGAGTTAGGAGGAAGGTGCGGATTCGGTTCATGGTTTTTGGATTATGTTTTTTGGAGCTGTTGTCCTTCGAGGAGGCGGATGAAATGCTCGGGGTCAGGGATACCGGAAATCTGGAATTTTTCGTTTTGGTTTTGCTGGTTCAGGACAATCGTGCCGTATTGGAACATTTTACCAAAAAAGGTCTGGGAATACGTCACGGATTTCACATTGGAAAGCTTGAAGCGTTTCTCGGCCACCAACAACAGGCCTTTCCGATGGATAAGGTTCCCTTCTTGGGCGAAAAAAGTCTCGCGGTACCACGTGACCATGAGGTAAAAGGCGATCCCGATCTGCAACAGGATCAGCAGGATAAAGGTGAGGGTGTCGTAGGCGACCATATTCCAAGCTAAGCCCTTGTTGAAAGATTCTACGGAATCGCTGATGAAGGATACGGATAGGAGTGCGATGTCGAACAATACGGAAACGATTGTTAGCTTTAATATGAGCAGAATAGGAGTTTGCCGTGTCGCAATAGAAGGGGCACCAGTTTGGGTTTGCATGAGAAAAGGTAAAAGATGTGCTAAGTATAGTGGTCGAGGCGAAGAAGGGCAAACGGCCCAAGGCTTTGCTGATTGGGGGGTGAAATTTGCTTGATCCTCACAAAGGAGAATGATAAAGTTGCATACAATTTAAAATTATTGTATGAACAAATTTGAGCAATGGTTTTCGAACCACAAGGAAAAGAGTCAGATGAAAGTGGTTCAAGCCGAGAAGCCGCTCGTGGGGCCATGGCTTGTCGAAGGTGAAAGCCCTATCCCAGTGCGCAGGTCTGATGGCCGGTTTTTCAGGCTGACCAATGTCGATGTCACCACAAATACGCGTGAAGTCGCTCAATGGAGCCAGCCCATGCTTGAGGAGAGTGAATCCTCCACGGTTTCAGGAATCTCAAAGTCTCTGACTGGATTCGTGGCGTTATTCCGGGGATTGATGAAGGAGGGGTCTCTTTATTTGGTCCAGGCAAAGGCGGAGCCTGGGAGCGATTCGGAAGGCAGGGTGCTGTTGGCACCCACGCTACAGGCAAGCGTCAGCAACATGTCAAAGCATGGCTCCAAGATTCCCTTCATTGCCGACTTTAAGCCCGAAAAGGCGAAGATGGCTGTACAAAGCAAGGATGGAGGTCGTTTTTACAATAAGAATAATTTGCTCGCCCTTCAGGATTTCACTGAGGAAGAAGCGGGGAAATTGGTGGCCCCGGAGAATTTTATCTGGGCCACGCGTGAGGAGATCCGAGGTTTGCAGATGAAGGGTTTGGCGAATGAGCATCTGAATGAGGTGTTGGGGGTGTTTTTGTAGAGAGATTCGGGAAGGTCACAAAAAAACCTCATTTGTACGAATCGTCGAAGGGGGATTTTGGTTGTAAAAGTGGTGGCTCGGAGGGTGCGGAGGTGTACGAGCACGAGGGGCACGAGCTAGACGTAGCGAGGAGTCGACGCGGGTCTCGAGGGCGCCCGCGAGAAGCTCGCGAAGCAGGGCGAGTGTTCCGAGGGGGAGACCGCTAGCGGGAAAAGGCGGGAAAACCCAAGCGGTTTTCCCGTTATAAAAGTGGTGGCTCGGGGCGGGATTGAACCACCGACGCAAGGATTTTCAGTCCTTCGCTCTACCACTGAGCTACCGAGCCACTTTTTCAACTCACCGATATTAAAGCAGGGTTGGTGGTGAAAGCAAATCATTTTTAGGTTTCGGGGGTTGGATTGGACGCTATGGTAAAATTGGTTTCAAAAGAGGTTACCTGAAAAATTATGAAAAAATGGAAAAAGATCCGAACCAAGGAAGCCATGGACATTGGCGGACGTTATCGCATTGAGGTGGACGAGGTGGTGTCTCCGGGGGGTAAAACCACAACGTATTCGGTGGTTCGCATGCATCCATATTCCGTTATCATTCCGATTGATGCCAAAGGCAAGATGTACATGGTTAGGCAACATCGCTACACAACGGACACGGTGATGTTGGAATTCCCAATGGGGAGCACCGATGGCGAGGATCCCTTGGCGGCGGCGAAACGGGAATTGGAGGAGGAGTCTGAATTAGAATCGGACGAATGGATCGAACTGGGGCGGATCCAAGAACTCAAGGGGATTTCGGACTCGACGGGATACCTGTATTTGGTCAGAAATGTGAAACCGGTATTGAATCCCAAACTCGACCCCGAGGATAAGGATCTTATTGAGCGTTTGACGCTAACGGCAGATGAGGTCCGCCAAAAGATCGCGAAAGGGGAAATCAATGACGCAAGCACGATCTGTGCTTTCACAAAGGCAGAATTCATGGGGCTTTTGAAAAAGTAGAGTTTGTGATTTGGAATGCTCGAGCCCATTGTGGCAATTTAATTTGGGTTTCGTTTGGGGTACGATCAAGAACAAGAATTTCCAATTTCCAATTATCAATTTTCAATTGTTGGTATGCACAAAATTTTCCTTTACGACGAATTCAAGCCTCAGGACATCGCCATGATGCAGGCGCTTTATTCGCGTAGTCCCTTGAGCGTCGAGGAACACGTCAAAAAGGTGCATCAGACCGGCTCCGGCAATTTCATGGAACGGTTTTATGTGGGCTATGGCCACGCCAGCATTGCCGATTGCGGGAGCACCACCTTGTTTATCGAAGGCATCAGCATGTTGGCGGACAAGGCCGTCCAAGATTGGCCGATGTATTCGGGTCAGGAGTGCAGTACTCGCTATATCGACATGTCCAAGCAACCGATCATCGATCCTCTTAAATCGCATGAGTCGAAAAAGATATTGGACGATTGGATGGCGTTTTATTTGGGGAACATGGAAAAGGTGGTCGGGCACCTGAGGGGGCTTTATCCCCGAAAACTGGAAGAGGATGAAAAAATGTATGAAAAGGCGATTCATGCTCGCGCCTTCGACATTTTGCGGGGGTTCCTGCCTGCCGGCATGACAACCCAGCTCAGCTGGCACACCAACCTGCGCCAGGCCTATGACAAATTGTCACTCCTTCGCCACCACCCGCTCGCGGAAACGCGCGAGATCGCCGAGGAGATGCTCAAAAAGCTCAAGGAAAAGTACCCCCAAAGCTTCAGCCACCCCCACATCGGCGAGCAGGAGGAATACCGATGCTTTGCAGTCCGCAATTACAATTATTTCGAGCCGAAAAAATCCAAGGATTTCGCATTCAAGACAACCGTCAAAAAAGGAGAGCTCAATAAATACAAGCATCTTTTGGAAAGCCGCCCACCCCGTATCGGATTGCCCCATTTCCTCACCGAGCTGGGCCAGGCCACGTTCGATTTCCGACTCGATTTTGGCTCGTTCCGCGATATCCAGCGTCATCGCAACGGCGTGTGCCGAATGCCCTTGCTCACCACGAAACTCGGTTTCGAACGTTGGTATCTGGAGCAATTGCCTGGAGCTGTCCGTGCTGATGCCGATGAGCTTATTGAAAAGCAGACCAAAGCCATCGCCGCATTGGGTGCCACACCCGAAGTGTCACAATATTACATCGCTATGGGCTTCCAAGTGGCTTGCCGTGTCACTTACGGTCTTCCCGCCGCGGTTTACGTGGCCGAGCTTCGCTCAAACAAAACGGTTCATCCCACGCTTCGTAAGATCGCGCACCAGATGACCGGAGCCTTCCGCAAGAAATTCCCCATCCTCAAGCTCCACAGCGACCTCAATCCCGACGATTGGGATGTGCGGCGCGGGCTTGCCGATATTACGGAGAGGAAATAATCCGGATTGTGGCTCGAATAGTGGCTCGGATTGTGGTAGGTGTATGTTGCGCAAAAAAAGAGCATGTGGTAAATATGTGACAAATTATTTTGTATTTAAACTATTATTTTGATTCTATGTATGCCAAAAGTGCTAATGAGTTGGTGGTATATAAAATTGCGTTTCAGTCGGCCAAGGAGATTGACGGTCGGTGTAGGAAGATATCATTTCATTGGACTATCCCAGAGGTGTCTCAGGTCATAAGGTCGTCGAGTTCAGTGGCCGCGAATATCACGGAAGGGTTTGGTAAACGATTTTATCCAAAATTGTTGATTCACTATTTGAATATTGCCCTTGGATCTAGCGATGAAACCCAAAACCATTTGCATCTTCTAAATGCAAAAGGCTATATCGATGAGGACGAATTAAGCTATTATTCGGGCAGTTACAAGAATTTGTCGGTGCGAATTTTGAATTGGATTAACTATTTGAAGAAAAGGCATAATATTTTACTAGGCTAATTCACCACAACTATTCGAGCCACAATACGAGCCACTATTCGAAAACTATGGAAAAAATCACCCTCGACTTCGTCCACCTCTGCGAGTATTCCCTCATTGATATGACGGGGAAGTTAAGCCTTATCGGTCTATTCGAGAACTTTAATTTCTCGGCCTTTCCCTCTATATTCCCTAAATTCACCGTGGTGGCCACGCTCCGTTTCGCGACTTCTGGGAAAGCGGATTATCCGGCCCGAGTGGTGATCCTGAATCCCGACGGGACGGAGTTCGGCAAGGCGGATTACAGCCTTAGGGCCCAGGGTCCTGGCCTCGCGGTGCTGAATGCCAATTTTGTGAATCGTGAATTCCACATGCCTGGCGAGTACAGTCTCGAGATCTGGATAGGGGATAAAAGGCTTGGCCGCAAGACGTTCACGGTGACGTTGATTGAACAGGCAAAGCAGTAGTGAGTAAAATTATTGTTCAACTTTTGTACAAATAATTTATTCAATAATGAGGCTTTATACTTGCAAATTATATAAAAATATTGTAAAATATACTAAATATAAGTAATCTGCATCCTATGTCAGAAATTGAAAAGAGCAAATCTACGAAAGGGGAAATCATCAATGCGAAGGTAAAGGAGGAGATTTGCCCTGACTCTAGGATTGATGCTCCACGAGTTTTTTCTGAAAAAGAAATTTTAAGTGCCATCCAAGGCACCCTACGCACAAAGCCTGCACTTGCCAGGGAGGCCTTAACCGAAACAGGTCTCTTGGCAAAGATTCGCATGTTTTTGAGGGGGATTTTTAGTGAAAAAGCGCCGAAACAAGAAAAGGGTGCGCCAACCCCGCTAAGAATTTCCAAGATTATCAAGGATAAGAGTGGGAATGTCGTATCGCTTGATGCTGTCGCGCCCAATGCCGGTGGAATGGGAAAAGATATCAAAATATTCTACCTTCTCCAGGGCAAGCATGGTCGAGATTCTAGTGCGGGGACCACGGTCATGCACGCGGGTTACGATATATCGGGAAAACGGATATCGGGCGAGGTGGTGTCTGAATTTAAGGGTGGAAAATGGGTCCAAATACCCAAATAGGCGCACATTAAGGCGTGTACCGCAAGTTCCAATGGCTACTCGAAAGGCCTCATTCGGAGTTCGGTGATTTGACTTGACTTAATATTAATATGTAATATAATGTAATATGTGTCAATACCTAGGCTAAGCCTATGGGATGAGACAAATGATCATTGAAATCACTTGCGAACAATCGGTTTCGGCTTTCCGCAGGCATTGGATGCCAATGGAAAGCCGAAACCGAACAGGTTAGCCAAACATTCCGGCATGGGGCCGGGATGGGAAGCGAACCAAAATGGAGTCAACGATGACGACGGAAGCGAAGACCTACAAGGCAGTCGTGAAGCCAGTCGCCGAGATGCTCTCGGCTGGGAAGTACGACCTAGCCAGCGAGTCGGTCACGGTCAACATGCCAATCACGGACCTCGTGGTCGGCAAGGAGTTCGACGTCACGCTCGTCCCCTTCGGGCACGCGACGCTGAACGCCGAGGTCCTCGCGGAACTCGATAAGCTCGGGCTCCGCGCGGCCGACCTGAAGGTGCTGGAGGCGCTCGTCGCCACCAACCCCGACCTCCTCTCCGAGGCGCCGATCGTGGCGCTCGGCACCATCATGGTCGACTCCGCCGGCTGCAAGGTCTCTCCCCTGGTCCACAAGACCGCGGGCAAGCGCACCCTCAGCTCGGACTGGAACGACGAAGGCAACGAGTGGCTCGACACGAGCCTCTTCGCCGCCGTCCCCAAGGGCGACTAGCACGTTCGCAAGTGATTTTGGCCTATGGCCATGAGATTCAGGCTCCCCAAGAGCCCTGACCTTCAGGCCAATCGGCCGATCACTCTGAGCCCCTCCTGTCGCAAGATGGGGGAGGGCTCTTTTAAATGAATAAAATTTTTGTTCAATAAATAATATTTGACACTTATATTATTAAGTGGTATTTTAATATACCAATATTTCATCCAACAATGAGCGATCCGAGTCCAATTCAGTCGGCCGGCAATGAGGATCTGGTCTCCGAGCTTGAGGCGAGGGAGAAAAAGAATCCTCTGGCAGAGGGGCTAAAAGAGCGCCTTGCCAATCTGGCCGGAGCGGTTCGACCCAAAGTCCAGATTGTGATCCCCCTTGTGACGGTGGTGAAGGAGCCACCGACGGCCATCGATACAGCCAAGGAGGCCCGTGAGCTTTCGCTCGTAGCGCGCGAAGCCCTTTTTGTGACCCTTCAATCGCGATTCGAAACGTTTCCAGAACGCCACAAGGGGGTAGAATGGAGCAGGGTCAAAGACGCCTTAGGGGCAAACAAAATGGCCCTATGGAGTATCCAGAAATTGGAGGAGAACGGTGGAGAGCCCGACGTTTTTAGGGCGGATCAGGCGGGGTTTGAAATCGGCGATTGCTCCGCGGAAAGCCCTGCCGTAAGGCGGAACTGCGTTTATGACAGCAAAGCGGAAGTTTCCGCCCGGAACATCGATCCCAATGGGAAGATCGATGGGAATGCGATTGAGAAGGCTTTCCAATGGGGGGTCAAATTGATGAGTAGGGAGCAATACGAATATCTGCAAACCGTGGGTCGTTTTGATTCAGTGATCCAGAGCATGCTTGAAACTTCTGACGAAATGATGCGGGATGGCGGTGTGCTTTGCGGTTTCCTTTGTCCCTCTGGCGTCTATATTGGCAGAGGCGATATCCTCGAGCACCGTGAGGATAGGGCGTTTCGTTGCGCGCTAAAGGTTAAGTGGGTTGAAGATAAGTCAAAACAATCGCTTTCAAAGAAATTGAACAAATAATTTATTCAAATAATTAAGTTGATTATTGAGTTGACTTTTTGAGTATTTAATAATAAAATACAATACTGTCAACTATCTCCGCTAGGGGCTGGCTGACCCGTTCTTTTAAAACACTTGCGAACAAGCTCCTTTGGCCTAGCTCTCAGGATCCGATAGATTCGGAAATTGAGGGCTGTGGCCAAAGGGTTATAAACATTGAAAAAAGTTCAGCCTAGAAAGGCGAATTCAAACCCGTGGAGGAGCGCATGGTCAAAGGCAAGAGCTTCAAAGGTTTCATTCGAGAGGTTGAGCGTGAGGCTCGGAAAGAGGGTCGAGGCGAAGAGCTCGATGCATATCGCGCCTACTACAAGAGCCGTGCCCAAGAGGCGCTGGCCAAGACCGTCAGGAAGAAGGCCAAGAAGGCGACCAAGGCGGGTCGTCGCAACTAAGTAATATAGACCGTGGCCAATGGATGCACGGTTTAAACTCGGCACGTCTGCTTCGGCGGACCTGCCTTTGCGTTGAGTAGACCATGGAGAAACGTTGCATGTTGTTTGTCGCGGCCCTGCTGTTTGGCTTCGTCGTTCCCGCTTTCGCCGAGCCGCCAACCGAGGCATTGCTCGGCCAGGTGTTCACCTGCTACGCCACTGGGGGCATGACCCCCGAGGAGGCGGCGAAAGACGCTTTCGCGAAGAGGTCCGGCCTGACCCTCGATCAAGTCGAGGCGGGTTTCGTGCCTGAGATCGTGGAAGCTCCGGAGGGGTCTCTCGGCAAGATGGTCGCGAAAATGATGAGGAAGGGTGCGGCCGCGCCGACCAAGGCTGATGCCCCCGAGCAGTTCGACCCAGTTCGTTATATCGCGCCCCAGCAAGCCGGCAAGGCCACTTTTGCCCAGCAGATGGAGTTGGACAGACTCGTCAAAAGCGGCAATATTCTCGCCACTGATCTGGAGCCCTTCGTCGCGTCCCATAGGCCACCCACCAAAGACCAGCGTGTAGAGCTGAACAAGCTCATCGAGAGCGGCGCCATCAGTGCAGCCGACTTCGAGGCATTTCTCGCGATCAGGCGGACGCCCAAGGCCGATGCCCCCGGTACCGTCCCGCTCACGCTCACGGTCGAGACCACCCATGCGGTAACCGTCGACTGCGACAGCAACGCAGCCGCCAAGGCCGGGAAGTACGACCGGGTATTTGGTAGAATCATCCCTGAGCTCCTCCCCGAGCGTCTACCCGAGGCCAGCTGCAAGGCGGGCAGAGCCGAGGTCTCCCTCGTCCGCTGCAGCCGAGATGCCACAACCCTCGAGATCCTCGTCGAGCTTGACCGTATGGGGCTCCGTGCCTCTACATTGCCAGAACTTCTCGCCCTCGGCGCCGTGTACCCCGACCTCCAGAAGAAGTTCCGGATTGGGGCTCTCGGTTCCGGTTCGCAGATCAGCTTGGCTTGTCGCGTCGTTAGGCCGCTCCTCAGCGTGCACAATGGCGAGCGCAGGCTCCATCTGGATTGGTGCGACTCCGACAGGCAGTTTGACGCCAGCATTCGCTTCGCCGCCGTCCGCAAGTGATTGGCTTCCTGGTTTTTAGCTCTTGGTCCCCGGCACGTTTCGGGGGTTGCAGAGCTAAGCCATGAGGCACCTTATGCCCTTTCCTGTCGCAAGACAGGGAAGGGCTCTTTTTAATGTTTGCGAATTTAGGTCTGAAATTCGATTTTGATCGTGCTCGGTTTCGTACTAATATAAAGCCGTTATTTTTATCGAAACCAACATGAACCTCAAAACTCTCAAAGACGCCCCGAAATTGGCGGGCAAAAAAGTCCTCGTCCGCGTGGATTTCAATGTTCCGTTGGACGACAAGGGCAATGTGAAGAGTGACAAGCGCATCAAGTTTGCTTTGCCCACGATCCAGTATCTGCTCGACCAAAAGGCGAAGCAGATCATTTTGATGAGTCATGTGGGTCGCCCCAAGGTGAACGAGCCGAACCTGAAAACCGACAAGATCGCCGTCCGATTGTCCGAATTGCTCAAGATGCCAGTGGCCAAGGTGGACGATTGGGGCGAGAAGGGGATTCCGAGCGATCAGGTCGTCCTTTTGGAGAATCTTCGTTTCAATAAGGGTGAAAAGTCAAAAGTCGAAGCTGAACGAGATACCTTCGGAAAACAACTCGCCAGTCTGGCAGATGTTTATGTGAACGATGCCTTCAGCAATTCCCATCGTGCCCACGCCAGCATGACCTCGGTGCCGAAATATATTCCGGGTTTCGCCGGTTTCGGAGTCGAAAAAGAGGTCGCTGCCTTGGCCGCGGCCCTCGAAAAGCCTGAGCATCCTATGGTTGCCGTCATCGGCGGTCTCAAGGCCGATAAATTGGGAGCCATCGTCAATTTGATGAAGATGGCGGATTCGGTGCTGGTCGCTGGGGCGCTCTCATTTTCACTCCTGAAGTCCAAAGGTCTCGATATGGGTGCCAGCAAGATCGACGATGAAGGCTTGGAGGAAATGAAGGATGTGGTCGCCAAGGTGCTCAAGGCAAAGAATGTCGTGTTGCCAGTCGATGCCGTGGTCGCCGACAAGTTCGCGGAGGATGCAGAATCCAAAGTGGTATCGGTCGACAAGATTCCCGCCGGCTGGATGGCTCTCGACCTCGGCCCCAAGACGATCAAGGATTACGTGGCCCGCATCAAGGAGGCCAAGACCGTGCTCTGGTTCGGCCCCATTGGCGTTTTTGAATTCAAAAAGTTTGCCACAGGCACCGAAACCATTGCCAAGGCGATTGCCGCTGGCAAGGGCCTCAAAATTGTCGGGGGAGGGGATAGCGCCTCGGCCGCCGAGAAGCTAGGTGTTGCAAAGGATATGACCCTTGTTTCCACCGGAGGCGGCGCATCATTGGAAATGATTGAAGGGAAGGAGATGCCCGGCCTTAAGGTGTTGATGAAATAAATTGGAATGTTGCCCCCCTAGACCCTAGCCCCTAGTCCCTAGACCCGATGGAAGAAAAACCGTCCCGCCAAATCATCTATGTCGATGTCGACGAGGAGGTCACCTCTCTGTTCGACCGAATCCGAAACCTTCGCAAGAAGGAGATTTTGTTGGTGATCCCGCGGAAGGCGGTGCTTTTTCAGAGCGGTGTGAACCTGAAAATCCTGAAAACCAAGATGGAGGCGAAAGGGAAGAAGCTCATCCTGGTTACTTCTGACCGCAACGGGATCCATTTGGCCGAGCGGGTCGGCCTAGCAGTCATGAGCAAGATCGAGGTCGAAGAGTCCCAGGCTCCAGCCGAGGAGAATCCCCAAGTGTTGATCCGTCCGATCCAAGCCCTCCGGAACGAAACCCCGCGTGAGGACATTCCCCAACGCACCACGGAACGAAAAATGAGCATCAGGGAGTTGATCCAGGAATTCAGGATGAAGGATCACCGAAAGAAAAAATCCGAGGATTCCGTTTACACTTCATCAATCGGAAAGCCGAGCCGGAAGGTGCTCACGTTGATTCTCCTCATTAGCATCGGGCTTTTTGGTCTCATCGGCTACATTGCGTTTCCATCGGCCACAATATTAATCCGCCCCAAATTCGATAACCTGGATTTCACGGTCAACATCACTTTGGCTGACAAGCGCATAAACCAGGTCCTTCTCGAACAGAACAAGCCGCATGTGGTCGCCAGCGAGACGGTCCAGACCACCACCAAGCAGACCAAGGTGTTCAGCACCACCAGCATGGAATTCAAAGGCCAGAATGCCAAGGGGAAGATCCGAATCCTCAACACTGAGGATCAGCCTTGGGCTCTGAAGGCGGGCACCCGTTTCATGACTCCGGACGGAATCTATTTCCGCATTCCGAAATCGGTCACTGTTCCGTCTCGGACCCTTACAGAAGAGGGGGTGGCGGTCCCCGGAACGTTGGCCTCGGTTGTGGAGGCGGATCCTTTTGACCTGTATGGGAAACCTGTGGGGGATCGGGGGAATGTGCTTCCAGGCAAGTTCACCATTCCTGCGCTGTCCAAATACAACCAACGTTTGATCTGGGGAGAAAGCGACGCTCCGATGATCGGAGGAGTCACCCAATATGAGCCTATTGTGAAAAAAGAGGATATCGAGGCGGCGAAAAAGGAGATCCAGGACAATCTGATTCTGATGGCAAAGGAAGATCTCCGAACCTACATCGATGAGATCAATCAGATGAACAAGACCCACATGGTCCTTATGGACGACGACCAGTATCTCAAAACCACGTTGGTTGATCTCCGTTTTCCAGATGGTTTGGAAGGAAGCCATCGGGATAAGTTTGAGGTGTTCGCCAAGATCGATGCATCGGGGGTGGCATTCGATTTTGATCAGCTTTTCGCCATTTTGAAGGACGAGATCGGGTCTCGGGCCCATCCGGACATGAAGATCAGGGAAAGCTCCTTGAATCCGGACAATGTGAGCTACGAGGTGATCGAGGAGAATCCTGATTTGGGCCAAATCAAGGTGACCGCCACGATCAAGGGGATCGAAGAGTATGTGATCGAGCCATCCTCGGAGGCTGGGTTGCGTTTCGGGAGCAAGCTTAAGGAAAAAGTACTCGGGCTCAGTGTGGCCGACGCGGAAAACCTCATTGGAAACATGCCAGAGGTGGACGCGGTCAAGATTAAGCCGTGGCCCGTCTGGATCCACAACCTGCCTCGCATTCCCGAGGGGATCGATATCAAATTGATGGAAGAAGCCCCATAAGACATGACGAATAGGCCGACCCGCGACCGAGTTTGAGGAGGCGAGCTAGGCGTAGCGAGGAGTCGAAATGGGTCTTGTGGGCCCCATGAGAAGCTCGCGAAGCAAAGCGAGCTTTCGAAAACGAGACCTTCGAAGAAGCGAGGTTTGCGAACCAAAGCGGAATGAGCCCGCCAAGGGCGAATGGAGCGTTGGGCGTTTCGTGGGAAATTTGGGACAGATTTCTACGCGAAACGAGCAAACCTCTTTTGAGAGCGGGAAAGGGCGGGGAAACCAAAGCGGTTTCCACGATTTAAAGTGGCTCCAGATCCGCTTTGCTGATGTCCTCGATTTTCTGGTTGCGGGAAGTTTCCGGGTTGTAGAGCCGATAGAAGGTCTCGATCAGCTGGGACGTGGTGAGTTGGGCCACGCGAAGGTTGCAGGCCTCAAGCCCGGTCCGGACAGAGTTCACACGCTCGCCCAGATGTTTGTTGAGCTCGTCGAATTCCTTATGGCGACGCTTGATATTGTCGATGCTGTCCGTGGAAGAGATCGATTGCATGAATTTTTCCAGGGGATTCAGCTTTTGGGCCCTGTAGGGATCGTAAGGGACGACCACATAGAAATCCTTTTCCATGATGTCTGCGTATTCGACCAATTTTTGGATGTATTCGGCGTACTCCAGGGTCTGTTGCTTGAGAAGGGGATTATCGTGTTTTGCAGAGGCTTCTTTCACGTTCTCGATATACTTATCGATGTCGAGCTTTCGGGACTGGATCACAATCTGGATCGGGAAATCCAAGGAATTGAGAAAGCTCTGGTAAGCGTAGATGATGCTATTCTGCTCTTCTTCGGATTTCAGGTTGAAATTCACGCTGGAGGTTTGCAGGATCGCCCGAATCCCGCCGTTTTTCAAGACCACGACATTGTCTTTGATCTCCGCGATGTTCAGGAAAAGCTGGGTGCTGGCCGCGGGAGAGCCTTTCTTTTGTCGGACCGTGCTTTTGGGGGGTGTCGTGTCGGCCATATTTGCCAATTAGGTGTTAGTTTTTTATTTTGCGAATGGTTTTGGTTTGTCGGGTTCGCATGTCGTTGAGACTTGAGACTCGCGCTTGAGACTAAAAGAGTTTCATCTGCGCTTTCCTGATCTCTTTGCGGTGGATCGATCGCACTGTGGTCTCGGGCAGTTTGCCGAAGATCATGTTTGAGTAGCCGATTTCTTCCAAAAAACGTGATGGGAACGTGGGCTCCGCGAATTTTTGTGTGCAGAAAAATAAGTGCAGATCGCGGGTGGCGCGGGTCATGCCCACGTAAAGGAGACGGCGTTCCTCGGCCAGAAGCTCTGCATCTTCGCCCATTTTTTTGCCAGGAAGGTTTCCCTCTTCTAACCCAACAATCATCGTCACGGGAAATTCGAGTCCCTTGGCCGAGTGAAGGGTGAGCAGGTTGATTTTGTCCGACTCAACTAGGTTGTCGATATCCTGCTCGGTCCGAGCCTCGTCCAAAAAGTCGAACAGGGCGTCTTGAATTGGTTGAGCATCGTAGGCCATGGCATGGGGAACGAGCATGTGCATGTGCGTGACCTGCGAATCCGTGAATTTGCCCAAGCTCACATAATGGTCGATCCTTTCGCGCATCCAATCGCTGAATTTTATTCCCTCTGGAAAGGATTCCAGAAAGCGGAGTTGATCCAAATGCATTAGAATTTCCATGACCTCCTTCCGTTCCCAGAAAACCTCGGGGGCAGACAGTTGATACGGATAGCCGCGCTTCGCGAGCTCTGCTGCGATCCGTTTTCCTTCGGCCTGGGTGCGATAGAGGATGGCAATGTCTCCGAATTTCAGGAATTCCTCATCGCGTTTGACGTCCAATATATCCGCTGTGTGCATCGCGTCATGACTTCCAAGATAATTTTGGAGAAGATGGAGAATCGTTTCATTCTGTTCGGATTCGGAGACGCTTTTCCAAAGGCTGATATCGCCTTGTTTCAGCGCCAAGGCCTGCAAGGGTTTCGGCAACCGCTCGGGATTGTGCCCGATCAGCTCTTCCGCACCTTTTAAAATTCGTGGCGGGTTGCGATAGTTCTCGGTGAGGCTCACCAAGGCACAGTCTGGATAGTTTAGGGGGAAATCGGCGAGCGATTTCGGATCCGACCCGCGCCACGAATAGATAGTTTGGTCCGGATCACCGACCACACACAGGTTCCGATGTTTGTCTGCCAATTTTTGCACGATTTGGATCTGTGGCCCGTTCACGTCCTGATACTCGTCGACCAATATATAACTGAAAAGCGCTTGGCATTTTTCGAGAATGCCTTCATCCTCTTCCCAAAGGTCCAATAATTTGGTGAGGAGGCCTGTGAAATCCAAGGCGTTCAGTTTTTTGAGGGCCGCACGATAGTCCCGAAGAATGATTTCCATCCGTTCTGGGGCCAGCGACGATTTCGGTTTCCTAAAGTCGATCAATTCCAAATCGGACAGAATAATCCGAAGCTCTTTTTTTTCGTTTGGATACAGGATTCCGAATAGGACCTCCTCTTGTTCCTTTTTGCCAAGGATCGCGAAATCGGTTTTCCAGTAGTGTCGAAGAATCCGTGCTGCCAAGGCGTGGAATGTGCATGCCTCGACGCCAGGGAATTTGAGTTCGGTCAGACGATGGTTGAGTTCGCGCGCCGCCTTGTTGGTAAAAGTGAGCGCCAAGATCTTATGGGGCTCCACTTTGAGCATCTCGATCAGATAGCCGATCCGCGAGACCAAGGTGTGGGTTTTGCCCGTGCCGGCGCCCGCCAATATTCGGAGGGGGCCCTCTGTGGTCTCTACTGCCTTTCGTTGGGAAAGATTTAACATTAAAACAATTACGAATTACGGTTTTGGAATTAGCATCTTTATTTTTCATCCAGAGTGAGCGAAGCGAAACGTGGGATCTCCCAATATCTATTCATGATAGCCGATGGGAGATTCTTCACTGCGCTCCGCTGCGTTCTGAATGAAAAGAAGCGCATTATAGCAACTTCATTTGTTTTTTTTCCACCAATTCGTTGGGGCGGAACAATTTTATGATGCCGAATTCGCCGTCATATCCGGCCTCTTTGATCACGTTACCCTTTCGCATGCGGTCGATCGCCTCCGCCACCATGGGGTGTACTTTTGCGATTTGGGCGATTGGAGCGTCTTTGAGAATAAAAAATTCGGGGCCGATTCTTTCCAACAATTTGAAATATAGCTCTCCTACCCTTTTGCTGGCTCCGCCTACGTCCAACACTTCACCGATGATTTCGGTTAGCGGAATGATGTACCATACTGCACGTGCTGTAGCAGGCTTGAAGCCCATGGGCCGATCAGCAAGGAGGCTGACGCGGTGATCCACGCCCACCGTGATCTTTTTGCCCGTTTTGGGCGACTTGTAATTGTTTTTGCGGGTTTCCTCGGGGGTCAACCGCAATTGTTCGTCCCGTAGGCCATCGGCATGGTATTTGCCTTCCTCGGGGAAGAATTCAATGGTTCCTGCGACTTTGGAATGGTTGTGGCGCAGGGCGTTCAGGATCGAGGGATAATCGCGCGCGCAATCGAATACTGTGGCCTCGCGGCCGAGCTTTCTGGGCGAGTGGGCGTCGGAATTCGAGACCAACACATATTTGTCCAATTGGCTGAGTCGCCAGTTCATGGCAGGATCAGATGAAAGGCCAGTCTCTAATGCGCAAATGTGGGGGCTTAATTCCTCGAAACATTCCTCGATGGAATCGAAGCCCGAATTGGCGCCGAACACGGAAAAATGGGGAGTCCAGATGTGCGCTGGTATCAATTGAATGTCTGGTGAGATATCGAGCAGCAATTTTAAAAGAATTTTGCTGTCCAGACCCAGAATAGGGCGGCCATCGGATTTGATATTGCCGATCTTGTCCAACGCCAGATTGATCTTGGCGACCGTGGCCAGATTGGGTGCCAGAATCACGAGGTGAACCTTGCGAACGCGGTCATTCTTTTTATAAATCAGGCTGACTTCGGTGCTGAGGATGAAACGGATGTCCCGATCGCAAGAGGGGAACACAGGAGCGTCACCCTTGTTTTTGAATTCCGACCTCAACGCAAAAACACCAGGGTCCCGTTCCTCCAATTGTTCGTGAAGATCTTTAAACCAAGCGGGATAGGTGAAATCACCCGTGCTGATGAGGTCGATGCCCTTGAGTTTGGCCCACGCCTCCAAATGGGGCAGGTCCAAATCACGGCTGCACGCACGGGAATATTTGCTGTGGATGTGAAGGTCGGCGATGAACATAGTGCTGAGGTTACTATATCATTTTTGTTTTAATTTGCCCCCAGCATATCGCTAAATTCAATGTTATCTCCTAACGCCGTTCGCCACGGCGGGCGTTCCTTTTTGGGCGGTCAAAAAGGAACCAAAAAACCGCCTGGGGGTTCATGACGCAATCGCAGCGTTGCACATTACCCCAGCCGCGTTCTGCGCATTCACCCCCGGGACCCCCCGATGCCGAGAAGCCGACGGTTATCAGTTAAGTTTCCGAATTTATATTTAACACTGTCCACTAGCCCCTAAAAATGGTATAATATAGGGAAGTCTTTTGATGAAACAAACATGTCCGATTTAGTCCAACAACTAGAGACAGAATCCGTGGACGAAGCCCCGATCCAAGGGTTTGCTGATTTTGAGTCGGCCTTGGAATCGCTGCATTCGAATGGCCTGGAGGAATCTTTTGCCGATCTGATCCTCTATTTTTCGGTTTCCGGTCGCGAAATGGAGATCGGATCCCTGTTCATGGCTTTGGATTTTCATAAACGGATCCGATTCATCGAACTTTTGATGGATGATGTGTTTGAAGGCGCCTCACATCATCACCAGCCTTCCATGATCGTTTACCGCAAACGCATTTCCGAGGGGCTTCGCGTGACCAAGGGCGAGATCGGCCTTGAGAATGCCATCGCCGAGGCGAGGGTCGGACGTTCCGATGCCGCCATTTCCTTTTTTCGTGCCCACCCCTCCCGTATCAAATTATTTCTGGCGGAACTCAATAACCAATTCCCCGATGAGGCGAATGCGGTGGCCTTGAATTTGGTCGTCCATTTAATGGGCAAACTCCAGGAGTCGTCCAATTAAACCATTAAAACATTGATCCGCTTGTCGTGTTGCCATTTGCCATTGGATGATTGGCTTTTTTGGTGTCAAGTCTTCTGCCATCAAAACCCTTTGAAACAAATCGGCATTCTGATAGAATTTGTCCGTTAATTTTTGTCCGATCCACTGCGACGGGCAAACTCCTATTTTTTTACTTTATTCAAAGTGGCAAAAGAAAAAGCTAAGAAACCAATCGAACCCGAGAATGAGGAGAACAAGCCGGAGGAGGAGGTCGAAGAAGGGGTTCCCCAAACCTCATCTTCAGGCGGCAAACTCGTCGATGACGAGATGCCGGCCTTGGTGGGCGTTGGTAACGTGAGCAATCGCGAGATTGTTACCGAAATGCAGGAAAGCTACCTCGATTACGCCATGAGCGTGATCGTTTCGCGCGCTTTGCCTGATGTCCGCGATGGTCTCAAACCCGTGCATCGCCGCATCCTGTATTCCATGAACGAGATCGGGCTGCGCCATAGCGCCAAATTCCGCAAATCCGCGGCCGTGGTCGGCGATGTGCTCGCCAAGTACCATCCGCATGGCGACGTTGCTGTGTACGACACCATGGTCCACATGGCCCAGGATTTCAAGATGCGCTATCCGCTCATTTTCGGACAAGGAAACTTCGGATCCATGGATGGAGACCATGCCGCAGCCATGCGTTATACCGAGGCTAAATTGCATCGCATCTCCGATGAGATTCTGGCTGATATTGAAAAGGAAACGGTCGATTTTCGCCCCAACTACGATGGCCGTTTGAAGGAACCTTCTGTGCTCCCAAGCCGAATTCCCGCTTTGCTTTTGAACGGCACTGTCGGTATCGCCGTGGGTATGGCCACCAACATCCCACCCCACAACCTGACCGAGGTCATGAATGCCGTGAAGCATTTGATCAACCATCCGGAAGCCTCGGTAGACGATTTGCTGCAATTCATCAAAGGTCCCGATTTTCCAACCGCTGGTTTGGTGTACGACATCGAAGCCCTCAAAATGGCCTATGCCACTGGCCGAGGTAGCGTGGTGATCCGTGGGCGTGCCGACATCGAGGAGACCAAAGCGGGAAAGTTTCGTATTATCATCACCGAGGTCCCGTTCCAGATCAACAAGGCCGCCTTGGTTGAAACCATGGCCGACCTGGTGCGCGACAAGGTGATCACCGGTATTTCCGATATCCGCGATGAATCCAGCCGAAAGGGCGTCCGCGTGGTGGTCGAACTCAAGCGCGATGCGTTCCCCAAAAAGGTGCTCAACCAGCTTTACAAGCATACTAATCTGCAAACCTCGTTTGGTTACAACATGATTGGCCTGGTGAACGGCCTTCAGCCTCGCCTACTCGATCTCAAGTCCATGCTGGAGCAGTTTATCGACCATCGCCGCGAGGTGGTGAAGCGCCGCACCGAGTTTGAACTCAAGGTGGCCAAGGCGCGCGCCCATATATTGGAAGGGTTGAAGATCGCGCTCGACCACATCGACGAGGTAATCGCCTTGATCAAGAAATCGCCCACGAAAGAAGATGCCAGGGACGGGTTGATGAAGAAATTCAAACTGAGCGAGCTCCAAGCCAAGGCTATTCTCGAGATGCGCTTACAGACTTTGGCAGGACTCGAGCGCCAAAAGATCGAGGACGAGTTGGCCGAGCGGATGAAATTCATCATGGAATGCGAGGCCATTTTGGCTGATGTTAAGAAGATCATGGCCATCGTGGCCAAGGAGAGCGATGAGATTTTGGAGAAATACGGCGACAAGCGCCTGACCGAGATCGTGCCCCACGCCGTGGGCGAGTTCAATGCCATTTCGCTCATCCCCGATGAGCCCATGGTGGTGACCCTCACCAAGACGGGTTACATCAAACGCCTCACGCCGACCGTATACCGCACCCAGAACCGCGGTGGCAAGGGCGTGATCGGCATGACCACCAAGGACGAGGACGAGATCAGTCAGATCATCTACACGCGCACGCACAACAACCTTCTGTTCTTCACGGACAAGGGCCGTGTGTTCCGATTGCCCGTATACGAGATCCCCGTGGCCAGCCGAACGGCCAAAGGCCAGGCGGTGGTCAACCTGATCCAGCTCACCGACAATGAGCGCGTCACTGTGCTCTTCGATGATTCTCATCACGATGGCGGCAAATACCTGTTCATGGCCACCTCGGCCGGAACGGTGAAGAAGACAGATCTCGAGGATTTCAAGAATGTCCGCAAATCCGGTCTTATCGCCATCAAACTCCGCCCGGGCGATCTGCTCCGCTGGGTGAAACCAACAAAAGAGAACGATCAGGTGATGCTCGTGACGAAAGAAGGCAAGTGCATCCGCTTCAAGGAAAGCGATGTTCGCTCGATGGGCCGCGCCAGCATGGGTGTGCGTGGAATCCGCGTGAGGCCAGGCGACACCATGGTTTCGATGGATGTGGTCCGCGACGAGCCCAACAGCCGCCTCTTGGTGGTGATGGAAAACGGCTTGGGCAAGACGACCAAAGTGACGGATTATCGTTTCCAGGCTCGTGGAGGCACTGGTGTGAAGACCGCCAATATCACGGCCAAGACTGGCAAAATCGTGGGTTCCGGAATCTTGGATAATTCCACCATTGGCGATCTGATTTTGATCTCCAAGGAAGGCCAGATGATCCGCATGCCTTTGGTTGACCTTCCCTCTATCGGCCGTGCCACCCAAGGAGTGTATGTGATGCGTTTGGATGGAAAGGACAAAGTCGCTTCCATGTCGGTGATCCTAGAGGATGCGACTGCACCAAAAGCTGAGGAATTGCCACTCCAAAAGGCCTAATGGACAGTCTCAAGCGCGAGTCACAAGTCTCAAGGGTCTAAAATAATTCCGCCCCTTGAGACTCGCACATGAGACTTGAGACTATAATTATTTCAATCATGAACCGTTTCACAAAAATCGGATTCCTGGCCCTCGTTTTGGCCGCCTTTTTTGCGACCCCATTCACCCATGCCGCGGATTTCCCCAAAGATCTCTCCATTTCCGTCGCGGATGTAAAAGTGCCAGAGGATCTTTTGGTCGGACAAAGCGCCAAGATTTACGTCACGGTCCACAACAATTCAAAGTCCGACCTTGAAGGAGTGGTGAAATTTTTTGATGAGAAAACGGGGAAGTTCGTAGGTGCCGACCAGCCGATTTCCGCGATCGCTGGCAAAACAGACGACGTATTCGTCGAATGGAGCTCCGATGTCCCAGGGGATCATCCTTTCGCGATCCGAATCGTGCCGTGGGATGAGAAAGGCGATAATCCCGACAACAACAAGGTGGTGAAAAATGTTTTCGTGGATATCGACACGGACCACGATGGTATCGGTAATCGATTGGATCCTGATGACGACAACGATGGAGTACCCGATAGTATCGATGCCTTTCCCTTGGATCCAAAGGAATCGAAGGACACGGACCATGATGGTATTGGCGACAATGCGGATCCCGACGATGACAACGATGGCGTTCCCGATATCCAGGATGCATTTCCGACTGATCCTACCGAGGTCAAAGACTCAGACCATGACGGAGTAGGGGATAACAAGGACGCCTTTCCATTCGATCCCAAGGAAACCATGGATTCCGACCATGACGGCTTGGGCGACAACGCCGATCCCAATGACCAGAACAAAGGGCCTATCCCCAACATCCAAATCACCCAGCCGGAAGCGAAAGTTGGCCAGCCCATGACTTTCAATGCAGTCCGGTCTAGCGACCCCGATGACTATATTAAGAATTACGAGTGGGATTTCGGGGATGGCACCAAGGCGAACGGTGTTCTCACGGACCACATCTTCCAAAAACCAGGCAAGTATCTGGTCACATTACGGGTCACCGATTCCCGAAACGAATACAGAGAGGCCCAGGCTCAGGTGAATGTCAAAAAGAGCTGGATCCTTCCGATTTTGATAGGAGCAACTTCACTGCTACTTCTTTTGGTTCTCGGGATGCTGATCCCCTCTAGCATGTTCCATTACTCGAAGTTGCTCGGGAAGCCAAAAGCCGAAAAAAAGACATCACGGCGATGAAACGACTTGCGCTGATCTTAAGAATGAGTTAAAATCCACCCGCTCTCCATTGAGAGTCGAATATTTCCCTTATTTGTCCCTATGAAAGCCGAACTCCATCCTAAGTACTACCCCAAGGCAAAGGTTACCTGCGCTTGTGGCGCGGTCCATACATTCGGAGCCACCTTCGAAGAGCGTTCCGTTGAAATCTGTTCCGCCTGCCATCCTTTTTACACTGGCAAACAGAAGCTGGTGGACACCGCCGGACGTGTCGATAAGTTCCGCTCACGCATGGAGAAGGCCGAAAAGATGAAAGCCAGCGAGAGCGCCCGTGCCAGCAAGAAGGTTGTCAACGAATCCGTCGAGGAGAAGATGACCCGCAAAGCCGCCGAGAAGGAGGCTGCCAAGGAAGAGGTGAAGGCCAAGGAAGAGGCCCACAAGAAAGAGACTGCCAAAAAGGCTGCCAAGAAGGTGGTTACGAAGCCCGCCAAAGAAGAGGAGAAACCAGCCAAGAAGCCGGCCGCAAAGAAAGCCGCCAAGAAATAGCTTTGGGCTTTGAGCTTGGAGCTTTGAGAAAATATCTGACGCCCCGATCCATCACGGACGGGGCGTTTTTTTAATTGTCTTGTGGAAAATGATTGACAAATATTAAATATATATTATAGTATTATACTAATTAATATGGTCTATTAATTCAAGCCATGC
Source organism: Candidatus Peregrinibacteria bacterium (assembly GCA_003154375.1). GTDB lineage: Bacteria > Patescibacteriota > Gracilibacteria > UM-FILTER-43-11 > UM-FILTER-43-11 > FEN-1329. The sequence goes on from PMDG01000028.1 coordinate 107,368, forward strand.
CCTCAATTAGCAAATCTACCTACCAACCATTGGCAGAAATGGGCGAATGTTATGATTTTGACATATCTACCGATTTGCCCGAAGACCATTTCGAAGAGTCCGAATGGGGTAGTTTTTGCGGAGTTGCCCAATATGAACTTCAAAGGCTAGATCGCGAAAGTAGACGTGGCAAAGTTTTTATTTTTAACGAGGCAAGAGCTGAAATCAAAAAAATATTATTCGGGGAATTTGATTGTCGGGATTATTATGCTCAGTATTTTTTTGCCCAAAAAGACAATCATCGAGAAGAATGGGGATTCGTCCCTGAAAGAAAACTTGAGATCCGGCTAAGACAAAAAATCAAAGAGATCATCGATCCTCTGGAACGAAAGAAAGTCTGGCAAAAAATAGGCCAATTGAACCGAAAGGCAAATACCATCGAAGAATCATTGACCGAAATCTGTCCAGATGACGATCAGATTACCACTCGAGATATTTATGAAGGTCACCTATTTTTAAATTTTTTGGCTTTGATCAAACGATGCCCCTATTTTGATGCAAATGAAATATTTAAGCCTATTGCCTTCTTCTCGCTCGAGCCCCCTATCGACCCCCCTGTTTCAATTGCTGTGAAGGGTGGCCATCCCCACAACGCACTTTTGGCGCAGCATTTTTTGGAAAAACGAATCCAGAAATTCAGGAATCCAAATTACGAATTGGCGCCCCTTAAAAAATACTTTGGAACCGAAGCCCATGCGGTGTCAGAGTGGGTTAAGAATGAAACTCGGTTTATGGAGGATGGCTTTAACGGAATAAACGATATTTATGACAAATCCCGCGCTCCCCATCCTTTTGATTTTTATAAAGAAGATATCAATTACGACGAAAAAGATATTTGGGGCTCGGAATACATCTCTCGAATTGAGGGTGCCTTCAAAAATTCCCCCGATTTAAAGACAAGCCTCTCCAAGAGCGAGTGGACCGCCGTGATCCGATCCGCCAAGAGATTGCTGATAAAATTATTTCTACGTAAGAAGCTTAACCGCAACGACAAGGTAATTGTCAGATATTATTCAGACTTGATTTTGAAAATGAAACAAATTAAATATGTTGAGAAAAAAAACGCATATTTAAAAAATTTAGACGAAGCTGCAGGCGATGAGAGTAATAAAGAACTTTGGCAACGATTTCTTGACCGTCTTTCGGAAACAATGGTTGAAATCAATAAATCTATAGCTGATCCTATAGAAGAAAAAAATCTTGTAACGCCATTGATCCTTTTAGACTGTCTACGACTTATCATTTTGAATGGAAAGGGAGAGCTTGCCAAAGATATGCAGAAAATTAAAGATGAGAATTTTGAACCTGAGTTTAAAATTCCAGGTTCTCCAGGCAATTTGTTTGTCGATATAAGACCTGAGCATTTTTTCTTTAGGGGTTTCAATAAAGATGGGGCGCCCCTATTGTCGATTATTGATATGTATCATCTGGGATCTGGTGAGCTTGAATACAAGAAGGAAATCCACGGCGATAATGATGGTCCCATGCTTAAAATGGGGCCTTAACTCAAAATTGGGATTATTGGATTTAATATCACTTCCATTCAAGGCGATGGTGTTCAGCCTATTGCCTTATTAATTAGGGCCACAATTTTTCTTTCAAAAACGGTCGTATCAAATTGTTCCGCGATTGATCGGATTGTTTGCCGATTGTAATGATTCTCGTTGGCCATGAGCCGAGCCAACCCATTTTCCAATGATTGAGGAGTTGGCTCGAAAAAGAATTCGCCGCTGACTCCCGCCTGGACCGATTCGAGGACCCCGCCCTTGCCGTAGGCGAGCACAGGCTTGCCGGCTGCCATAGCCTCGACGGGGACGATGCCGAAATCCTCCTCCCCGGGGAAGATGAGGGCGCGACAATGTTCCAAATAGTCACGCACTTCGTGGTCGTCCTGTCGGCC